>JAWWBH010000209.1:0-5159 GCA_033721075.1 Christiangramia sp.
CTGGTGCGGTATTTAAAATTAATATCCCGGGAATCCGCGGATTGCCTGCCAATACGTTTAAACTGTAGCAGAAACCTGCTGAAATTTTTTCTGATAGTCCTTAGGGATTTTGCCGGTTACCTTTTTAAAATGCCGGTAAAAATTAGAGAGATTATCAAAACCGCATAAGAATCCTACTTGTGTGATATTCTCTTCACCTTGAATGAGCAACTGACAGGCCTGGCTGATTCTAATTTCGGTAAGATATTGTGAGAAGGTAACCTGAGTGTGCTTTTTAAAATACCGTGAGAAGGCAGCATCGCTCATATTTATCAAAGCGGCAGCTTCAGAAAGATAAATTTTGTGCTGGTAATTTTTCATGATAAAATCCAAGACCTGATTGATCCGCGAAGTGTCTTTATTATCTTTAGTATTCAAATTAAACTTAGTCGATAGCAAGGCTTTAGTTTCATCACTTTCAGACAGGTTTATCAAAATAGTAAGCAAACTCAGCATTCTTCTGGAAGGTGGCTGATATTCCATCTCTTTTAAAAGCTCTATGACCTGAGCCTTTGTTTCTCCATAAATTTCTAAGGCAAAAGCCGCTTTCTTGAACAATTTCTGGACTCCGGTCATTTCTGGTAGATGTATAAAATTTTCTCCCAGAAAATCTTCAGTAAAATGAATAAACACCGAAGTGGCATCTTTCTCATTATCTTCATGGTAGTACTCTTCAAAATTTTTGAACATATGAGGAATGTTCGGGCCAATTAAAAAAAGGTCACCATCCTTGAATAGTTTCACCTTATCTCCAATAAGTTGAGTTCCTGAACTTTTATCTATTAAAACCAGTTCGTATTCTTCATGAAAATGCCAGGGCTTATCGAAGAAATTACAATTCCATTTATTAAATAGAAATGAGCTCCCCTGGTCTAAAGGTAATTTATGTAGGTAGGCCTTCATTATAAATTATTCAATCTGAAATGTTTTTTAAGATCGAGTAAGATACAAATTTCCGATTAGTTCTGAGAGATCAAAAAAGTATAAAAAATCAATCGGTTTGTGGATTTTTCGACGAGGGATTTAATCTATCTTTGGAAATAATCGGAGTGGTCGCTAACCATCAATAGTATTTTTAAGAAATTGATTATCAGTGCTTAAAAATCTTTTGTCATACATTTATTATCCCTTATTTTATGAAGTATATCCAAACTGTACTTTTCGTTCTGGCCGCTAGTATTATAATCTCATGCGGTTCAGTACCAAATAAAAAATTATCATTCAAAGAGCAGGGGATCCAGGAATCCCTACTACCTGTGCACCCCGGTATTCCCGGTGAAGTACCATTCTGGAATGCCTATGCAAAACGCTTTATCTATGCCCCTGCCTTTGATTTTGATATAATTCCGGAGGCTAAGGAATACCTTTTTACAATAACTTCAGAAGTTAATTCTAAAACATATCAGTTCAGGAATGATAATCCTTATGCTTCGCTAAAACCTATTTGGAGCGAGTTACCCGTGGGATTTTTTAAGGTAGAAGTATCAGGATTGTCTGAGGCAGATGAAAAAATTGGTAAGGCTGGTGAAGGTAGGTATTATCATGCAGCTCCTTTCGCAGGTATATACAATACACCTCAATTGGATTATGATCGAAGTGCCAGTTTGGCTCTTGAAAATTTAATGCAGGAAGATTATGTGAGATATTGGCTAACTCACAAAAAGCCGGATCCATATTATCTTTATTATAGATATCCAACCAAGATGTTTTCGGCTTTAGTTGTGGGGGCTGTGACCTATTCGAGACTTAAAGGGGAAACCCCTGAGGGAAAGGAAGCAGAAAAGCTAGCTGAAATCGTTGCAGATTTTCTGATAGGTTTAAGTTTTGACAAAGGAACCCCATTGGAATATTTTACACCAACTTACAGAGGATATGAGGGTCTTGATGCGCAATTCAACAAGACTTCCGATACCCATATGAATACCAGGAATACCATGATGCCCTACGGGGCCGATGCTGGGCACGCTTACCTTGATCTGTATGATCTAACTGGTAAAGACAAATATCTGGAGGCGGCCAGGAGAATTGCTGAGACATATGTGAAGACCCAACTCGATAATGGCAGTTGGTATTTATTTGTGGATAATGAAACAGGGGAATCAACGGCCCCGAATATTGCTATTCCAACCTCTACTATAAACTATTTCAATAGGTTAGAGAATGAGTATGGAGTGGATAATTTGAACAAGTCTACTCAGGCGGCCCTGAAATGGATTATGGATAATCCTGTGAAAACCTTTAACTGGCAAGGACAGTTTGAGGATGTAAAGGCAAGTTTACCATTTGAAAATCAAAGCAGGGAGCAGGCTTGTGAACTTGCGATGTATTTATTTAAAAATGATACAAAAACTGAGTTGGCTAAAGAACTTGTTCGCTTCGCTGAAGATCAGTTTGTGATCTGGGAAAAACCTATTGATATAGAGATAGAACTCATGGAGCAAAATTCTTCTAAGCTGGGTTATAGGTCTGAAAACTGGATAACTCCATGTGTTCAAGAGCAATACGACTGGTGGATGCCGGTATCCAGGAGTGCTGGGATTATGATCGATACTTACTGGGAGGCCTTCATGGCTACAGGTAATGAAATCTATTTGGCAAAAGCCAGGTCTATTGCTAATTCTTTTACGGTAGTACAGCAAGCTCATAATGGTGATTATCCCACTTATTTCACTAAGTACCCCATGGGAGTATGGCTAAATAATACGGTATATCCTGCAAAAGTCATGAAGAACTTTCATGATCGTTTGGAAAGTGTAGAAAACATGTAAGCCAGGCCTGCAATTCTGAATCTAGAATTACTACAGATTAGTTGTCTTCAATGATTATCCAATTACTGATAATTACCAATCATTGTATAAATCTCACCTCATTGTCAAAATAGTATAGATATTTAATTATTTAGTAGAGTTTTAACATTAAGGTGTCCAGTATATTTGAATCAGAACATTAATAAGGATCACAGCGATCCCTTTAAAGTAAAATATCAATGGTAGAATTTTCTGGACAGGTTGCTATTATTACCGGAGCAGCTTCAGGTATAGGAATGGAAATTTCCAAAAAATTATGGGAATCAGGAGCTAAAATAGCGGTATTAGATATCGACCAGAAGGGTCTGGAAGAATCATTTAAGGAATGTAAAAATCATATAATATTATACTCTGTTGATGTTACCCGGCAGGAACAAGTGGCTAAGGTTATTGATGGGGTGATCGCCGAATGGGGTCAAATCGATATTCTTGTTAATTGTGCAGGGATTACCGGGATAACGAATACTAAAAGCCATTTGGTGAAGGAAGAGAATCTTTGGGAAGTGTTTAACCTCAATTTTATGGGTACATTTGGCGTGACAAAATCTGTACTTCCTCACATGTTACAGAGAAATTATGGGCGTGTCCTTCATCTGGCATCTATAGCTGGTAAAGAGGGTAATGCCGGAATGTTGGCTTACTCCGCTTCCAAGGCTGCGGTCATAGGAATGACAAAGGTACAGGGGAAGGAATATGCGGAAACAGGGATCACGGTTAATGCACTCGCACCGGCGGTTATCAGGACGCCGTTAGTGGATGCTATGCCTGAAGAGCAGGTTTCTTATATGACTGAGAAAATTCCAATGAAACGTTGTGGAACTTTAGATGAGGTAGCAGAGATGTCCCTGTTTATTGTATCACCACTAAATAGCTTTACTACTGGATTTACATTCGATTTATCTGGTGGGAGAGCCACCTATTAAAGTAAAAATACAAAGATGAAAATTCTATATTTTAAAGATACCGGAGAATATAAACCTGGAATTTATACAGATGAAGGGATCATTCCTGTTTCGCAAATTAATAAAGAACAGTATGCCCATACGCCTTTAACGCTGGAGGATATAGAGCATTTTGAAGGTCTGGAGGAAAGAAAAAATGAGGTACACCTCTTAAAAGAGGAAGATCTCGAAATAGGTCCTTGTGTCAAGAATCCATCCAAAATTATATGTGTTGGACTTAATTATCAGAGGCATGCCATGGAGAGTAATATGGAACCTCCAAAACTGCCGGTGTTGTTCAATAAATTTAATAACACATTGGTGGAATATCAGGGAAATGTTTCTTTAGGAAAAGAGGGAGAAGAATTTGATTATGAGGTGGAATTAGGAGTGGTTATAGGAAAAACCTGTAAAGATGTGTCTGTGGAGGAAGCCCTGGATTATGTTCTGGGATATTGTACGGCCAATGATCTGTCATGCCGTGATCTTCAATTCAAAACACCCCAATGGCTGTTGGGCAAAAGTCTGGATAAATTTCTTCCCCTTGGAAAGTACCTGGTGACCAAAGATGAAATTGAAGATTGCCAGAAACTTAAATTAAGCTGCTATTTAAATGGTGAATTACGCCAAAACTCAAATACGGCCGATATGATCTTTTCGGTTGCTGAAATCATATCTTTTATATCGAGACATATGACCCTTGAGCCAGGAGATCTTATTCTTACTGGAACTCCCGAAGGTGTTATCATGGGTATGGATGAAAAGAACTGGCTTAAACCGGGAGATGTTGTTCGCGTTGAAATTGAAAAACTTGGTAGTACTACCAACAAAATGGTTTAGAGAAATAATTATGAAATCGATATTGAAAATTAGCTTCCTGTTATTGTTTATAGTATCCTGCCAGGAAGGATCTGATGATGATCAGGCCCTAGAAAGGGAGGAGAATTATGGAGAAGTTGCTCGTGAAGCTTCTGTGGAACCTATACACCCGGGAATTCCTGACAGTATTCCTTTCTGGAATGAATTCTCCACCCGTTTTATCTATGCCCCGGCTTTCGATTTTGACACGATTGCAAACGCTTCCAAGTATCGTTTTGATCTTGTTTCGTTATGTGATTCTCAACGCTGGCATTTTAACTCGAATAAACCATATGATGCGTTATCTCCAGTTTGGGCAGACCTACCTGTAGGAAGTTACCATTTAATTGTTTCGGGGATAAATGAAGACGGAAAAACAATTAAGAAAGTAGGTAATCGTGAATTTTATCGGGCAGCTCCTTTCGATGGGATATATCATAAACCGGTAATTCCCTATGATAGTAGTGCTACGTTGGCTTTAACCAAATTGTTGAACAGAGATTTCGTGCAGTAC
>JAWWBH010000210.1:0-5146 GCA_033721075.1 Christiangramia sp.
GAAAGAATGTCAGATAAGAGGGGTTGACTTTGAGGTGATAAGCGATAATATGGCTGAAAGTATTCTGGAAGAGATTAGCAGTCCTTCCAGGAATATGGAATCAGTGGCTTTGGAAAAAGCACCGAAAATTGCAGTTTATAGTCCAAAGGGGAACAAACCATGGGATGATGCAGTTACAATGGCCCTCAAATACGCTGAGATCCCTTACAAAACCATTTACGACAGGGAAGTCCTTAACGATGCTTTACTGCTCAATGACTGGCTGCATTTGCATCATGAGGATTTCACGGGACAGTATGGAAAATTCTATCGTGCTTTTCGTACAGATCCGTGGTATATAGAAGAGAAAAAGGAGGCTGAAGCTCTGGCTCAGGAACTTGGGTATTCGAAAGTTTCCGAAGAAAAACTGGCAGTAGCTCTAAAAATAAGAGATTATGTAGTGGGTGGTGGATTTATGTTCGCGATGTGTAGCGCTACTGATAGTTTTGACATTGCACTGGCTGCTGAAGGTGTGGATATAGCGGAAGCTATGTTCGATGGAGATCCAAGTGAGCCGGGTTACCAGGCAAAAATAGATTTTAATAAGACCTTCGCCTTTACCGATTTCGAACTTGAAAGAAGCCCTATGGTATATGAGTTCTCCAGTATAGATATGACTGCCAAAAGGCAGATTCCAATGGAAAGTGATTACTTTACTCTTATGGATTATTCTGCCAAGTGGGATGTAGTGCCAACCATGCTTACGCAAAATCATACCAGGCTTGTAAAAGGCTTTATGGGGCAGACCACCAGTTACGATCCTGCCACTGTAAAACCTGGTGTTCTTATTATGGGAGAGAGTAAGCTGAATGGTGAAGCGCGCTATATACACGGAATAAAAGGCAAAGGTTTTTTTACCTTTTATGGAGGCCATGACCCTGAAGATTATCAGCATAGAGTAGGGGATCCTAAAACTGAACTGGAACTGCATCCAAATTCTCCAGGTTACAGGCTCATACTTAATAATGTTTTGTTCCCGGCAGCCAAGAAGAAAGAGCAGAAGACTTAATAGTATTTATATCAATATGAAAATTTTTCAGAAGGAAATAAAACTGAAACCAAGAAGTCGCGGCTTTCATCTCATCACCGATGAGATTCTTGGTCAGTTTTCAGAAATAGAGAATATTAAGGCCGGTTTTCTACAGGTTTTTATAAAACATACTTCTGCGGGCCTCGCGGTCAATGAAAATGCCGATCCTACAGTTCTTGAGGATTTTGAAAGCCATTTCAATAAGATGGTACCTGAAGATCAGCCTTATTATAAACATACACTGGAGGGACCAGATGATATGCCAGCCCATATAAAATCAGCTTTAACAGGTACTTCAGTACAGATCCCGGTTACTGGAGGGAAATTAAACCTGGGGACATGGCAGGGAGTATATTTATGTGAACATCGCAATCACGGAGGTTCACGAAAACTGGTGCTTACAGCTTATGGTCAATAACAAAAAATCCCGCCAATTGGCGGGATTTTTATATAAGAGAGTGTAATCGTTTTATTTTACTTTTTCAACAATCGCTTTAAAAGCCTCTGGGTTATTCATCGCCAGGTCGGCAAGAACCTTACGGTTAAGACAAATGTCACTGGCTTTAAGTTTCCCCATAAATTGAGAATAAGATAGCCCTTCTTGTCTGGCAGCAGCGTTTATACGCATAATCCATAAAGAACGGAAGTTACGTTTCTTAGCTTTACGGTCTCTGTATGCATAAAGCATAGCTTTATCAACCGCATTTTTAGCAACGGTCCAAACGTTCTTACGACGCCCGAAATAACCTTTTGCTTGCTTTAAAACTTTTTTTCTACGTGCCCTTTTGGCAACAGAATTTACTGATCTTGGCATATTTTACATTTTTTTGTAGCAGGCGATCCAATAATTCACAATTTGAAATTCTGAATTTTGAATTCTTTTATTGGCCCGACTCCATGGTTAAATAAATTAATTAAACCTCAAGAGCTTCAAATTACTTTAAACGTAATTGAAGTTTGACATTGTCCTTATCTGCATCATGTACTAAAGTACTGTGAGTTAAGGCTAGCTTACGTTTCTTAGACTTCTTTGTTAAGATGTGACTCTTAAACGCGTGCTTTCTTTTGATTTTACCAGTTCCGGTAAGCTTAAAACGCTTCTTGGCACTGGATTTAGTTTTCATCTTAGGCATTACTGTCCTTTTTTATAATTAACTCTCTTATTCTTCTAATTCTATGTTTACCTTCATTTTCTCTCCCTGGAGAGGCCAAAATTGCTTTTGCAAATTTGGAAGAGGTATTTATTTCGTTTTTTTAGGAGCCATAAACATGGTCATACGTTTCCCTTCAAGTTTTGGCATTTGCTCTACTTTTCCATACTCTTCAAGATCCTGCGCCAGCCTTAGGAGAAGAATTTCTCCCTTATCCTTAAATACAATAGATCTACCTTTAAAGAATACAAAAGCCTTAAGCTTTGCCCCGTCTTTCAAGAATTTCTCAGCATTTCTCTTTTTGAACTCGTAATCGTGATCATCTGTATTGGGACCAAATCGAATTTCTTTAACTACCACTTTACTGGCTTTAGCTTTCATGGCTTTCTCACGTTTCTTTTGTTCATAAAGAAACTTTTTATAATCCATGACCTTTACTACCGGTGGTTTGGCGTTTGGAGAAATTTCAACCAGATCAAGCTCTTGTTCTTGTGCAATAGCAAGGGCTTTTCTAATTGGATATACATCCATTTCTACATTATCACCAACCAGGCGTACTTCCTCTGCTTTGATTTTCTCGTTGATTCGGTGTTGTTCTTCTTTCTGTCGGCCGAATCTGTTCGGTTTTTTTCTACGTATTGCTATGGCTAAAAATTTTAATTAAACTTCAGTTTTAAAAGGCTTTAAGGTACTATTGATTTCTGTATTTATCAAATTTGCGAATTCATCTATCTTCATAGTTCCCAAATCCCCTTCACCATGTCTTCGTACAGAAACTGTACCATCTTCTGCCTCCTGCTCTCCAACTATCAGCATATAAGGGTATTTGTTGACTTCTGCTTCCCTTATTTTCTTACCGATGGTTTCGTTTCTATTGTCTACAAGGGCGCGAATTTCGTGATTTTCAAGTAAACTTAAAACTTTTTGGGAGTATTTTTCATATTTCTCACTGAGTGAGAGAATAATAGCCTGTTCAGGCATAAGCCAAAGTGGGAAATTACCTCCTGTATGCTCAAGCAGAATTGCCACAAACCTTTCCATACTCCCAAATGGAGCACGGTGTATCATTACAGGGCGGTGTGACTCATTGTCACTTCCTTTATATGTAAGGTCGAATCTTTCCGGTAGATTATAATCTACCTGAATAGTTCCAAGCTGCCAGCTTCTGCCTAACGCATCCTTCACCATAAAGTCAAGTTTTGGGCCATAGAAAGCGGCTTCCCCGGTTTCGATCAAATAATTGAGGCCTTTCTCTTCAGCGGCATTTATAATAGCTTCTTCAGCTTTTTCCCAAACTTCGTCAGAGCCTATATATTTATCTTTGTTTTCAGGATCCCTTAAAGAAACCTGGGTGACAAAATCTTCAAAACCAAGGGAACGGAATACATATAATGTAAGATCTATAACATTTTTGAACTCCTGGTCCAGTTGTTCAGGTGTGCAGAAAATATGGGCATCATCCTGTGTAAAGCCACGAACCCTTGTTAATCCATGGAGTTCTCCACTTTGCTCATATCTGTATACGGTTCCAAATTCGGCAAATCTTTTTGGAAGATCACGGTAGCTCCATGATGATGCGTTATACATTTCACAGTGATGCGGACAGTTCATTGGTTTTAGCATGAATTCTTCTCCTTCATTAGGAGTGCTTATAGGCTGAAAACTGTCTTCACCATATTTTGCATAATGTCCGGAAGTAACATATAGTTCTTTACTACCAATATGTGGACTCACTACCATTTCATATCCGGCTTTTTTCTGTGCTTTCTTCAGGAAGTTCTCTAATCTTTCTCTTAGAGCGGCTCCTTTTGGAAGCCATAAAGGAAGACCCTGGCCAACTTTCTGTGAAAAAGTGAATAGTTCAAGTTCTTTCCCTAATTTTCTATGGTCTCTTTTCTTAGCCTCTTCAAGTAGCTCGAGATATTCCTTAAGTTCCTTCTGCTTTGGAAAAGATATTCCGTAAACTCTGGTTAACTGGGGATTATTTTCATCTCCGCGCCAGTAGGCACCGGCAACGTTCATCAGTTTTACGGCTTTTATAATCCCAGTATTTGGAATATGTCCTCCGCGGCATAGATCGGTAAAGGTGTCATGATCACAGAAGGTGATATCCCCGTCTTGAAGGTTTTCTATTAGTTCTACCTTGAACGGATTGTTTTCATCTTTGTAAAAATCAAGAGCTTCCTGTTTTGAAACTTCTCTCATCTGGAAATCGTGCTTGCCTCTTGCAATTTCAAGCATTCGATCTTCGATCTTTTTGAAATCAGTTTCAGATATCTTTTTATCGCCAAAATCAATATCGTAGTAGAATCCTCTTTCAATGGCTGGCCCAATGGTTAATTTAGCTCCCGGATATAGATCCTGGATGGCCTGTGCCATAACATGTGAAGTAGAGTGCCAGAATGCTTTTTTGCCTTCCTCGTCGTTCCAGGTGAACAGAACAAGATCTCCGTCTGTATTTAAAGGGGTGGTGGTTTCAACTGTTCTTTCATTGAATTTAGCTGAAATTACATTGCGGGCAAGGCCTTCGCTTATGCTCTTTGCCACCTCCATTGGAGTGGTTCCCTTTTCAAACTCCTTAATACTACCATCAGGCAGAGTGATCTTGATCATTTTATATAGATTTTTTAAGGCCACAAAGATAAGATGTTGAAATTGGTTGCGCAATACATATATACATATAGGTAATTATATTATTTGCATCTGAGAATTACTGGATGGGAAGTCAATTTTTTCTTATTAAGTTTTTTTTATGCAGGGAAAACCTTTGAATTGCAGAAACTTATGTTCTTGTTTGAAATTATCTCTAAAAATACTTCAGTAAAAGTTTGGTAAAGAAGAAAAGGGCGGTGTATATTTGCAGCCGCTTTCACAGAGAGCGCATGTTCACTGAGGGTACTGAGAGTAGGCTATACGGCCAAAAAAC
>JAWWBH010000211.1:0-5135 GCA_033721075.1 Christiangramia sp.
GTGATAAAGTATGAGAATATGGCCGAGGAGACCGATAGCATACTTTATCTGGCCTCACTTTCAGAAGATGAACAGATAGCCTATTTCACAGATTATACTGATAAGCTGAAAGCCAAAGCTATTAAAGAAATGGAAGCGGGCGAACTGCCTGTTTATACAGCCAGTATAGGGCCTGAAAATAACTTCCCTTCTGCTAATGCCCTGCCGCCAGCTGATGGATCAAGTTCAGCCAATACCTTCTACTTTTATAATCCGCTTCGTGTTTCCAGAGGAGCCCAGGAATTTTTAAGGGTCTGGGGGAGCAGGGGACTGGCCGATAACTGGAGATGGGGCTCCAATGCTCTTAATCAGAGCTCGATTAATGCCCAGGAAAGGATAATGGATATCAACCTGGATAATAATCCTCTTTACGACCCAATGGAATACGTGATGAGGATCCCGGGGGAAAGACATGTACTGGATAGTCTGGCTACCCAGCGTAACCTGGCCTATTATCAGCTTGGGATCATTTATAATGAAAATTATGGAGAATACGATCTTGCCGCAGAAAGGCTTGAATTCCTTTTAGAAAATGATCCTGCAGAACGTCTTATACTTCCGGCTAAGTACAATCTTTATAAGATTTATGGGGCACAGGGGGATCTAAGAAAGCAGGAGCAGTTTAAGAATGACATACTACAGAATTATCCGGATTCCCGTTATGCAGCCTTTATTCTGAATCCTGAGAGTGTGCAGCAGGATGAAAACAGCCCCGACCTTTTATATAAAAATCTGTTCAAAGAGTATGAGGCTCAGAGGTATGAATATGTTATAAGTAAGGCAAATGAGTATATCTCAACTTTTACCGGCGACCCTATAATTCCTAAACTTGAGCTTCTTAAAGCTCAGGCTACTGCCAGGCTTCTTGGACTCGATGCATATGAGCAGGCACTTAATTATGTAGCGCTTACCTATCCGCAGACAGAGGAAGGCCGTAAGGCTCAGAGACTTCTTAACACAAGTATTCCTGAGTTAAAGGTACAGGAATTAAACAGGGACAGCCTTCAGACTAATTTTAAACTTATTTACCCGCTTGAGGAAACTGAAAGAGATAGTGCAGAAAAACTTAAAGGTTCATTAGAAGAAGCCATAGCAGAACTTAATTATTCCCAGCTCTCAGTATCTATAGATGTTTATAGTCCTGAGCAATCATTTGTGGTTGTGCATGGATTGGAAACCGAATCTAAAGCACTGGGGTTTGAGGAATTATTGAAAAAAAATAAAAATTATAAAATAGAGAGGGAAGCCTTTGTTTTGTCCACGGAAAATTATAGAATTGTACAAATTAAGAAAAATTTAAGAACTTACCTGGACAATAACTAAACCCTACTACTATGTTCTCAGACCCCAAAAAAATCAAACCTACAACCGATCAAAACCAACAAAACCGTATCGCTGCCGGCACTCTTATTAGTGGAGAAATTTCAGGAAAAGGATGCTTTAGAATTGAAGGAACACTTGAAGGAAGCTTAAAGACTCCAGGAAAAGTTGTAATTAGTGAAGGAGGCCTAATAAATGGGACTCTGGAATGTGAAAATGCTGATATCGAAGGAAAGTTCAAAGGCAAATTGTTTGTCAAAGGAACTTTAAGCTTAAGAAGTCCGGCAAATATTGAAGGCGAAGTGGTTGCGGGTAAACTTGCCGTTGAACCCGGAGCAGTTTTTAATGCAACCTGTGAAATGAATGGGGGATTGAAGCCTCTTAAAAATAATGATGAAAAAAGATCAGCGTAATAAGTATCTCCAGTTTGTAAATATTGCATTTCAAATGGGAATTACGATAGCTGCAGGAGTTTTTGTTGGGGTATGGCTTGATGGCAAATATCCCAATAGATACTCGGTTTATACTATTTCCCTGTCACTTCTTGGTGTGTTCATCGCTCTTTATCAGGTATACAGAGGAGTCAAAAACCTGAATGAAGACGAATAACAATGAAAGACAGGCTTATTCCATTTCTCCGTTTCTTTATCCCATTTTCATTGTTGCTATTTGGTATACAGTTCACTCTTGTGAATTATTTCCTGGAAACCAATTTGTATTATAGCACGGTATGGATCTATGGATTTCATGTAATTGCGACCTTGCTAATCTACCTATTCCTCATTTATGTCCATAACACGTTCAGAGATAAAACTGGATTTGCTTTTATGGGCTGCAGTCTTTTTAAGATGCTGGCTGCTGTTATTTTTCTTCTTCCTATGATGCTCAGCGATGTAGCAAATCCTTTTCAGGATATGATCGCCTTTTTTATCCCCTATTTTTTATTCCTCATCTTTGAGACTATTTATGCTGTAAGACTGATCAACATTAAATAACCGACTGTCTTTCAGTAAAATCGTTAAAATTATTGAAAGACCTAAAAAATTAGAAGTGGTACTTTCAGATAAAAATTAAAAGTATACCTTTGCACGGAAATTTAGAGGCCATAATTTTTAAGTAGAACAGGTACTATGACAGCACATAAATCTTTCAAGATTATAGTGATCCTTGCACTAGGCTTTACCTTGCTCCCGCTAAACATATTTGCTGGTGAGAGTAAAGAGGGTGAAACTCCCGGTGAAGAAAAAGAATTTAATGCTACCGAGATGATTATGCACCATATTGGTGATGCGCATGGTTGGCATTTTTTTGGAGAAGGGGAAAATTCTATTACCCTGCCACTTCCTGTAATACTTTATACTGAAAATGGTCTGGTGACATTTATGTCTAGTGAATTTCACCATGATACTGAGGGGCATCACATCGTGGAAAAAGACGGAATGCGCTTCGTAAATCTGCATGAGGATATTTATCGGTTGAATGCTGATGCGGAATCTGTAGAGTTTGATGCAGAGCATCATCCTGTGAATGCGAGCAAGCCATGGGACCTTTCTATTACAAAGAATGTGGCTGCAATGTTCCTTACGGTTATTCTGATGATTCTTTTCTTCTGGATAGGACTTGCAAGACACCATAAAAAACATGAGCACGCACCAAAAGGATTTAATAACGTTCTTGAAACTCTTGTGCTTTTTGTAAGGGATGAAATCGCGATTCCTCAGCTGGGAGAAAAGAAGTATATGAAGTTCATGCCTTTCCTTTTAACGGTTTTCTTTTTTATCTGGATCACAAACTTAATGGGACTTTTACCAGGTGCAGCTAACGTAACCGGAAACATAGCAGTTACAGTGTCTCTTGGATTGTTCACTCTGGTGCTGATCTTCGTGAACGGAAACAAGCATTTCTGGAAGCACACCTTCTGGATGCCCGGTATTCCAACATGGGTGAAGCCAATTCTGGCGATCGTTGAAGGAGCTGGATTGTTTATAAAGCCGATAGCTCTTATGATTCGTCTTTTTGCAAACATTACCGCGGGACACATCATTATCCTGAGTTTGATCGGGTTGATATTTATTTTAGAACATGCAGGCGTTGCCGGAATTTCGGTTCCTTTCGCCTTATTTATAACAGTATTGGAATTGCTGGTAGCATTCCTTCAAGCGTTTATTTTTACGATTCTGTCGGCCCTGTTTATCGGGATGGCAGTTGAGGAACATGAACATCATTAATTTTAATTTTTAATTTTTTCTATTATGGAATTATTGTATGTAGGTCTTGCAGCTTTAGGAGCTGGACTAGCGGTTCTTGGAGCCGGAGTAGGTGTAGGTAAAATTGGTGGTTCTGCCATGGATGCTATCGCACGTCAGCCAGAAGCTTCTGGAAAAATCCAGACAGCTATGATTATTGCTGCTGCACTTGTAGAGGGTGTTGCTCTTTTTGGAGTAGTTGCTTCTTTACTAGGTGTACTAAGATAATTAATTCAAAGAGCTCCTTTCGCAACGGTTGGTTGCGAAAGGACTTTTTTAGATGATGTTTTTAACTATTATTATTTAAAATTATGGAATTAATAACTCCCGAATTTGGCTTGTTTTTCTGGCAGACCATCGTGTTTTTGGTACTATTGTTCATTATGGCCAAATTCGCCTGGAAACCTATTCTTAATTCAGTAAGAAACAGGGAACAGTCTATTAACGACGCATTGGCTTCAGCTGAAAATGCCCGTAAGGAAATGCAGAACCTTAAGGCTGATAATGATCAGTTGCTAAAGGAAGCTCGTGCCGAGAGAGATGCGATCCTTAAGGAGGCCCGTGAGTTAAAAGAAAAGACCATTGCAGATGCTGCGGAGGAAGCTAAGGCTAAAGCCGACAAGATTGTTGCCGATGCTAAAAGAAGTATTGAGCAGGAAAAGCAGTCTGCTATGGCCGAATTGAAGAATCAGGTTGCTGAACTTTCAATTGAGATCGCTGAGAAAGTAGTGCGTAAGGAATTATCAGGCAAAGAAGAACAACACCGAATGATCGAGAAGATCCTTGGTGACGCTAAGCTTAACTAAACTATGAGAGGAACCAGAGCTGCCCAAAGATATGCAAAGGCGATCCTTTCATTAGCAAAGGATAAGAAAGCGGCAGAAGCCGTAGAAAAAGATATGCACTCAATTTCCCGCACAGTGCTTAATAGCCGGGACCTTGAGAATATGCTTACAAGTCCTGTTGTTAAAAATAGCATTAAGAAAAGTGCTTTACTAGAGATTTTCAAGGACCTGGATGGAGTAACAAAAGGCGCTATAGATATATTGCTTGAAAATGGAAGAATAGAGATTCTTCATCTTGTAGCCAGACAATATATCATTCAGTATAATGAAATGAACAATATACGGCAGGCAGTTGTAACCACTGCTGTGCCTCTAAATAAAGACCTTGAATCGGCTGTTCTTTTAAAGGTAAAGGAACTTACAGGTTCTAAAGCCACTATCAAAAATATTGTGGACGAGGATATTATAGGTGGTTTTATATTAAGAATAGGAGACTTGCAATATGATGCAAGCGTATCTGGAGACCTCACCAGGCTAAAAAGAGAATTAAAAGACAACACATACGTATCAAAAATTTAATTAAAACCGGTAGACTATAGTCGTACCATTTTATCTTGAATAATTATGGCAGAAGTAAATCCTGCTGAAGTATCAGCAATATTAAAACAACAATTATCAGGTTTTGAATCCAAGGCCTCTCTAGACGAAGTAGGTACCGTTCTAACCGTAGGTGACGGTATTGCTA
>JAWWBH010000212.1:0-5134 GCA_033721075.1 Christiangramia sp.
CTGTTTTTTCAGTTCGTCTCTTATTTCCAACAGGATCTCTTCCTGGGTAGGTCCTTTTGGAGCCGGAGCTTCTTCTACATTTTCTTTTTTCTTGGTCTTCTCATAAGACCTTAAAACCAAAAATATAAAAAAACCAATGATAATGAAGTAAATGATGGCCTGAATAAGGTTTCCATAAGTTATCACTGCCGCTTCAGCCTCCTTGGCCGCATCCAGGGTTTCATAATGGTTACCATCCAGGGAAATGAATTTCTGGCTAAAATCTATGCCGCCGGTGAAGACCCCTATTAGGGGCATGATCACATCGTTTACAACAGAATTTACAATTTTATTGAAGGCTGCACCAATGACTACCGCCGTGGCCAGCATCACAATATCTTTCTGAAAAAGGAATGTTTTAAAATCTGAAAAAAAGCCCATAAGATCGAATTGATGTAGTTTGTTGAGCCTAATTTAGATAAAAAAATTAAATTTTTACTTTTCTGAGCCTTCCGGAATTATCTTTCTAGTGACTCTGCGTTGTATCCCCGTGATAAGTTCATAAGAAATGGTGCCCCCGGCTTCGGCAAAAGTAACCGGATGTTGCGGCCCTCCAAAAATGATCACTTCATCGCCTTCCTCACAATCTATTCCCGTTACATCTATCATTATGATATCCATACAAACATTCCCTACAATGGGAGCAAACTTACCGTGAACCATGACTCCGGCCTTTTGCTTTCCGTAAATGCGGTTAATACCATCGGCATGACCTACCGGGAGGGTAGCGATCCTGCTTGATTTTTCAACCTTGAATGCCCGGTTGTAACCAACAGTGGCTCCCCTGTCTAATTTTCTTATCTGGGAAATGATGGTTTTAAGAGCTCCAATGGGCTTTAGTTCCGGATCCACATTTTCATCATTGCCATAGCCATAAAGTCCGATTCCGCTTCTCACCATGCTGAATGCAGCTTTAGGATAATTGATCAGGCCTGAAGTGTTACAAATATGTAGCAGGGGTTCGTAACCAAGTTTTTCAACCAGTTGCCAGCTCATTTTTCTGAAAAGCTCGATCTGGCCAACCGTGAAATCTCTTTCACGCCAGTCTTCACTGGCAGCCAGGTGAGAAAAGATCGAAGCGACTTTTAATGTGCTTGTATTAGTGATAAGATCGGCTACCAGAGGAATTTCAGGTTGATCGAACCCAAGCCGGTTAAGACCTGTATTCAGTTTTATATGAACGGGGTAGTGCTTTTGCTTTAGCTTTTCAGCAGTGCTTATAAATGAACGAAGGATCTTTTCACTGTAAAGATTTGGCTCCAGGCAATGTTCAATGATCTTTTCAAAATGAGTGAATTGTGGGTGCAATACCAGGATTGGTTTGGTGATCCCGTTTTCACGAAGCCTTATACCTTCTTCGACATAGGCAACCGCAAAATAGTCGGTTCCCAGTTCTTCCAGTTTCCTGGCGATCACTACCGAATCACTCCCATAGGCATGCGCCTTGACGACTGAAAGGAATTTTACATCACTCTCTATTTTTGATCTTAAATATCGGTAATTATGTGCCAGTGCCCCAAGATCTATCTCCAGGACGGTTTCTTTGGCTTCAGGCATTTTCTTCTTTCGGTTTATTTAATTCTTCAGGGTCCTTAACGTCAATCTTTTTGACGCGTTCCTTCAACATTGCTTTATAATAGGCTGCACGGCTTAAAGGCTCATACTCTTCATTCTCGCCAAGGAAAACAAGCTCATCGTTGATCGCCTTACGGTAACTGAACTGTGCAAGGTTACCTGTTCTGGTGCATACCGCATGAACCTTGGTGACATATTCGGCCGTTGCCATCAAATTAGGCATTGGCCCGAAAGGATTTCCCTTAAAATCCATGTCCAGTCCGGCCACGATAACGCGAATTCCCTGATTGGCAAGATCATTACAAACCGTTACAATCTCATCATCAAAGAACTGAGCTTCATCAATTCCCACCACATCACATCCATCGGCCAGAATACGAATGGTAGAAGCCGAAGGAACAGGGGTGGATCTTATTTCATTAGAATCATGAGAAACCACCATTTCTTCATCATATCGCGTATCTATGGCGGGTTTGAAGATCTCTACATTCTGCTTTGCAAATTTTGCACGCTTAAGTCTACGGATGAGTTCTTCGGTTTTACCGGAAAACATCGAGCCACAAATTACTTCTATCCAGCCAAATTGCTCTTCGTGATTTACTGTATTTTCGAGAAACATTTTGTATTTTTCAAGTCGAAACGGTAAAAACCGCTTTCGCATAAAGGTGGAACAAATTTATTAAAAATACAACCCTGGACAGGGGCTAATCGTTAAAGTTATAAAATGAAAGTGGCAGAAAATTTGCATACAATGCATATGTTCTACCCGCCGTTGTATTTGACGAATAGAGGATAAAAATTTTAACAGATGAAAAATAAAATCGAAGCCGACTTGATCCAAATTGCCGAAGATATTCTTCAAAGTAAGGGCAATAGGGATGTTGAAGAATTAAAGAGGAAGGCCAGGGACCTTTATGAGAAACTTACCTTACTGGCTTTTACTGAGAGACATCTGGAAGAGGATTTTTCAGAAGCGGAAGAGGCAGAAGAGGAAGAAATACAGTTGCCACAAAGGATCGCCCATACCCAGTCTTATGATGAATTTTATCCTGACGGCACTGAATATAATGAAGATTCTGAATCCATCACAGAACCCAATACCGAAAAGATAAAGGATATTGTTGCCCAGATGCCACCTGAAACCGAGAAGGTGGATACTATGATGAATCATATCAATACTCCGCAACCACCACGACAACCTGAGGTAACGAAAACCAAAGAAGAGCCCAAACACGATAAAAAGGATTTCAGGAATATAGGAGTGGACTATGATAATCTTCCCGATTTTGAACCGGTGAATCATGTTCAGAAGGATAACAGACCCCGTTCGCTGAACGACCGACTTAAAAAAGGCATTAATATAGGGCTGAATGAAAGGCTTTCTTATATCAAACACCTATTCGACGGAAATACGGCCGATTATAATCGTGTACTTTCACAACTGAACACGTTTAACAGTCTTGAAGAAGCTCAGAAATTCATCGATAAGATCGTGAAGCCCGATTATAATAACTGGGAAGGTAAAGAAGACTACGAGGAGCGCTTTATGGCCCATATCGAGAATAAATTCAGTAAATAGTATACAGGTATATGGGAAAACTTTTTCTGGTACCAACTCCCATTGGTAACCTGGAGGACATGACTTTTAGAGCTGTGAGGGTTTTAAAAGAAGCCGATCTGATTCTTGCCGAAGATACACGGAACAGCGGAAAATTATTGAAGCATTACGAGATACAAACCCCTATGCAAAGCCATCATATGCATAATGAGCATAAGACGGTTGAAGGGATCGTTTCCCGCATCAAAGCCGGTGAAACCATCGCCCTTATAAGCGATGCGGGTACTCCGGCCATTTCAGATCCTGGATTTTTACTTACCCGCGCCTGTGTGGAAGCTAGTATTGAGGTAGATTGCTTGCCGGGAGCGACCGCTTTTGTTCCAGCACTTGTAAACAGTGGTTTACCTAATGATAAATTTGTTTTTGAGGGTTTTCTGCCGGTAAAAAAAGGAAGACAAACCAGGCTAAACATTCTTGCTGAAGAAACAAGAACCATGGTTTTTTACGAATCACCTCATAAACTGATAAAGACTCTTGGCAATTTCGTAGAATATTTTGGAGAGAATAGAAAAGTTTCTGTCTCCAGGGAGATCACCAAAATGCATGAGGAAACCATTAGGGGAACTTCGGCTGAAGTGCTTGAGTATTATACTTTACATCCGCCTAAGGGTGAAATAGTGGTCGTGGTAGAAGGAAAATCCTGATGGAAGATCTCTTGTGTAAAATAAGGGATTGCAGGGTTTGTGAAGATCATCTTCCAATGGGCCCCAATCCTATTATTGAGGCTGCTAAAAATTCAAAGATCGTGCTTATAAGTCAGGCCCCGGGAAGGATAGTTCATGAAACGGGAATCGCCTGGAATGATCAGAGCGGGAAGAAATTAAGGGAATGGCTGGGTGTTGATGATGAGACTTTCTATGACACCGAAAATTTTGCCATTCTGCCAATGGGATTTTGTTATCCCGGAAAGGCAAAGACGGGTGACCTTCCTCCAAGAAAGGAATGTGCTCCCATGTGGCACGAAGAGGTTTGGAAAGAGCTGGAAGACACACGGCTTAAGATTGTGATAGGCTCTTATGCCACGAACTATTATTTGCCTGGCAGATCGAATCTCACCGAAAAGGTTAATAATTATCAGGATTATCTGCCTGAATTCTGGCCGCTGCCGCATCCCTCTCCGGTGAATCGTTTCTGGCGCAGTAAGAACCCGTGGTTTGAGGAAAATGTAGTGCCCGAGCTTCAGAAGAAAATAAGGAAAATATTAGCTTAAAAATAAATTCCTGTAAACCGATTTTTACTACATTCGGCTAAATTCATTTTTATATAATTCTATGCGCTGGACCTTAAAACCCAAACCCGATCCTATTACCGTAAATGCACTGGCAGATAAGCTGGGAATTGGGCTGCCAGTTGCAAGGTTACTGGTTCAGCGGGGAATAGAAAGCTTTGAAGAGGCTAAAAAGTTTTTCCGTCCGGAAATGAAGGATCTGCATGATCCTTTTTTGATGACGGATATGGAACTTGCAGTGCAGCGTATAGAACAGGCCATGGCAAATGAAGAAAATATTCTTGTCTACGGCGATTATGATGTTGATGGCACCACCAGTGTGGCCTTGATGTCTTCATATCTGAAATTCAGGTACCCGAATGTGGCGACTTATATTCCAGATCGTTATGAGGAAGGCTATGGAGTTTCATACCGGGGAATAGATTATGCGGCCGATAATGATATAAGCCTGATCATTGCCCTGGATTGCGGAATAAAGGCAATTGAAAAAGTCGCTTACGCAAAGGAGAAAGGAATAGATTTTATTATTTGTGATCACCACCGTCCCGGAAATCAGATTCCTGAAGCTGTAGCTGTCCTTGATCCCAAGCGGGAGGATTGCGATTATCCGTATGATGAACTTTGTGGGTGCGGGGTTGGATTTAAACTTATTCAGGCCCTATCAAAAAGGAACA
>JAWWBH010000213.1:0-5111 GCA_033721075.1 Christiangramia sp.
AGCATCACATGAAAGTATCAAATAGTCTAATTCTTATTCTTATAATCGTTTGTTCTTATCCTGCATGGTCACAGCAACCTGTATTGACCAAAGATGAAGCCATTGCAAGGGCTCTTGAGGAAAATTTTGGAATAAGACTCGCCAGAAATGACGTCGAAATTGCTGAAAATAATCAGAGTATCTGGAATTCAGGATATCTGCCAAGCCTTAGTGGCGTGGCTGGTGCAAATTACGATCTAAATGACCGAATAACGGAGCCTGAAGGTGGAGAGATAGTAGATCAGCGTGATATTGAGAACACGCGTTATAATGCATCCCTTAATCTTGATTATACCCTATTTGACGGTCTTGGAAGGCTCTATAATTATAAAAGCCTGAAGGAACAGTATGATCTTTCCCAGCTTGAAGCGAGGGAGACAATTGAGAATACCATTCTACAGATCATGAGCGTGTATTATGAAGTGGCACGTATATCTGAAAATGTTGATGTCCTGGAAGAAAGTCTTGAGATATCTCAGAACCGGGTGACCAGGGCGAAATATCAGTTTGAATACGGGCAGGCGAATAATCTGGTGGTCCTTAACGCCAGGGTAGATGTGAATAATGACAGTATTGCCTTGATAGAGGCTGAACAGCGGCTTAGGAATACAAAGAGGGACCTGAATGTTTTGCTTAACAGGGAGATCAATGCCAGTGAATTTGAAGTAGATACAACGGTCAATTTTCTTTCAGAACTGGAACTGGAAAGTTTTGTTGACCAGGCTGAACTGAACAACGTATCCTTACTTCAGATAGAAAAGAACCTTGAAATTAGTGATTATGATATAAAGATAAGCAAGTCTGGCTATCTGCCCACTCTGGGTCTTACCGGCTCCTATGGCTGGAACAGGAATGAGAGTGCGGCTACCGCATTTTTTCCGGGATCGACCACTACCACCGATGGTTTCGGAGCAGGCTTGAGCCTGAGATGGGATATTTTTGACGGAGGCAGAACAAATGTACAGATCAAGAATTCCAAAATAAGATACCAGAACCAGGAGATCATAAAAAAGCAGCTCATTAGCGAGGTGAGAAGGGATATAGCCAACGCTTTGGGGAATTACCGAAATAAGCTTTATATTCTGAGCGTGCAGCAGGAGAATGTAGAAACGAATCTGGATAATTTTAACCGGTCTGAAGAGCAATATAAGCTGGGTAGGATCTCATCTATAGAATTCAGGCAGGCACAGATAAATCTGCTGGATGCCAGAACAAGTCTTAACCTAGCTAAGTACGATGCCAAGCTTGCCGAATTACAGGTACTTCAGTTAACCGGCCAGTTATTGAATGTTGAGTTATAGTTATGTACGAACATTTTTTTCAATGTCCATATTGCTGGGAAGAGATATCCGTTCTTCTTGATCCTTCAATTTCCCATCAAACCTATATAGAAGACTGTGAAGTATGTTGCAGGCCTATCGAATTTCATGTGAGTTTTGAAAATTCTGAACTTGTAGGTTTTGAAGCAAGGGATATAGAACAATAATATTTTGGTTTCCAATAGTAAGTAGTCTGAATAATCGCTAAGTTTAAGTTTTATTTTAATTATGGCAATAAGTTTTGAATTAGCGGGTCATGTGGTAGGAATCATGGTTAATGAGGATGTTACCAGTGAATATCTTGAGGAGATCCATGGGCTTATTGAAGAAAAACTAAAGGAGCATGATTATATCAATCTTTTTTGTGAGCTCATGCCCGATAATAAGGTGCCGTTGAATTTACTACTTGAAAACATCAAGTTCAAGTTTGACCATTCCAAGCAGATCAAGAAACTAGCTATGGTGACAGACCTTGCGTGGATACGTACCTTTATGGATATAGATAACTTTTTTGTATCTACAGAAGTGCGGTCTTTTGAGTTAAAGGACAGGCTGAAAGCAATTCAGTGGGTTTCTCAATAATTTTCACTAAAAAAGTTTGGTGTAATACTAAATTCTATCTTATATTTGCCGTCCAATATCGCGGGATAGAGCAGTAGGTAGCTCGTCGGGCTCATAACCCGAAGGTCACTGGTTCGAGTCCAGTTCCCGCTACTAAAAGCAAAGCCACTCAATCGAGTGGCTTTTTTCATGCTCATTAGTCTGTTTGAAGTTGATAATCAATAAAATACCACCAAAGTGGTATTTTACCGTATCCATACAATCCCTATTTTAGGAGTCCAAAATTAACCGGCTGGGATCCCTGCGTCTTACCAAAAATCAAATTATATGCTTAGAACAAAAACTGTATTATCCCTCCTGGGGATAGTGATCATTTTGGGCTGTTCAAAAGATGAACCGTCTGAAAATTTGAAACCTAAGGCTGAAGTTAGTATAGGTGTTTTTATAGATAGTGCCGTAGAGGGATTATATTATGAGACTCCTTCGCGCAGTGGTTATACAAATTCCACAGGTGAATTTGAGTACCTGGAAGGTGAAAAAGTAAGCTTTTATGTGGGTGACATAAAATTAGGAAGTGCCATCGCAAAATCTGTGATGACACCAATAACTATTGCTTCTGCCAAAGAGGCTTCCATTTATACAAATGAAGTGAAATATATGGCAGCCTTACTGCAAACACTGGATATAGATGGAAATCCCGATAACGGAATAAAACTGATACCCGATGTGGTTAATGCAATAGCCCAACAAAACATCAGCTTCAAACAACCGCAACAGGACCTCATATTTAATATTGTGAAACGGGTAAAGGAAACAACCGGAATAGAGCTTAATGAGGTATATCCTGAGCAGGCAGCATCACATCTGGCAGAAACCCTTGGGGAGAACTATAATTCCTATCAGAACCTGCTTCCCATACTTAAAAGCTGGAGCAACAGTGCCGCGGCCATGTCCAGTTTCGAGTGGTCTACTACACTGGATGAAGCCGGAAAGATTCATAAATTTATCAGGATGGAGAAATTTCCTTCCAGGTTATCGTCTGAATATGAAATTTTGAGCTTTAATGAAAATGGGTATCCGGAAAGTTATATATTCAGATCATACATTTCGGGAGAATTCAATTATTCAGAAAAGGTTGATATAATCTATGATGAGATTGGCCAGGTTTCAGGACTTGACCGTTTTCATATTAACGGTGATAGTTATACTCAATTTGGAAAACTGATGTTTACAGAATTAGATTCTAATGGTTATGTGCTCACTTCAAAGGCATATACTCCTGGCAATGAATTTCAACAACAGTGGGTTTACGAGAGACTGGAAAATGGTAACAAGACCTCTGCGACGAGGTATTTAACTGAAGAGGTTATAAATGATATGGATTATACTGCCAGATATGAGTATACCTATACAGATTTTGGTGACCTCCAAACCTTGAATCAGCTTTTCCCTGATCGATCGGACAGGTTTAATACCTATTTCTACCGGGAGGATAATACGCTTTCTAAAAGGACAATGGAATTTTCCAATAACTCACGGGTATATGATTATTTCTATGATGAAAATGAAGTCCAATTTGCCTTTCATATAACTGAAGGGGAGTGGCGTAGTGAATATGTCGCGTTTTATCCTAATGGAGATTATAAGCTGATAAATACCTATTACCAGGATTGGTTACAGGAAATAGCAGCTTTCGATGAAGAAGGTTATGCCGTGGTGGAAATACGAGATTTAGATAAGAGCGGCAGTTTTAAAGTGGAATTCAGGACTCCAGACTGGAAACTTTATAAAGCTGAATATTATGATGACGCCGGCAATTTATTTAAAACAGAATACTATGATGAAAATGAAGTTCTGATAAATACCGAATATGTATAGTTCGTAAATACCAGTAAAGTATAAAATAAAAGCCGCTCGATCGAGTGGCTTTTTTAGTTCCATCCTATTATTTCAAGGTATTTGATCTATTTAATAAATTCTGAATGAACAATTAATCGATAAAACTCTTATTACATCGAGGCTTTTGGGAACAAACTTTGAAATTCGATAAATTGATTCAGGACCAACCAAAATAATACATTATGAATTTTAAAATAAACGTTTTACTTCATCTATGCTTTCTTGTGCTATCATCCTTAACAATTCATTCTCAAAACTCGACCAAACCTCTGGAAAAGATCAGATCTTTGAACCTGGATTCATCCAAATACGAGGTGATGGTGTATCATCCCGAGAATGCTGAGAATAAAGCTAAAGAATTAGGTCCCATAATGGCCGATGCCCTGGATTATTATGAAGAGAACTTCGGGACTAGTCTCAACTTCAGGCTTGCTTTACTGGATGAAAATGCCTGGGAGACTCTGGATACCGATGTTCCCTACGGGCTTCCGTTCTATTCGGCAGGTAATATTTCTATTGCTATTATTCCTTCCAGCGCAGATGGTGCTGTTTATAATTTTATGCTAGATATAAAAGATAATGTTTCCCCGGAATTAATGGCTGAAATCTCTGAATTGGGTTATTCCTATGAGGATTTTTCAGCGAAGATGCTGGACCTTATTGGGTTTCATGAAATAGGTCATGCTTACATGAATGCCTACGGAATCAATGTTACCAGTCACTGGTTAAATGAATTTGTTGCGAATTATTTTTCATATGCCTTCTTACGGCGTACCAATCCTGATATGGCAGATCTGTGGGACCTTTCCAACAGGGTTATTTTGGATGCTTATAAACCAACACATACCGGGCTGGACACTTTTAATAAAATATATGCCGGGGTAGGGGTGGCAGATTATGCCTGGTATCAATCCATGTTTGAAAACCGCGCCAATAAATTATTCGATGAAAGAGGAGAAAGCTTTCTGAAAGAGCTGAAAAAAGAATTTCCAGCCGGGAAAGAAATACTGGATAATAATGAAAAACTCTTATTGAGATTAGAGCAGATAGAACCGGGTTTTGTGAAATGGGGGGAGAATTTCAAATAATGGAATTATGGTATATAAAACCCTTTCTGAAATATTATCAACTTTCAGTTTTTTCCATTTTGTAGTCGAGAGGATGTCTAAAAAAGTCCTTATTTCGTCAAGCTGAACTTGTTTCAGCTTCTAATGGATATAGATATTCAAACAAGTTATCTATGGAAGAAGTATGCCCTTTAAAATTTTCAGTCCCATAGTATATTTATCGAGG
>JAWWBH010000214.1:0-5108 GCA_033721075.1 Christiangramia sp.
ATAAGGATGTACCCTCAAGGGTGTTGTGACCTCCATATTGATATCATAAAAAAGATATGATGTGCTCGTTCCAGCCCTAAATCCCGGCACATCGGGATATCCCATGGAATGATCATTATGTATTTCCAGCTCTATAAGGTCATTATAATTATCGGGAAGTCGAAGGTTGAATTTGGTATTCATGGCATGTTCAACAGGACTATGCACAATTTCTTCCATTCGCAGCTTCTCCTTTCTAAGGCTCTTTATTTCTTCCATAGCGTAATATCCCATCAGCAAACCAACCTTAGCATAGTCTGCCACTGATTTGATCACCGCCCGGTGCGGAATACGGTTATGGCTAATATTACGATCATGAATGGAGAAATCGCTGAGTTGGAACATGAAAATCATAAAAATTTTATGTTCCTTAATAAGTTCAATAAGATCTTCAAAAATATCAAAAGGATCATCCTTTAATCTCGACCAAACCTGAAGCCTGTCTGCCACTCGCCCAATATTCAGGCTAACAAGATCCAGTAACATTCCAATAAAGCTTCTAAGAAAGCCCTTGTTCTTGAAAATAAAGGTATTTTCAGAGGTGATAATCGTCCCGGCCTTGAATTTCCTTTCACCGAACTCCAGTTTTGGAAATCGTTCCAGCAGTATATCACGAAACTTTACGGCCCAGATATCTACTACCGGCTTGTGCAAAAAGCTTTCCTGCGATGCAAGGCTTTCAGCAGCAGGGAACCGGCCTTCCTCGTCCTTAACATGTGGCAGATATTCCTCATATCGGCTTAACAGGTAAAAGGATGCCGCAAAAATATCAAAAGGAAGATCACTCGCTTCCGGTAATTGAAAGAAACAGACAGTATCATCCCACGGCTGAACCTTGATCTCAAGTTCTGAAAATCCCTGTTCCATTAACAGATCTACCTTTTGAATAAAGAATTCATTCCCCAGGGCCTGCCTTCCATAAGAGAGTTTAGCCCCGTCATGGGCAATAAACTCCTCAATTTTAGAAGTAAATTTAATTGGAATACCCAGAAGATGCGTACAAATATGCTTGAACACATACATTATCCTGGGTGTGACTTTCTGGGTGTAAATTAATAACATTCAAAAGTTAACTTATAGCATACCTTCATCCGCAAAGCTAAGGTAGGACTTTTCAGTTACAATAATATGATCAAGAACTTTGATGTCCAGACTTTCTGCCGCGGTTTTCAGTTTTTTGGTAAGTTGCTTATCGGCTTCACTCGCTTTCAAATTACCAGAAGGATGATTATGCACCAGAATAAGCGAAACAGCGCCTAACTCTAGTGCTTTTTTAAGAGTGATCCTTACATCCACCAAAGTGCCAGTGATCCCACCTTTACTTACCTGAAACTGTTCAATAATCTTATTGCTGTTATTAAGATATAATATCCAGAATTCTTCATGCGCTAACTCCCCTATAATTGGCTGCATGATCTCATACACCGAGTGACTCGAAGTGATTTTCTTCTGTTCAAGAGCCTCCTCCAGCCTTCGCCTTCTTCCCAGCTCAAGTGCTGCTACAACGGTCACCGCCTTAGCCGGGCCAATACCTTTGAATTTACAAAGTTGATTTACGGAAAGTTTTCCCAGCTCATTAAGATTATTATGTGCAGATGAAAGGACCTTTTTGCTTAATTCAACTGCGCTTTCATTTTTGCTGCCCGAACCAAGAAGTATGGCTATTAATTCAGAATCGCTTAGGCTGGCTTTCCCCTTTTGAAGTAGCTTTTCCCTGGGCCTGTCATCCTGAGCCCATTTCTTTATACTGAGATTGGTTTTTTCATTATTCATCTTAAGGCTAAAGATAAACAATGGATTGAAATCTCGATTAAAACAACTGAAATTCAGTTTCTTAAATGAATTCTTTTATTTTCTCCATATCCACGCCCCCGTAGTTACCGCTACTCATCATAAGCAGAACGGAATTCTTAAGGGAAAGCTGGTTTAGTTCTTCCCTGAAAGATTCTGAAGTTGTAAAGACCTTAATCCCCTCCTTATTGAAAGCCTCTTTTATCTGGTCTATAGTCACCGCCTCCAGATTCTTGATTGCCACCGCATCGGGTGAATAAAAGACCAAAGCCTCATCTGCAGGTTCCAAGCTGTTTTTATATTCCTTTAAAAACTCAGAATTCAAGCTACTGTAAGTATGCAATTCCAGGCAGGCAACAAGTTTTTTATCTGGATACTGCTCCCTTACGGCAGCGGTGCTTGCAGCCACTTTCGAAGGACTATGAGCAAAATCCTTGAATACCACAGAAGACCCTGCTTCAGCAATTTTTTCAAGTCGTTTCGAGGCTCCACTAAATGTTGCGATAGCTTCATAGAAATCATCCTCATCGATGCCCATATGTTGACAAATCCACTTAGCCCCTGCAAGGTTATTAAGATTAGGCTTCCCGAATATTTCCAATGGAAGTTCTCCTTCAGGTACATCAAGAATTGTTGAGTCGCCATCCAAATGATAATCAGGCGTATGATAAGGATGCTTTCTGATTGGATTTTCAGATTCTTCAGCCAGCCGTTTCACTTCCGGGTCTTCTTCATTATAGACCAGAATCCCACCATTCACGATGGAATTTATAAATAATTTAAATTGCTCTATATAGTTATCGTAAGTGGGAAACACATTGATATGGTCCCATGCAATTCCACTCAAAAGGGCAATATTTGGGTGATATAGATGGAATTTGGGTCTCCTGTCTATAGCTGAAGAAAGATACTCATCCCCTTCTATCACTATAAAGTCATTTTCATCTGTCAAATGAACCGGATTTTCCAGTCCATTGACAGCGGCACCCACCATGTAATCTATTTCCTTTTCGTGATAATTCATCACGTGCAGGATCATTGAAGTAATAGTCGTCTTTCCATGAGACCCCCCAATAACCACCCGGGTTTTATCTTTTGACTGTTCGTATAAGAATTCCGGATATGAATATATTTTCAAATTGAGTTCCTGGGCCCTGATCAATTCAGGGTTATCAGCTTTAGCATGCATTCCAAGAATTATGGCATCAAGCTCTTCATTGATATTTTTTTCATTCCAGCCTATCCTCTCCGGAAGTAAACCATATTTAACAAGTTTTGACTTGGAAGGTTCAAAAATCGCATCATCGCTTCCTGTAATCTCATGTCCTTTTTCTTTTAAAGCTATTGCCAGACTATGCATAGCACTTCCGCCAATGGAAATAAAGTGAATTCTCATGGAAATATTTTATGCAAATATAAGATTTTGAAAGCGCCTGTTATGGGATTAGAGCCTTTGAATTTTTTGTTTTTCAATTAAAGCTTTTTCAAAATCAGGATCTATTTCAAGGGACCTTTCAATATATGCCATTGCCGCCTGCCGGTTATTTTGAGCTCTTTCAATTTGAGCAAGCCGAAGATAGGCCCAGGCAGGAGTTTTCAAATCTTTATAGCCATAATTTTCTATATACTCTTCCAGGAACCTTTTTCCTTCGTCAAGCTGAATTTCATAGATGGCCGCCGCTTCTCCCAGTTCATATTTCAGGTAATTCCTGGTAAGTAAATCAGGATTTCTTACAGCTAACCTGATAGCCTGGTTGTATTTATTTTTAGCCAGCTCCCGATAATTCTCAATTTTATAGATGTAAGCGTCAGCCAGAAAGGCATCAACTTCATTCAATCGATCAAGATCGGACGCATAGCTTTCAGCTATAGCTTTACTACCACCTATAAAACCCGGAATCTGCATATAAAGTTCTACCAGGGCCCTTCTAGTTTCTTTGTGAGTAGGGTCAAGTTCTGCAGCTTTCTTTAAATATTTCTTGACATCACCCAGCAATATTGCTGCCTGAAATTTAGAGCCATAATAGGCCTTCATACCCAACGCCCCACCAAGTTTGAAGTTATACATGGCATTCTCCGGATCTTCTTCTACAAGATTCGTATAGTAATCGATGGCCGCATCCCAGTTTTTATTAAAACTTGCGATATCGCCTAAAAACTCTATAGCTTCAGGGTTATTTTCATACTTCTGAAATATTTTTTTTGCTTCATCGACTTTTCCCTCTTTTAGCTTGTTTTCCCCGTCAGCTATGCCTGTTTGAGCGAATGATATACCCACAAAGAGGTAAAATAAACCGATGAGGTACTTAAATTTTGTTAACATAGATAAAATTTTCTTAAATTTAGTCCGACCAAAACCCTGTTTACCAATATAATTGGGTTAATATGCTAATAATTGTTAAGATGTTACTTAAAACAACTCGGCATATTAAAAATTATTTTAATATTTGTGCAGCTTTTAATGAGTTTTAACCTAATACTAATTGAAATTAACACCTAGCCTATGCAAAATTTTACTTTGAGGTCTAAGGGGAGAACCTTTTACCTCCTTGCCTCATTTTTTCTTATCGGAACCTTGTCCTCGTTTGGACAAGACTGCGCTACAGTGGCAGATGAGGATGCCGGGACTGCTGGCAATCAACAGACCTACTGCTACTTAGAGACAATTCAGGATCTTATAGATGATGGTACCAGTGGTGGTACTAATACTGCTATCTATGAAACTGCTGATACGGTAAATGACACAGATCCTATCCCTTCAGATGAACTTCTAACTGATGCTGTAACCTATTATGTGGGTAGCACAACGGAAGATTGCAACAGAGTAGCCGTAGACATTACTGTTGACGCTGCTCCTACTCCGATGAATACAATAACCAACAGCAGAGACGATTTTACTTTATCGCCTTGTGTTTCTTCTGGATTTACAGTTGCAGAATTGGAGGACTTATTCAATCCTGAAAGTGTAGAATACGAAATCGAAGTTTATGATAGTGAATCAGGAACAACCGCTTTGTCCGACACTGATGAGTTAACTCCAGGTGAAAGTTATTTTGTAGGACAGGTTTCTACTTTAGGAAATTGTCCTTCAACCAGAGCTGCGGTTGGTTACGATCCAATTGAAGCCCCGGGCCCTACTGCTGACGCAATTCAAATTGTGTGTGAAGGAGCTACTGTAGCTGATCTTACAGCATCAGGAACCGAACCAAATACCCAAGCTATTAGATGGTATAGAAACAGGAATTCTAATACCCCGCTTGCAGATAATACCGTTTTAA
>JAWWBH010000215.1:0-5078 GCA_033721075.1 Christiangramia sp.
TCCTGTGTTCCACAGGTAAGATACATTCCCGGTAGTGGTCGCATCCAAAGTGATACTGGTAGTCTCACAGTTCAATTCTTCATTTCCGGAGATACTGGCAGTAGGAGTGTCAAGGTTCTGAGTTACTGAAACTGTGTGATCATCACTACAGCCATTGAAGCTATCGGTTACGGTTACTGTATAATCCCCAGGCGTACTAACCTCTATACTAGAAGTAGTTTCACCTGTGTTCCATAAGTAGGACGCACTGCCCATCAATCCGGTTTCACTGGCTGATAACTGTAATTCTGTATTTGAACAATTTAATTCCTCATTTCCGGAAATTTGCGCAACAAGATTTCCTACGGTAATTGTAAAACTGCATGTCTTGGATTGTACAACACCAGTTGGAGAAGTGTAAGTAGCCACATATTCCAGATCATGAGTTCCAACCGGGTAGAATCCTTTCTCAGGGCCCGATACAACAAAATCTATTCCTGCAGAGCAACCATCATCATTAAGAATTCCATCCACAGAGATTAAAGTATCACCTGTATTGGCATTTGATGGTTTATCACCTACATAAGAAAAAACATATTTTAATCTGAATACTCCTTCCTGGTCATTAGGATTGTTAGTATAAAAGGTATAGGTTTTTTGATTCTGAACGATTTGTTGTTTAGGACCGCTTACATATTCATTGCCATTTTCATCAACGATGAACAATTGAAGATAATATTCATAATCATCACCTTTTGCCGGTTTTGCATATTTAACATCAAAGGAGGTCTCTGCATTATCCTTTAAAATTAAGTAAGGAGTGATAACTACTGAATTGTTAGATCTGTCATCATCACTTCCCGAAAAGAGTTTAAGATATCCTCCGTCTGTACCCACTCTTGAGATGTAATTGAAATCCCAGCATTCTTCGGTTAAAAGCTGTTCATTAAGCTCAAAAAGCATTTGGAAATTCCCGGTTTGTCCTCCCGTCATACAACTCTGGGAAACAATAGGAGTGGTCCAGTCTACATAAGTCCCCAGAATATCATTTCCGAATTCATCCTGGATCACGGTATCTGCACAAAGGTTTTGATCTTCGGGACAGCCGTCAAAAATAATGCAATCGTCACCTGTAATGGTATTTCCTGATTGCGCTAGTGAGTGAAAGGGACCTGCGAAAAATGCCAACAATAAGAAGGTATTCTGAACCAGTCTTATTATCTCACTTTTTTTAAATGTCTTCTCTTTCCTGGTAATTTTCCATTCCATAAGCCTAATGTTTATTATTAAACATTGTTGTTGAATATTCTGTCTAATGTTGCAATACAATTAATTGCAGTTTCCAATGACAGAATCATTATAGTTCATTAAATAATGTGGGGTGAAATAACACTTAATTACCTTGGGGGTATTTTAGAGAAGTCGTGGGGGGTGACTCTAAACGTATGTTATCTGGGGGTAAAATTATTTCAAATAATAGTTTTATAAGTGCAATTATTTGATTTTTAGCTAAAACACAGATTTATATCGGTGAAATGCATAATAATTTTCGTTTTGAGAGCTTCTAACTAACGTTTCGCCCTACAAGATCTGTACTATTTGTAAGAATTTCAGAATAAGAATAGGGGAAAACCCCTATAATTAGGGGATCTTTCTCGACAGATAACCAACTTATTAGGTATAGGGCAGATTTCTTATATAATATGACTATCCAAGAGGCTTGTAAGTTAAATCTGAAAATATGGATAACATAATCTTTCTATATCGCCAATTAAAACCGTGAGTAAATAATTTCAAAGGGGCAGGCATATAAAATCGAAAAAGGTTCAGGCTAGAGGCTGAACCTTTTTCTTTTTCAATCGATTTGTTGGGGTCGATTGTTTTTATAAAGGAGGCTGGCTAATTGTTCTTACCATCAGTCTACACTGAAAATCAAACAGGGGGATAAAAACAAATAAACCAGCCTCCTCCATCAGGTTAGTTAGATCTTTATTTCATTTTCACTACTTTGAACATAGATCTTCTATTGAGTTGGTGTTCTTTCTCGGTACAGCGATCACAGTCTATTGCAGGTTTTGTTTCTCCATAACCTTTATATTCCACGATACGTTCCGGTGCGATCCCTTTAGAGATCAGATAGTCATAAGTTGATTTTGCCCTTCTCTCGGCCAGTTTTTCGTTATAGGCGTTTGTTCCCCTTCGGTCTGTATGGGAACCGATCTCTATTACCAGGTCCGGATATTCATGCTGCATAAGGTCCACAAGCTTATCAAGCTCTTTAGCGGCATCGGGACGAATATTCGATTTATCAAAATCGAAATAAATGTTATCTATTTCAGCCAGGTATTCCACATCTTTTACCGGGTCCAGCTGTATGTCATAGACTAATTCATCCTTATCATCGGTATTGCTGGTATTTACCTGCCCTTCAAAAGTTTCATACTCTATTTCCTTGGCTTCTACAGGGAAGGTTTTATCCCTGGCCACCTCGGTCTTGTAATTTCCATCTGAATCGGTTTCAAGGAAAGCCATTTGCTGATTATTCTCGTCCATGATCCTCACGGTGGCCTGTGGGATGGGGTTACCATTCACCGCATCGGTCACCTGTCCTTTTAGGACAAGCGGATTAAGTTTATTGAAGACATAAATATCATCACTTGCGCCTCCTCTGTTGGTAGAGATATAACCTTCCTTTGAATCGGCTACCTGGAAATAAGCAAAATCATCCATACTGCTGTTCACCGGTTCGCCTACATTTTCTACCTCTCCATTTTCAGTTTGTCTGAAGATATCGAATAAACCCAGTCCGGCATGGCCGTTAGAGGAGAAGTACAGTGTCCCATCGGTATCCATAAAAGGGAAACTTTCATCAAATTCGGTATTCACCGGTGCTCCAAGATTCTCAGGGCTTCCAAAGCTTCCATTTTCTGCGATACTTACCTTGTAGATATCGGTTCCTCCCATGCCATTAGGCATATCTGAGGTAAAATAAAGTGTTCTTCCATCGGCCGATAGGCTAGGATGACCTACAGAATATTCATTGCTGTTAAATGGCAATTCCTGTACATTGGTCCACTGCTTACCAGCTTTGGTAGCCGAATATAGTTTAAGATGGTTGGTCTTTTCCTTATCCCTTTTCCCTTCTTTATTATTGAGGTAATTGTTCCGGGTAAAATACATGGTATTACCATCGGGGCTTATCACCGCAGGCCCGTCATGCAATTTGGTATTGATGTCGCCTGCCACCGGGGTGACCTCCCCGGAGTTCCTGTCCATTACATAGATATCAAGGAAAGGTTCCCCGTTCCAGCTGTAGGTCTTCTCTTTTACATCCACCCCCAGCGCTCTTGCAGACACGAAGTATACCTTGTCGTCTTTCACAAAGACCCCAAAATCACTTACCTCTGAATTGAAATCTGAAGCTTCTAATTTGTAAGTAGCCTTGCTTTTGAATTCACTCTTTTCGATCATGGTTTCCACTTCATCAGAACGGTTACCGCTCTCGAGGTATTTTTTCAACCATGTCCTGGATTCATCATAACGCTTCACCCCACGCAGTGCCTGGGCATATTTGTAGTAATACTCCGGAGAGATGGTGGAATCTTCAATAACATCCCCGTAATAATGCACGGCATTCTCGGGACTTCGAAGCATCATATAGGCATCTCCCAGTTTTTTGCTATTGTAGGTAACATTATAATCCTTTTCAATAAGCTCTTTATAAACTTCGGTGGCTTCCAGATAGGCAAAATCGTGATAAAGCCTATCCGCCTTTTTTTGTTTTCCACTCTGGGCCTGCATGCTGATGGAGCAGGTGAGAAGTATGAGGAATAAAAAGTAACTATTTTTCATAATAAACAGGCTTTAGATTAGAAGAAACGGGGTGATTTATACCTGGTGTTTTTAAATCTGAATTCATATATCAACAGGATCTCATGGGAGCCTGAGGTATAAGGTCTGATGTCTGAGATGGGATATTCATAGGCATATCCTGCACGGAATCCATCAAATAACTGTACATCCAGGAAGCCTCCCACGGCATCATCAACACGATAGGTGGCTCCCAGGTAGAACTTTTCATTAAAGATGGCCGCCGCCGTAAAGTCTACTGAAAGCGGGGCTCCATTTGTGGCTTTTAATAAAGTGGTTGGTCTAAGTTTTACATTATCGCTTAGATCGAACACATAACCACCGGTCAGGTAATAATGAACCTGCTCAAGAGCCAAATATTCACTGAATTCATTATTGTCATTGTTGATCAGTTTAGGAGCAGAACCTCCTATGTACCAATTCTGGGACGACAAATAAAAACCTAGCCCAAAATTTGGCGTCCAGCGGTTTAACTGGTCCTGAAAATATGGATCGTTGAGAACATCGGGCTCTGTGAACAGTTCATCTTCTAAATTATAATAGCTCATTCCGGCCTTCAATCCCAACCGCAGTGTCACATCATCACTAAGGTCCAGACGATAGGAGAAATCCCCATATGCATAGGTGTAATTTTCATAGCCGGCATTGTCATTGATAATGGAGAGTCCTAAGCCCACCTTGTCGTTACTCAGAGGCGAGTGAACAGACAGGGTTTGGGTGGTTGGAGCCCCTTCAAAGTCGGCCCACTGACTTCTGTGCAGTCCTACGGCTGAAAACCCGTCCCTGCTTCCTGCATAGGCAGGGTTGATGGAGATCGTGTTATACATATATTGCGTAAACTGAGGGAGCTGTTGCGAAAATCCTGGGGCTGCAACAAATAAAATCAATATGATTAAGTATACTTTTTTCATGGTTTCCCTTTTTTATTTTGTTCCTAGATAGATATACCCCTGTATCGGTTCAAATTCACTATTTCGAACGGTAAGCACGTAATAGTAGGTTCCAGCAGGTAATTGATTAGAGCTTGTAAAGGAGCTTTGAGAATAACCATCCCAGTTGTTCTGGTAATTCTGAGCTTCGAATATTTTATTACCCCACCTGTTGAAGATCATCAGATCGTAGGTGAAATCACATTCGGTATCCCGACCTACCTCAAAGAAGTCATTTTGGTTATCCCCATTAGGAGTAACTACTTTGGAGATGTTATCTCTAACGTCATCTACGGTACA
>JAWWBH010000216.1:0-5008 GCA_033721075.1 Christiangramia sp.
AGAATTATGATTGCTCTCCGGGCTGGTTTCATCCAGCCATTGTCTTGCTTCCTGTTCAGAAGCAAAATGATTGGGGTTTACAACCGAGCTTGTTTCTTCAAAGGAATTCATAACACTTAGATGTACCAATACATCCTTTCCCACCACAAATGCAACCTTTTCATTGCCACATTCCACGCAGGGAATATTTACATTCTCTTCGATCCATTCATCTATTTCCCTGTTAAGCGGCAGGGAAAAATTCTGCTGCAACCATAAAGCCTGAGACGGTTGGTGTTCTTTATAATAGTTGGTGTATGTGAGAAGTTCTTCTTTGAATATATCAAAGGAAGGAGGTGATGCTTTCCAGAACTGTACAAAGCGATCACTTTTTTTTTCATACTGAATGATGAGATAATCACTTTCGTATATTTTCATTGAGCAATAATGATTTAGATTTCTTTGAGCTTTCAAGCTAATAAAAAATAAACAAAAAGTTTGAGAATATTTATATATAGGGGCCTTTATCCAATTTCATATTGTGAAATCGATAAATAAAAATATCATATTGTCAGGTAAAATTTACTATTTGTAAATAAAACTTGACATATCCAAATTTTTAAATATCTTTGTGTAAAGTTTACTTTACTAAAAATCAAATACACTTTACTATGAAGCATAATGAATTAATTGCCAGGAACAAGAGGAATACCATTAAACTTGCATTTTGGACGGCCGCATGGGTTTTAACAATTGCTTTAGTCACTTTCGGCTATAAATTTTGGGATCAGGGCCCTGTTATTTCTGTTATAACAATTTCTGTAAACCTACTTATCGGTATAGGAATGATTATAGCAAACATGAAATACCTTAACGGGCTGGACGAGTTACAGCGTAAGATTAGTCTGGAAGCTATGGGGATTACGCTGGGCGTGACCCTTGTGGCAGGGCTTGCTTATTCCATGCTGGATACCACTAACGTGATCTCCAATGATGCCGAGATATCTTATTTAGTGATAGTAATGGGACTCACTTATATCGCTGCAACTGTAATCAATAACATTAAGTACAAATGAAAAATCGTCTAAAAGTACTAAGAGCGGAAAAGGAAATGACGCAGGCTCAGCTGGCCGAGGAAACCGGAGTTTCCAGGCAGACGATCAATGCTATTGAAAAAGGAAAATTTGATCCCAGTTTACCTTTGGCATTTAAGATCTCCCGATTGTTCAATATGGCAATAGAGGATATCTTTGAAGACGAAACTTAATTCAATTCTAACCCATTAAACTTTTCCCTGGTGAGTTTCCAGCGATTTACCTCCTGTTCAAAGTTCAAAGAGCCGGGGACCGTAATATATCGTTTTACAAATTCAAATCCTGCCCTGTCCAGAGTTCTGTTAGGCGCAGGATTTTTAGCATAAGGTTCGCACCACAGTACTTCCAGTTTTAGATTCCTGAAATATAAAGGGAGTGTCTTCGCTAAAAGTTCGCTGCCCAAACCTTTTTTCCTTTGACCTGAGTTCCATAGATGGAGGTGCATTTTAGCCTGTTTTCCATATTCTATTTCGTTCACATTGGAATGTCCTACCTCGATGTCATTTGCCAGCCAGATGAGCGCGTAAGACTTCTTTTCCTGGTATGGAGTTTCGATCTGCCGGGTAAGCATATCTTTAAACGAGCTTCTGGAGGGTAATTTTTGAAGATCAACGCCCATTCCCTTGAGAAATTCAGGGTCGGCGTTTAACCAGTAATCGGTTATAAGATCTATATCCTTTTTTTCGATTTCTCTTACCGAGAGCTCTAAGGCTTCTTCCATTTTAAGCAGCTTATTTCTAGGTCTTTACTTTTGAGCTTCAGCATATTTCCTGAAATTATTAAGGATGCTCTGCCATCCGGCCTTTTGTTGTTCCAGTGAATGCGTTTCTTCAGCTTCAAAACTCTCGGTTAGCCTGGTCCCGTTTTCCAGGGGGGTGAATTCTATCTTCACTTTTCTCCCATCTTCGAGATAATAACTGATAAATTCATAAGGTTTCACTTCTTCATAAGTGCCGCAGAAATCGAATCCCATGCTTCCATCTTTCGCTTCCATGCGAGAAGTGATCTTCCCGCCCGGCCTCAGGTCATTTTCTGCCTTTGGGCAATGCCAGTCGTTTGAGGCGAAGTTCCACATCGTGATATGCTGGGGTTTGTTCCAGTATTCCCAGACCTTTTCTACGGGAAACCGCAGTTCTGTTTCCACCTTTAAGGTCTTTTTTGATTTTTGATCCATGGTCCAGTTACATTATGTGGAGTATTTAGGTAACAGGGATAGCACTTCCCTTGCCTGGTTATAATGTCTTTCTTCATGGGTCACTATTATATCAAAGGCCATTTCAAGCTTGTAAACGATATTCCTGTTGACGGGAGAAGATATTACCATATTCTGATGGATGAAATCAGCAGAATCGGAAATATATCCCTTCAGCTTTTCCTGAGTTGCCTGGAAGTCTGTTAGAATGCTTTTGGGAAGATCACTTTTAGACGGTTCCCAGATAGGGAAGGTCTTCATTTTCTTCTGGCGGCCTGGATCTACAGATTTCTTTATCATATTTCCGAAGAAAGAGGCCACAAAGCCAAATCGTGCAATAAAAGGAAGATCATGCCTGCCTTTTTTAAGGTTCTCAAAGGTGGGGAAGTAAGACCTGTTAAGGTTTATTAAATGATCAATATTCTGAGCTATGCTCCAGGTTTGCACATCTGGTTTCCAGTTGAGGTCTTGAATACTCAGATCACCAAAACTATCCAGGAATTTTGTGGTGATCTCGTCAATGCGGCTGATCCATTTTTCCATTTTCTATTAAAATATACGGCTTAAGGTTTCTATAATGAATTTAATGATTTTTTCATTAGAAAGCTTTCTCTACATTTCTAAAACCATGAAAGAATTAGATTCTTCTGTTATTTCCTGTTTGCAAATGGAAATGTTTGTTTTCTATATAACTGAGGTGTTTAAAAAAGATCATAAACCTGGACAGGAGTTTGTTATGAAAATAGACTTTTTCTGAAATGTTTTAGACAGCTATAAAAGTATGGTTAATGTTGCAGTAAAGACTCAGGAATATGCCAGGGCCTGGAAGCGATATAATGTGAATAGAAGTAAGTGACAGGAATATATAAATCCCATACTAAAGATGATCCCAGATTAGGCTTAATAATTTTTGTCGTCACTAAGATGGGTATTGTAAATAAGCCTTGGAAGAATCATGAATCCCGGCCACAGCATAGCTTTTTACTATTTCACTAGCCAGAAGGATTTACCTGCTATTATAGAAGGATTAAGAGTTTTATCTTTTATAATAGCTTTAAATTTAAAGTCTCTATATTAAAAGCTTCTTTCTTAGAAACTGGATTATTTTATTCAATAAACTTATCCATAGAATAAATTTTATATATTGCTAATTTAATTCTAAAATTTAATTTCAAGTCCTAACCAATGAACGAAAATCTTAACAAAAACGCATTATTTTATGGAAGTTGTTTTGCATTAATTACAACAGCATTTTCCTTTTCTATTAGAGCAGGAATTCTACCTCAATTAGGTGAAGAATTTGGCCTCTCTGCTGAGCAACTTGGATTTATTAATTCCATGTGGTTTTTGGGAATGCCTATTGCTATGATCGTAGGAGGGTTGGTATATCATACTTTTGGTCCTAAGAATATAATGGCTGTTGCATTTGTATCCCATACTTTGGGTATTCTTTTAACTATTTATGCGGGAGGCTATACTGGTTTACTTATTTCTACGCTTTTTATAGGTTTTGGAAATGGATGTACAGAAGCGGCCTGTAATCCCATGATTGCAGATATGTTCTCAGGAGTTAAAATGAATAAAATGTTGAATAGATTTCATATGTGGTTCCCTGGAGGAATTTTCCTTGGAGCTTTAATATCCAAATTTATGACAGATTTTGGACTTTCCTGGCAAGCACAGATATGGGTAATAATGATCCCAACAATCTTGTATGCATTTTTGTTCTTCGGAAAAGCTTTCCCGAAACCGAAAGTGGAAGGGGCCACATCTCTTTCTGAAAACTTTAAGGCCATGTTTAGCCCGCTATATATTTTCTTATTTGTTTGTATGGCTCTTACGGCAATTACAGAATTCGGGCCGAACCAATGGGTAACTATAATTTTAAGTAGAAGCGGAGCAGAGCCAATGATTATCTTGGCATTAACTACCGGTCTAATGGCAGTTGGTAGATACTTCGGAGGTCCAATAGTAGGGAAACTTGGTCAAACAGGTGTACTTTTAATTTCGGCGATACTTGCAACTATTGGGATTTATATGTTTAGTACTGTTACCGGCCCCATGGCTTATGTTGCAGCCGTTATATTTGCTATAGGTGTATGTTATTTCTGGCCTGTAATGGTTGGGTCTGTAGCAGAAAAGGTTCCTTTGAGCAGTGCTCTTGGAATGTCTGTTTTAGGTGGTGTAGGAATGTTTTCTACAGCAATTTTTCAACCTATTATTGGATCATGGATTGATAGTGCGAGGGTAGAAAATAGGAATGAGGGATTATCGGGCGAAGCATTAGAGTTGGCGGCTGGCCAGGATACTCTCGAGAAAATGATAGCATTTCCAGCCATTTTGATTGTCCTTTTTGTAATATTATTTTTCTGGCAGAAGAATTCAATAGTGACAAAAGAAAAACAAAAGGAAGTGGGTGTCAATTCTATTTAAAAAAGGATAGATTTTAAAAAACGAGACCATTAAATTTTTTTAATGGTCTTTTTTTATTTCAGGAGGAGGTTAGATCCTCCGAAGCTTGTTCCCAGTAATCTTTACGTGAATTGAAATGGACATTTTAGAATTATAACCAAAAGTTGGACTAATAAAAAAAGTACTTGTATAGAAATTTTGGCGAGATATGAAATCCTCTTTTTGGTAATAGGTTTGAAGAATCTCAAATTCATGGTTTATTAAAGTGTTTCTATTGTCGTATCAAGATTGCCAGGAATTTGGGTTAAGCTAAGCTCTCCCGTTTGGAGCA
>JAWWBH010000217.1:0-4965 GCA_033721075.1 Christiangramia sp.
CCTCCGGGAGTGGGTAAAACAACTTTAGCCAATATACTTGCCAATGAGTCCGGCAGACCTTTTTATACTTTAAGTGCCATAAGCAGTGGTGTAAAGGATGTGAGAGAGGTAATTGAAAAAGCTAAAAAAAGCGAAGGCCTTTTCACCACCAAAAGCCCAATACTCTTTATAGATGAGATACACCGTTTTAGTAAATCTCAGCAGGATTCTTTACTAGGGGCGGTTGAAAAGGGCTGGGTCACCCTTATTGGAGCAACTACTGAAAATCCAAGCTTTGAGGTTATCTCGGCATTGCTTTCCAGGTGTCAGGTTTATATCCTTAAACCATTTTCAAAAGAAGATCTTATCGCATTGTTAGAACGGGCCATGAAAGAGGATAAAATTATTTCTGCCAAAAATGTAAAACTTAAAGAAACTGAAGCTCTTTTAAGGCTTAGTGGCGGGGATGCCCGGAAACTACTTAATATTTTTGAACTGGTATTGACCTCAGAAGAAGAAAATGCAGAGATCACTAACGATCTTGTGCTTTCCAAAGTTCAGCAGAATACGGTTCTATATGACAAAGCAGGGGAACAACACTACGACATAATTTCAGCATTTATCAAATCCATCCGTGGGAGTGATCCTAATGCGGCGGTTTACTGGCTGGCAAGAATGATCGAGGGCGGTGAAGATGTAAAATTCATAGCCCGGCGACTGCTTATCCTTGCAAGTGAAGACATAGGTAACGCCAACCCAACCGCTTTGGTAATAGCTAATAATTGCTTTCAGGCCGTTAATACTATTGGATATCCTGAGTCCAGGATCATTCTTAGCCAGTGTGTCACCTACCTGGCGACTTCCCCAAAAAGCAATGCATCATATATGGCGATCAATGAAGCTCAGAGCCTGGTCAAAAAAACAGGTAATCTATCGGTACCCCTGGCCATCAGAAATGCGCCAACTAAACTTATGAAAGACATTGGTTACGGTAAAGATTACCAGTATGCCCACAATTATGAAAATAATTTCGTGGAAGCGGAATTTATGCCAGATGAAATTAAGAACACCACGCTCTATAAACCCGGCAACAACCAAAGAGAAAATGCCCAAAGGGAATTTTTACGGAAACGCTGGAAAAATAAATACGACTATTAATATTTTTTCAGATAAACAATCGTATTCTTTTCATTGTTTTGCCTGTTAACATATTCCACCACCAGATTTCCCTGTTTGTCAAAATAGGCGAGCCCCTGATTGCTTAAAGAATTATAGATAAAGTTGTCCCCTCTTTCGCTTTTGAGCAGAAGAGCTATAGGTTCTGGGGAATTTTCTATATACAACCCAAAGCCCTGGTCAGCAGGCTTTAATGTATAACGCTGCCCGTTATATTCAAAAAGGCGTTTAGCGGCCATGCCGTTTTCACCTTCTGAAGGATTATCGGCTTCTTCAGCATCTACTATCGCTTTCGGTTCTTTGGCAATTTTTACCGGCGTAGGAGCTTCTTCTTCCTCAATAGTATCCTCTTTAAGAGCTTTGGTTACCTGTATTTGAGGTTTTTCAGGAGATTCTTTTTCCGGACCGGCGAATTCTATATTTTCTGAACCTTCAGCATAATGATAATCCAACTCCTTTACCGATTCGAATGCATCCCTCAGGGCTTCTTTATAAGCTACCGCAAATTCTTTTTCCCTGCTTCTACCCTCTTTTGAACTGAATACCACATTTCCATAACAATCTTCAAGTTTAAGCACGAGCTTCGTTACAAAGATCCCCGAATTATTTTCAAGTTTAGTGGTTATACCAAGACAGGGGTTCTGTTTCAGACCGGCTGGTCTATTCTCAGTTTTCATTAGAGTATTAAAGCCTTCCTTTTCGAAGAGAAATTTGGTCATAGAGTTAAGTCGGTACTGATCTACCTCTCCCGTGAACTCATATGTTTCAGGAATTAAAATGTATTTATACTGATTAAGACTCTGTCCTGCTGAAATAAAAATCACCCCGAAAGTAAAAAGGGCTGTAAGTAATTTTCTCATAAATCTTTAAAAATAAATTGCATCCCAAATTGCAGGGAAGCACTGTTTGCTTTTGCTAAGTTAGTATAACCAATAATATCATTAGCCGCAAGATAGATATTAAAATTATTAAACCGGGAAGACACCATTAAACCAAGTTTGGTGAGACTGTAATCGTCTATCCCATAAGCGAGCCTGAAACGTAAATTATCTGTTACCTTCCGGTCCCAGTAGGCCGTCACTCCATAAGTAGGCCCTTTACTTCTATTAACTCCAGAGACAAGCATCCCAAAAAGGTTCATAAACCTGGGTTTTTTACTGATCAAATAATCACAGGGAAGAATGGATTTACCGGTTCCAAACTCAAAAGACGCATTGAATTTAAGTGGCCTCCAGGTATTGTACTCTTCATAAGTGGTTTCCTCCTTTAAATTCGCATCCAACTGTTCCTCAAAAACCTCCCAGTAAGGAATGGTAGCCTGGTTATTGTTGAGTTCTGGAAATAATGGTTCAAGACCATTGGTTTCATAGGAGCCAAAATAACGGTAATTCTCTACATCCTTTTGATGAAACATCAATCCAAGATCCTGAATGGACGCATTAACTGCAAATTGCTCGGTAACTCTATAATTAAAACCAATATCTACACCCACACCAACGTTCTGCCCGAAAAAGGATCGGCTTAAAAGCTCGGCCACTGCCTGGTCCACGGTCATCCCCTCCCGTTCTTTTAAAGAGGCATATCCCGAGGTATTTACAACTACATCCAGACCATCCAACTCATGCCGGTAGAAATTTGGCCCTCCAGGAGTCTCCACCGTTCTGAAGACGCCATCATTCTCAGTACTTTCAGTGTTGAATATCCCTGAATATAATTTAAACCTGCCACCAACGGAGAGTTTTGCATCAAGCTTATAATTAAAACCTACATGGTAAGTGGTAAGCACCTCTCCGGAAAAATTGGCATCCGAAAATTTGAAATCCTTCCCAATGTATTCGGCATTACCTTCAAAAGCAAGCAGAGCAGGGTCCTTTGGGAAATAAGCAAATACATCGAGCTCCTGATACACTCCTGCAGAGATATACCCCCTCTCCCCTATCTTCCATCCAAAAGAAAGTATCTCCAGCTGTTCATTGACTGAAAAATAATCTCCCGATGTAATTCTATCCATTACACTTTGCACACGTTGATTCACCTTGGGATTCTCATCACTAAAGATATCGTATGCATTCACCCCCGTGGAACCTGCAAACAGATGGATCTGCGAAAAAAAAGGAATCCCGATATGTTTTGTAAAGTCTATTCTGGTACCCGGGTTTTGTAGTAAAGCCTGCGGAAGATCATCAACATTATAAAGCAAAGGCCGGTTTTGCCCATAGCTTATTACCGAAACAAAAATAAATAAGATGAGAAATCTATTCCGCATACTAAAATTCAAACCTGAACAGACCTTTTGAAGAAAAGTCAAGTCCTCCTTTGATATTTTTTCCGTCTCCCAGCATTTCAAGTTCAAGAACCATTTGAATCGATCTTCTAACCCTTGAAATATCGCTCCCTTCCATCACATGTATGGTATCAATTACTGAGGGGGAATCAATAGAACCCGTCGGGATATCATAATTCACATTAAATTGCTCCCGGCCACCTTTATCCAGAAACCGGATTTTACTTTTTATGTCATTCGGAAAGCTATTTTCATGCCGAAATCTGAATTCGGCATACATTAATCCATCCTGTATATATTCATCATCAAGGAACTCTAGTCTAACGGTATCACGAATAACCTGAGTGTAAGCATTGGTTTCGGAATCAAGAAAATCATTCTCATTTAACTCGTAGAATAGCAGGTCGACCTCGAGATCGGGTGCAAGTTTTATATCCTGGGCCTGTTCAAAATCCACATCCTTAAAACAGGAAGTCATAATCAGACTTAAACCGATCGCAATAAATGATATGAGACGCGACTTTAAAGGAAACATAAAGGCTTTCTTTGCCCAACGAAAATACCTATTCTTTATTGTTATAAATAATTAAGAAGCTCTTTTAACTTATGAATCTGAGGAAACTGATTTTGAGACATTTGATCTTCAGAAATAAGATAGATAGCATGCAAACCGTATTGAGAAGCTCCAATTATATCGGCTTCGAGATTATCTCCAATCATCACCGATCTCTGCGGTAACGCCCCGCATTTCTGCAATGCCATTTCAAAGATTTGTGGATGCGGCTTTTTTACCCCAGCCTCTTCAGAAGTAGTTATCGTTTGGAAAAAATCAAAAATACCTGAATTTACCATCTTGCGTTGCTGTACTTCTTCGAAACCATTCGTAATTATATGAAGTTTATAGGTTTTACTTAAATGGTCCAGGACCTCAATGCTTCCTTCGAGCAGGTGATTGTTATTGGGCAGGTATTCGATATAATCGTCTGCGATTAAATTTATGGTGGTATCGCAGGCCTCAAATCTAAGTGAATCGAAACTTTCCTTTAACCGGCCATACCTCAGAGCTTCCTTGCTTACTGAATTATTCCTGTATAATTCCCAGTATTTGAAGTTTATTGGCTTATAGACCGCCAGAAAATCATCCACATCAATCTCTACCTTCTGTTTTTCGAATATTTCCTGAAATGCGAGTGCAGAATTACGTTCAAAATCCCAGAGGGTATGATCTAGATCAAAGAAGATATGTTCTATTTCACTCAATTTCATGAATTTGTTTTAAAAAGGAATAATACAGGTTCTTATCCGAATATCGGGAAAAATCATGATTCCTGAAAACACCTCTGAAAATTCCGCCCACAGCTTTTACCTCCATCAACATACGCTTTAAATCCTCTCTCAACTTGCCTTTAGACATCCTCTCTATCACGGAAGAGTGAAATGCATAAGGATGTACCCTCAAGGGTGTTGTGACCTCCATATTGATATCATAAAAAAGATATGGTGTGCTCGTTCCAGCCCTAAATCCC
>JAWWBH010000218.1:0-4897 GCA_033721075.1 Christiangramia sp.
GTATCCTGGTCACGAAGAAGCCCTATATAGGAGTTAAGTTCGTCTACGGTACCATAGCTCTCTATTCTTATATGGTGCTTTGGAACCCGGGTCCCTCCAAATAAGGAGGTAGTGCCCTTGTCACCTGTCCTGGTATAAATTTTCATGGTTCAGCTTTTGTGCTAAAATACGAAGTTTAAAATAGGTTTGAGAATGTTGGAATACTGGATCTCTGGATTGCGGGATTTTGGCTATGTGCTAATTATTTGTAGTCATTTCCACCGGAGGGAGAAATCTAAATATTCATTGAGATGATTTATGGAGATTTCTCAGTGGTTTTACTTCTTCGAAATGACAATAAAATGAAAAAGCCTCAGATTAACTATTCGAAATATTAAAAAGAAATATTCAGTGAAACTAAGAATTCGCTTCATTTTCCTGTTTTCTTTCGAAGTATCTTCTTCTGAAGTTTCGGTTTTTCCTGTCCTTTCTCATTTTTTTAGCTCTGCGGGAATTCCACATAAAATAAGCGAGAAAAACAGCTATAATGGCAAGATAAATCCAGGTCTCCTGGTCTAAATCGATCATCGTAAATGACTTATACTAGGTACAATATAGAAAAGATTTTTAGAAGTTCAAAGTTCATCCTTCGACGGGCTCAGGATGATGATTACAGATTTCTATATAGCAGGTTGAATTGACCTTCAATTCCACTGGGAGATACAGAAATAAATCCATTTAAAATTCATTATTGAATGGGATACTGAAAAATGAAATGATTCTTAATTTGTCACAACTCCCAACTCAAAACAGTTACTGCCTACTGCTACTGTAAACTTCCCACTGATTTTTTCTGGTCGCTGGCTACGGTTCCATCCATTAACCTTATAATTCGATGTGCATGCTTAGCAATATCCTCCTCATGTGTTACAAGGATCACGGTATTTCCTGCTGCATGTATCTCATCAAAAAGGTTCATGATCTCTAAGGAGGTTTTTGAATCCAGGTTACCTGTAGGCTCATCAGCCAGAATAATGGATGGTTTGTTCACAAGAGCTCTCCCCACAGCCACACGCTGTCTTTGACCTCCTGAAAGTTGATTTGGTTTATGATCCATTCTGTCTCCCAAACCTACACTGTTAAGTACATCTTTTGCTCTTTCTATCCTTTCAGTTTTGGATGCCCCTGCATATACCATAGGTAAAGCAACATTGTCTAGGGCAGTAGTTCGGGGAAGAAGGTTGAAGGTCTGAAAAACAAAGCCTATCTCCTTATTTCTGATCTCCGCAAGTTCATCATCACTCATCTTGCTAACGTCCTTGCCGTTTAGAACATAACTGCCTGAGGTAGGTGTGTCCAGGCATCCCAGGAGGTTCATGAGTGTAGATTTTCCCGATCCCGAAGGCCCCATAAAAGCTACATACTCACCACGTTCTATATCAAGATCAATTCCTTTTAAAACTTTTACTACTTCCTGACCCAGGGGAAAATCCCTGGTAATATTCCGGATCTCGATTACTTTACTCATTCAGACTGAATTTTCACTTGTATGACGTGAATTTAGTTTTTTTGTTACAAACAAATTATCTTTCAGCAGAATTCTTAGATTTACATTCAAAACTAACCGATTGACCAAGAAACTCTCAATTCTTATTCCTGCCTATAATGAAGAAGATACCATTCTTGAGATCCTGAATGTTCTTAAAGAACTGGACCTGGGTCTTGGATTAAAAAAGGAAATAGTAATAGTTGATGACTGTTCTACCGATTCCACCAGATCTATCATAAACCAATTCGTTGAAGATAATCCAACATCAGATGTTCAGGTATTCAATCAGGAAGTAAACCGCGGTAAGGGTGCCGCATTACATAAGGCCATAGAACTTTGTACAGGAGATATAGCGGTTATTCAGGACGCCGATCTCGAATATGATCCTGATGAATATATCAATCTTTTGAGACCAATTTTAAAAGGGAAGGCAGATGTCGTTTATGGCTCCAGATTCATGGGGGGCAATGCCCATCGGATTTTATTCTACTGGCATTCTATCGGAAATAAATTCCTTACCAATCTTAGCAATGCCTTTACTAATCTGAATCTTACAGACATGGAGACCTGTTATAAGATGTTCAGGACCGATATTCTTAAAAGTCTGGATCTGAAAGAAAAACGTTTTGGTTTTGAACCAGAAGTTACAGCTAAAGTGAGCAGAGTCCCTGGGATCAGGATCTATGAGGTAGGAATCTCCTATTACGGCCGGACCTATGCTGAAGGCAAGAAGATCAACTGGAAAGATGGTATGAGGGCTTTATGGTGTGTTTTTAAATACAATACATTTTCAAGATAGAAATGTCAAGAATAAAGACACTTATCATAATTGGTTTAAGCTTTGTGATACTGGCGGTCCTGGGTTATAATTTTCAAGTAGCAAATAGTTTGAAATATGATTTTGGAGGTGACGCTTCAGATTTTATTCATTTAGGTTTAACCCTTGCCAAGACTGGGAAATATGGTCATCTCGATCTATCACATACAGATTTAGTTCAGGGTTTTAAAAAGGGACATCATAAAACAAAAACTTATAAGTTTTCAGGTCACTCTACCTGGCGGCCGCCAATTTGGCCTGCGATCATTGCTTTTTGTTTCCTTATTTCGGGATATTCTTTAGGTTTTCTGGTCGCATTTAAAATTTTATTGCATTTACTGGGGGGTCTGTTCTTTTACAAAACCCTTGAATATTTTACAAAACGTAGAATATTTATTTATGCCGGAGTTTTTTTGTATCTGGTGAATCCGGCATGGCAAATATATTCCCGTGTCTTTCTCTCGGAGCCAATCACTCTATTCTTTATGACCCTGTTCATCTGGTCTCTGGTTAGATATTTAAAAACAGGGAGAAGGCTTTGGCTGAATGGCTTATGGGGAGGGATACTGATACTTGCTCATCCTTATTATATTTTTCTACCATTTTCGTTATGGTTCTTACTTTTTTTATATAAAAGAGTTAGCCTGAAGAATGCTTTACTGTTAGGTGTAGTGACAACTGCCATAGTATCAATTTGGGTTGTTCGAAATTATGTTGTTCTGGATGCTGAAAAAGCAGTGATAACTAGCTCATCAGGGGCTGTGATGGCAAAAGGCTGGAATCAGGATGTGCCCGATTTACATACAAATACAAAAGGAGATCTGGCTGACGAATCACTCGTCCTGCAAAATTTTGATTATGATAAATCAGACTATAAAGGTGAAGTTGGAATGATGACATTATATCAGGATGCTACAATGAACTTTATAATGTCAAATCCAGACCTGATACTTCCAATTATAATTAAAAAACTTAAAAGCGCTTTCAATCCTTTTCCTGAAACGTCAAGGCCCGGGATCTTGGAAACAGGCCGGGTTATCTTTCAGGTATTAGCCTTATTGGCGGCCTTTGTAATTCTCTTTATAGGAACTGCCAATATGAAACCTCTTGTTTGGGGATTATTTCTTTCAACAGTCTTGATTAGTATTATTACATACTCTGGCTTCAGATTTCGAATGCCTCAAAGCGGTTTGGAAATCCTTATAATTATTTTAGCGATCCAATGCTTAATGGAGAGATTTGGAAAGTCAAAAATTAAACACGGATCATGAAATCCTGTTTTACCTGTTCCTGCCTAAAGAAGACAATACCCCATTTATAGGTATCAATGGTAACCTGAACCTGCGGATGTTTTTTTATTTCTGTCCAGGCTTCTTCCATTCCGGAAGACCAGTGAATATCATCAAAAATAAAGACTGAATCGTTATGAGTTGCAGGTAATAGTTTATAGAAATAATTTAGTGTAGCGTCCTTCTGATGATTTCCGTCGAAATAAATCAGATCAAATTTTCCGGATTCTTTTAAAACCTCTTTTATCCCTTTTTCAAATTCTGAATTTATCAACTGAACATTATCCAGTTTATATTTTGCCATCTGACTGGCAGCAATTCTTGAAATTTCAGGGCAACCCTCGATAGTGGTTAATTGCGTTATTCTGTTTGCGGCAATGGAAGCAGACGCGATACCCAATGAAGTACCTAACTCCAGGGCATTTTGTATGTTTAGATGATCTACTATCCTGTACAGAAGTTTAGCGCGATGTAAAGTGATCCCTGAATTTTTTGCTATTGAAAATACAGGCCTTCGATTAGACTTAAATACTCTGCTTCCCGCCCCGAAATCGGTAATTTCAATTTGCTCCTTATTCCCTAAAAGATCGTTCCTGTAATTTTTGATCAGTTCATATCCAGGATAGGAAGTTTTATCATAAAAACAATTGGTTACAAGATCATACACAAAAGGGGAGTGGAGGCCATGTTGGTTCTGGCTTTTTAGTAGGAAGTTTAGGTAGGATTTTAATTGAAAGTGCATTGCAAATTGATCAGTTTTCTGGAAAAAGTGGAAAGTTGAGAGAGGAAAGAGGACAGAATCATTTCAATTGGATTTTTTATTTTTTAAGTAGTATTGAAGACTTCTAATCATTTTAAGAAGTTCCAATAAAATGGTGCGAGCCTTCAGGTTATCTTCAGAAGTAATATAATCTCTGCGCACTGCAATTGTAATACAGGTAACACATTCTCTAACTGAACCTTCTGCAATTTGAAGGTAGCGATGAAATTGAGAGTCTGAATCTCCTGATCCTTCAGCTGTATTCAAGGCTATTGATACCGCAGACCGTGTAAATTGGGATCTGAGCCCATACTTTTCTTTTTCTGGAAACTTTGAGGTGAGATCGTAGGCCAGGTCGACAAAATCCAGTGCTTTTTGATAAAGCTTTAAATCTTCAAAGTTAAACTTAACCTCATCCATATTAATTAAAATTAAACCTTTTCTAATTTCTGTTTTTTCCTCTTTCCTGTTTCCTCTATCAACTATCAACTATCAACTATCAA
>JAWWBH010000219.1:0-4890 GCA_033721075.1 Christiangramia sp.
CCGAAAGTTTTGAAGCATCATCACCCCAGGCGAATTTTGTGTCTTTTCCGCCTCTTGCAGCATATTCCCATTCCGCTTCGGTAGGGAGTCTTCTTCCGGCCCATTCGGAGTAAGCCACAGCGTCTTCATAGGCAATATGTACAACAGGATAATCTTCTTTTCCTTCAATACTGCTGCCAGGTCCCTGAGGATGTTTCCAGTTGGCTCCTACTTTCCATTCCCACCACTGGGTATAATCATACAGGTTGGGAACGCTGCTTTCGGTCTTGCGGAAAATAAGTGAGCCCGGCTGTAATACCGAATCAGGAGGTTTTGGAGTTCCCGGTGGAAGCTGTTTTTTTATATCCTCCCAGATGATATCTCTTTCTGCCACTGTTTTATAACCTGTAGCCTCCACGAATTCTTTAAATTCGGCATTAGTAACCTCAGTTTCATCCATAAAGAAACCATCAACAGCTACTTTATGCGCTGGTTTTTCGTGATTTACAGCCATTTCATCTCCTTCCACAGCTCCCTGAATGAATTCACCTCCAGGAATCCATACCATCCCCTCAGGTACATCTATATTATCAGAGTATGTAGTCTTGAGATCCAGAGCTTCATTTACATTTTCTTTTTTCGTTTCTTCTACATTCTTCTCCTTCTCTTTACATTGGATAAATAGGAAGCTTAGAAGAGTGAAAACTATAAGTTTAAATGTTTGAAAATTGTGCTTTTGGGAAAAAATCATATTGTTTTCTTAATTTAATCCTGTTTATTTGAACAGATACTTGCAAATATAAGAGGCTACCCATTAACCTGAAGTAAATTTGATATACTTTTCGTTTTTCTCAAAAAAAGAGACCGGCTTAAAAGTCCTTATTTAGTGAAGCTGAACTTGTTTTAGCTTCTAACTGACATTTTTTACCAAATAGTTAATATTCTGAAATAATTCCGATAGTTATCGGGACAGGATGACGTTTTTTAGACTTTTAGACAGACTCTTTTCTTTACCGATTATCACCTTATGAAATATCAATTCGTTTAGGTTTGTCCTGGCTGATTTCTTGTTTTTGAACAACTGAAGTTTTAGGATACCATCTTAGTGTTTTGATTTTAACTAAAGGCATGGCCAACTTTTTAAATTATGATTCAATTCAACTTGAATTTACGCCCTGTAAATTTCAAAAAGTTGGCCATCATTTTTTAACTGAATTTTTTAAAGATTTGTAACCCTGGTTACTTAAGCCTTCGGCATGATTTTCTAACTTTAAAAGGATAAAAATTATGGCCATGAATTATTATTTTCATAAAACAGTAGAGGGTGATTTTGATACCATTCTGGAAAAGGTTACTAAAGAATTGGAAAATGAAGGATTTGGGGTTCTCACCGAGATCAATGTGAATGAAACCTTTAAAAAGAAACTAGATTTAGACTTTCACAGGTATCATATTTTAGGTGCCTGTAATGCTCCTTATGCATATAAAGCCCTGGCAGCTGAAGATAAAATAGGGGCCATGTTGCCGTGTAATGTGATACTTCAGCAGCTAGATGACGGTATGGTGGAGATTGCTGCTGTAAACCCAGTAGCATTGATGCAGGCAGTGGAGAATGACGAACTTGGTGAAATTTCCAAAGAGATTGCAAAGAAATTGTTTAAGGTAGTTGAAAAAGTATAACAAGTTCAGGAAGCAATGAACCTGTTATTGGAGCAAGACATTTTAATTGTTGGCCGGACTTATCATGATATGAGCTCTGTGAGTCCCGGGATCCATGAGCCATGGCATTCCTGGAGCTTCAGGTTTAGCCGGAAGACCTGTAGACTCGGTGGTGGCATAAGGTATATAGATCACATATCTGAATTTCCCATCCTTAAGCTCGCCGGTTTCATTATTGTAGTTTTCGTAAGAACCTGAAAAAACGTATAAAGTACTGGGAGCATCAGGCATTTTCAGTTTTCCGGATTCTACCTCCGCTTTGCGGATCTTGCGTTTTTCGATTTCCGATTTACCCTCGGCAGAGAGTTCCCGTCCTCTGGCCATAAAAGGTTCCAGTTTTTTAGAATAACATGCCACCTGAATTCCTTCAACATTCGGATTATCAGCAATGCAGATCATATTATTGGTGCCTTCCCTTAGCACGACCATTTCACCATTTTCATTATATCCATAGACCTTTGCACCACTTCTTTCTTCCTCGGGTGCAGCAAGTAGGGCAGTTTTGATCTGTATTTCAGCGGGCAGAATATTCGATTGGGAATAGGCTGTAAGGCTGACAAAAAGGAAACCTGCAAGGATTAAATTTTTCATAGTTGAATATATTTGGTTATTAATGTTGCCTATTAAGCTCTTCTCTGCTTCAATTTTAAGAGTGTCCGGAAAGCTCAAAACTTACCATCCAGTTGATGCCGAATTTATCACTGAACATACCAAAATAGGAACCCCAGAAGGTATTGTCCATAGGCATCATTACTTTACCTCCGTCTGAAAGTTCATTGAATATCCGATCGGCATCCTGTTTACTGGCGGTATTCACCGAGATGGAAAAATTATTTCCTTTCTTAAAATTTTTTGCCCATTCCCCACCGGTATCACTTCCCATTAGCATGGTTTCTTTACTTATAGGCAGAGATACATGCATGATCAAATCCTTGTCGTCATCTGGTACCGGTGGCATACCTTCTTGCGGGGGCATCTCCCCAAAAGTTGAAATATTGGTGTATTCCCCACCAAAGACCGATTTGTAAAAATCAAAGGCCTCTTTACAATCTCCGTTGAAGGTAAGATAGATATTTACTGTAGTATCCATTTTATTTCAGATTTACTGGTTATGCTATATTGTATAATAGATCGATCGAAAACTAAAGATAAGGATTCCCTGAGAAATGTTTTTAATTTAAATTTTCTGATTCATTCAGAGTCCTACTATCTCCTTTAAAGAAAGAATTCTAACATTACAACTGAATTCAGATTCCAGTTTGACCTAGTAGGCTCCAGAGCTTGAAAAATGAGAATTTTACCTTTTTTGCCGGAAGATTTAATGAAATCAAGTTCAGTATTTTGCATGGTTAAAGGATCAGCATAGTGTTAAGATACGCAAGGGCATACTTTTCACGTATGAATAAGATCAATCTATAAGAAGGCTGAGGAATTTTATAGAAGTTGACTTTATAAAGGGACAGGATAATTTGGGGGGCAAGCCCGGAGCTTGAAATATCCTGAGTTGGAATATTCTATTGTGCAGAAATTCGCTTCTGTTTATAGTTCCTGATAGACTGACTGACCATTCTGAATATCTCTTTTTTAATATTCTGGTACTTACTATCAAATTCGTGCACCTTAATCATTATTTTCCTGTGCTGGTGCTTGTAATCCCATTCTTTTTCGAATTGCTCCATATCATTGAACAATATCTTCAACCCATTAATATGTTGTTTTATTTCGGAGAGAAGATATGTCACCTCGATTTTGAGATCGACTAATTTTTCTTTTAAATCTTCTGCCTTTTGTATCATATGAGATTCCACAATGGGAAATACTTTTTCATTGAGCAGATTGTTAAGGAACTGTAATTCTTTCAGGATGAAATTTAACCTGGAGTGCCACATCATAGAATTCTTATGCATTAAATCTGGCCTCTCCCATCCATAGCTGTTGGATATCGTATTCATTATGAAATTTAAAATTGTTAGAAAGATAATTATCGGGAATCGCCTTAAAAGACTGATCTTTTTGAATCCGGCCAGGGAGCCAGCAGGGTCTTTATAAATGACATATTGGAATGCCACAATTCTGTCTTGAAGTTAAGAATTTAAGCTGAAAGAAAGTATGATTTTAATCATTTAATAATTAAAACTTTAAGGAAAATTTATTTGCACAAATTCACCCTTGAGCTGTTTTATTTTGATCAATAATCTTCCGCAAATTAGGTGGAAGAAGATAGAAATATGAACAAACAGAGAATGACAGGAGATACTGGCTGGATAGAAACAATTAGACAGGTTTACCGAAAAGCTCCTTTACCTGTGGTTTATTAAGTTCAAGTATAGTGAAAATACCGAGTAAGATTCCAAGGATACCGCTAAAACAATTGAGAATGGCGATTACGAATATAAAATCATAGTAACGTCTCTCCCCAATATATTTACCTGCTAATATAGTTACCACTCCCAGGGCTAACAGGAAAAGAAAAACAACCACTCCAATAAGCATAAATGTAATACCCATCCATCCCAGATGATGATCCTGAAACTCATTATTGAAAATGAACATTCCCATAAATACATAGATCAATGGAAAAAATGAAACCACTATGGTGAAGATGCCTTTAATTAAAAAAAGTATCCTGAAAATGTTGAGATTATGATTTTCTGTTGTCATCTTTTTGGACTGAAAAATTACTTATTTTTTTAACTGGACCAGTTGGATATGATTCCCACAAGTATCATCCAGGATGGCGATTAGGGCATTCCCTACGTCTGTAGGTTTCATGCTAAAATTCACTCCTTCATCTTTCAGTCTCTCATGTTCAGCATCAATATCATCCACATTGAACTGGGTGTATGGAATACCTGCTCTGAACAATGCATTTTGATAGTCTTTGGCAGGAGCAAAGTTATCTGGTGAAGGTTCCAGCAGGATTTCAGGGCCTTCTGGATCCTCTTTGGATACCACTGTTAGCCAACGGTGATTTTCCCCCACCGGAATGTCCTTACTTTTTACAAAACCCAGTTTTTGTGTATAGAATTGTAAAGCCTTTTCCTGATCCAGGACGGGAATCCCGATAGTTCGTACCTTCATTCTTGTTTTGTTTTCAGAATCAATAATGAAGATAGCTATTTTTAGTTAAAACCTGAATATTTAATGCTGTTTAGCCTTCCGCATTCGTTTAGGGCCATACCATAGCCAGAA
>JAWWBH010000220.1:0-4873 GCA_033721075.1 Christiangramia sp.
CCCTTTCTGCATATTCAGTCGCCTTGTTGAAATTACCGGTCACATAATAAGATTTCATCAGGTTTTGCTGTGCAAATACCACATTCTGTTCATTATCGGCCTGCTTCTCAAGCTTTTCAAGTAACGGCAGTGCCTGGGCATAATCCTTTTTCTCCAGATAGATCTGTGATAATCTTGCCAGGGCCTGCTCAGAGAATTCATTCTTAGGCTTGGAAGTGACGTATTGGTAATTTGGAATCGACTTCTCCACCTGTCCGTTTCTGTAATACAACTGAGCGAGGTAGAAATTGGCATTTATCGAGTGAATTCCATTCGGGAAATTCTGAATGTATTTCTCAAAGTTCGCGATCGCCTTATCGGTATTATTATTCAGGTACTGATTTTCTGCAGCTTCATAAGTGGTGTTATCAAGATCGGCATCACTTACTTCAACAAAGTCAATATTCCTCACCCAGCTGGCATACTCATCGGTACGGCCAAGATCAACATACACATTTCTGGCTGTTGAAACCGCCTGTTTTGCTTCCGGAGTGTTAGGATATTCAGCCACCACTTTTCTTAATCGTTCCAGGGCCTTGTTTCCTTCATTATTGTTGTAGTAAATGAGTCCCTGTCTCAACATGGCCTTAGGCACCAGGGCGCTTTGAGGCACATCCCTGATCAGCCGGTTATACGACTGTATAGCCTGCGAGGTATTGTTCTTGGCTACATAAGTATTCCCAAGTTCATACATCGCGTCATCGCGATAGGAAGACCGGGGATATTTGCTTATAAAGCTGTTCAGCTCCTCGATCTTGGTATCATTTCTCTCTACAAAGCCATAACTTATAGCTTTTTGAAATGCGGCATAATCAGCATTGCTAACTCCATTGTTAATAGCATTCTGATAAGCTTCCATAGCCGGCCAGTATTGACTTGTCACATAATAAGTATCTCCAAGTCTAAGCAGGGCGTCATTCTTTTTGGCACCTTCAGCACTCGAACTTGCCACATAATTTTTGAAATAGTTTACCGCCTGTGAGTAATCATTCTTCTTGAAATAGGCATATCCAATATTATAATCAAGATCCTTATACTCATCGGTTCCTCTTGCAGCGCTCATTCCCTTAAATTCGCGGTAACCGAGAAGAGCATCATCCATACGGTTCACATTGTATTCACTTTCGGCTTTCCAGAAAGTAGCCCTTGCAGTAATATTCTGATCTCTTGGCTCTTTAAGTGCCTTATCAAAATTCTCGATAGCCCCGTAATAATCTCCTTCTTCATAAAGCTCCAGGCCGTAGAAATACGCTACTTTCTGATAGGCCTGCTTATCGCTGAAATTCCGGTTGTTCTCAAGTAATCTCATCGCCTCTTCATAATTCTTGGAAGTGATAAAAGAGTCGATCAAAAGAGTCTCCATCTCCTGGCGGTTTTCAGAATCTGGATATTTATTAAGGTAATTGATTAGCACCTGAGAAGGACTTTCATAAGAGTTACCTATCTCGTAACTGAGTTTTGCATAATTAAGGAGTGCATCCTGCTGGATCTTCGCATCGAATTCCATTTCACTGGCATTCTTGAATGCGTTCAGGGCCTGTTGCTTCTGCCCTGATTCAAGGTAAGATTGTGCCAGGTGGTAATAGGCGTTCTGTGCAATGGCATTCTTACCATCCACGATCTTGTTGAATTCATTGATCGCGGCCTCATAATTACCCTGTTTGTAATAGGCATAGCCCAGCTGGTAATAATCTGTGTTATTCCATTTACCACGCATCCCGTTATATTCCTTTAAATAAGGAATGGCCTTATCGTATTCTCCAAGGTTGAAGTAGCTTTCTCCAATGATCTTATTGAGTTCTGAAAGTTCCTGCCTGTTAGATTTTGGTAACTGTTCCAGTCCCTGCTCTATCGCCTTTTCAAAATTACCAAGCTTAAAATTCATAACGGCCTGGAAATATGACAGATCTTCGGTATCACGTTCGTTACCTTTTACTTCTCCAAAATATTCGTTAGCCTCTTCATAATCATCTCCTTCATAGGCAATATAACCAAGATAGTATTTAGCCTGAGCTCCATATTGCTTTGAATCCCTTACCCTGTTGAGATAGGTCTGAGCCTCTTCAAACTGGTTCGCACGGAAATAAGCATAACCGTTATTGAAATAGAATCTTTCACGATCCTTACGGCTCATGGCATTTTCATCTACACGGTCATACCATCTTCTGGCAAGTGCATATTTCCCGGTCTGGAAATAATAATCGGCCACATCCAGGTAAGCAGAATTCGTCTTTGTGCTTGTAGGATAACGGGTAACGAATTGTTCCATCAACCTGTCAGCTCCAGGCTGATTCAGTCTTACAGCCGCATTGGCAATATAATATGCAGCATCGCCTTTGATCTTCTCATCATCAGTCTCATCCATTACCTCATCAAAAAGATTCTGGGCAGCCAGGTACTGTTCATTATTGTATAATTCCAGTGCGCGGTTAAAGTCTGCCAGGTCATGAGTGTATACGGCAGACTGCTGGCAAATCGCGGAAAATGAGAAAGATATAAAAACGACTAGCAGATAAGCTCTTTTAAGTGTCATTTATTGCGTTTTAGATTGGAATTCAAAGATAATTTAAAGCTTGCTTCTATAACGCTCATTAAGTTTTATAATTATGTTAATACAAAAAAAAGTATGTAGTCGCCTTTTGAAAAATGTATATTTGGGTCCCCATAATGGGCATTTAATGATTAGATTTTTGATCACCAGTTTATAATAAGCCGGTATTTTTCCGTTTATATTTGTTAAGCTGAAAATCACTCAAGAAATTCAACCAAAACTAAAATTTCATGTCTGAAACTGTTCTGGAACTAAAAAACGCGGCGATCTATCAACGGGAAGCCTTAATTTTATCTGAAGTAGATGTCACTGTAAACAAAGGTGATTTTGTTTACCTCATCGGAAAGACCGGAACCGGAAAAAGTAGTTTTATGAAGACCCTTTATGGTGACCTTCCGCTTACCGAAGGAGAAGGCCATATCGTTGATTTCAACCTCAGGACCCTGAAAGAAAAGGATATCCCATTTCTTCGCAGAAAACTGGGAGTGGTTTTCCAGGATTTTAAACTGCTTACTGACAGGAATGTAAAAGACAATCTTCTTTTCGTATTGAAAGCGACCGGTTGGAAAGACAAGACAGCCATGGATCATAAGATCGATGAGGTTCTGGACAAGGTGGGGATGAAGACCAAAGGTTTTAAATTTCCATATCAGCTTTCAGGAGGTGAACAGCAACGTGTGGCGATCGCACGTGCTCTTCTTAACGATCCTGAACTGATACTTGCCGATGAGCCCACCGGAAACCTTGACCCCCAGACGTCTGTGGAGGTCATGGAAGTGCTCCAGGAAATAAGCAGGAATGGGAATACCATCCTGATGGCCACTCACGATTATGCGCTTCTATTAAAATATCCTTCCAAAACACTGAAGTGTGACGGACAAAGGGTATTTGAGGTGGTTCAGAAATCGGTGTAGCTCCTCGACTCCGCTCGGAGTGACTTTTTGTTAACCTTGTCCCCCTGTCCCGATAGTTATCGGGATTGTTTCAGGCTCATTCCATATAAACAGGAGACTGCATTACTACGCTTGAAGTGATAACTCAATACAGAATTCTGCTTAGCTTTTTGAACGTCTTTGCGAGGAATGAAATGACGAAGCAAACTCAATTTAAAAAAGATGCTGATCTCTCGACTCCGCTCGAGATGACATTTTTCTAACCTCGTCCCCCTGTCCCGATAGTTATCGGGATTGTTTCAGGGTCTAATGAAACCAGTTCCTCATGAGGCCCGGCAGATATCTTAAAACCTAAACATTCCCTAAAAGTCTTTTTTGACGGGTAGAATTTTGATAAATTGTAGTTCTTCAAAATATCAGGATGGAAATATTGGGTATAGACATAGGAGGCTCAAGCCTCAAAGGAGCAATTGTGAATGTGGATTCCGGTGCACTAGTTACACCTTCCCATAAGATCCCAACTCCCGATAATCGAGAACCTGAAGAAATGGCCCAGGCCGTTAAGGAAATGCTGGATCATTTTTCATATAAAGGTATCGTAGGATGCGGGTTCCCAACCATTGTTAAAAAAGGAATTTGTAAGCACGAGGGAAACCTTAGCCGTAAGTGGCTGGATATGGATGTGGATGGTCTTTTTGAAAAAACCACCGGACAGGAATTTACGGTGATCAACGATGCCGATGCCGCCGGACTAGCAGAGATCAAATTTGGAGCTGGCAGGGATGCCACAGGATTTGCCATAATGATAACTGTGGGCACAGGCCTTGGCAGCGGAGCCTACCTGCACGGAGAGCTTATTCCGAATTTTGAACTTGGCCAGATCCCATATAAGGAATATGAGAAGATCGAAGATTGGGCGGCATCTTCAGTAAAGACTGAACATAACCTTAGTTACAAAGACTGGGGATATCGATTCAATATCTTCTTGAATCATGTGTACAGGATCTTAAATCCCGATGTGATAATAGTGGGAGGAGGCATTTCCAACGACTGGGATAAATTTGAGAATTATCTGGATGTAGACACAAGGCTTATCCCTGCTCAACTCCGCAATGACTCAGGCATCCTGGGTGCTGCGATAGCCGCTAAAAGTAAATATAACCGATGATCAGGATTCAGTTCCAGGCTTCTTTCTCTTATTGATAAAGAGATAATAGAAATTCACACCCGCAATGGCCAGGTTTGTAATTATAATAGGCCAGCTATTCAGCAAAAATCCATACTCTACAAAGAACGAACAACCAACAATATTAACAGAACGCAGGGTGACGATATTTCTCATCAAAAATGATAGAAGAACAAATAAAGAGGCTGCATAACCAATCCACTC
>JAWWBH010000221.1:0-4811 GCA_033721075.1 Christiangramia sp.
CTTTAGAAATATTTGCCAGTTTGCTTTTTATAAGTCTCTTTTTCAGGCTTGAAAGTTTATCGGTAAATAGAATACCTTCAATATGATCATATTCATGCTGAATTACTCTCGCTGCGAGTCCGGAATATTTTTCAGTATGTTTTTCGAAATTTTCATCATAATACTCTATGGTGATCTCCGGCTTACGGAAGACATCTTCCCTGATCTCCGGAATACTAAGGCATCCTTCACTAAATGCCCATTCTTCACCATTTTCCTCAATGATCTGAGGATTGATGAAAACCTTACGCATATTTTTCAACTCTTCCTGTTCCTTTTCCTCCAGCTCCTCATCTTCAGCAAAAGGCGCAGGGTCAATAAGAAACAGCCTGATGGGCAATCCAACCTGCGGGGCAGCCAGTCCAACACCATAGGCATTATACATGGTGTCCCACATGTTGTCTATTAATTCCTCAAGTTTCGGATAATCCTTATCTATCTTCTTCGCCTTCTTCTTCAGCACCGGATCTCCATATGCTACAATAGGTAAAATCATGGTAAATGTTTATTGTTTAATGTTGAAGGACTAACTCCTTTTTTCACTTTGCTCTGCTGTTTTTCTGGATGAAATGAAGATGGCGGTCAGTTCCTTCGCCTCCTTAAGCACTTCTTCACATTCTTCATAATTCAATAGTCCCTCATGGAGTAAAAATTCAATCCAGAATATACATTCATCAGCTTCTTCAATTACAATGCTTAGTTTTGCAATGAAGGACTTCTTAGTTTGACCTAGCAAGGCCGCTCTATAATTTGCAGCTACTGACGTAGCACATCTCACCAGCTGACTTCTAATATGACTTCCCGGGTAATCTGAAGGTAAAGAAAGTGCTGTTTTTACACATTTATGCGCAAATTCGTTGGATCTATTTTTCAAACTTCTCTCCATCCCTATTCTCGCATAAACCTTAAGCCTTATTCCTTTAACCTTACTCGTAAAGCCAGGTTTGCAGAATTATAGTTGCACTGATCTCGTCAACCAGGGCCTTATTTCTTCTTTTTTTCTTTTTTAGACCGCTATCGATCATACTCTGAACAGCCATTTTACTGGTAAAACGCTCATCCACCCTTTCCACAGGCATATCAGGAAACTTTTCAGAAAATTTCTTCAGAAAATCCTGTATATAGGCCTCACTCTGAGAAGGAGAATCATCCATTCTCTTTGGTTCACCGACCAAAACGCGTTCCACTTTTTCATTTCTGAAATAATCTTCCAAAAAACCCAGAAGTTCAGGAGTTTGAACAGTGGTAAGCCCCGATGCGATCATCTTAAGCTCATCGGTAACCGCGATTCCTGTTCTCTTTGTTCCGTAATCCAGCGCTAAAATTCTGGCCATTTCAAAAATTTAGGCAAAGGTAAGGTTTATATTGGTTTGTCCATAAATATTGCCTTATAGCTGTTATATTTGAAAAAAAATTGAAAATGGACCAATTACAAGCAAAAATTGAAAATGCCTGGGAGAACAGGGAATTATTAAAAGATTCAGAAACCACCGATGCTATCAGAAAAGTGATCGACCTTCTTGATAAAGGCGAATTACGGGTTGCTGAACCAACTTCAGACGGCTGGCAGGTTAACGAATGGGTGAAAAAAGCAGTGGTGCTGTATTTCCCTATTCAAAAGATGGAAACCCTGGAAGCCGGAATTTTTGAATATCACGATAAGATACCTTTAAAGAAAGGATATAAGGAAAAAGGAATTCGTGTAGTACCCAATGCAGTGGCGCGACACGGAGCCTATATCTCTTCAGGTGTGATCATGATGCCTAGTTATGTGAATATTGGGGCCTATGTAGACGAAGGTACTATGGTAGATACCTGGGCAACCGTGGGAAGTTGTGCTCAGATCGGAAAAAATGTGCATCTGAGTGGTGGTGTTGGAATTGGCGGTGTGCTTGAACCTTTACAGGCAGCCCCCGTCATTATAGAAGACAATGCTTTTCTTGGATCACGAAGTATCGTGGTTGAAGGGATAAGAGTAGAAAAAGAAGCTGTTTTAGGAGCTAATGTGGTGCTTACGGGATCAACTAAGATCATTGATGTAACTGGTGATGAACCTAAAGAGTTTAAGGGATATGTCCCATCCAGATCTGTTGTGATTCCTGGAAGCTACACCAAAAAGTTTCCGGCAGGAGAATTCCAGGTACCATGTGCATTGATCATTGGAAAACGTAAAGAAAGTACAAACAAAAAGACCTCATTGAACGACGCCCTGCGTGAGTACAGTGTTGCAGTTTAAACATATATCAGGTCACTTTTGGATATATCTATCATAATAGTCAATTACAGATCCTGGGATTCTTTAAAGGAGTGCCTCGATTCCTTTAAGAAAATTGATGATCAGGATTGCTCCTTTGAACTTATAGTGATAGATAATGATTCAGCTGATGGCAGGCTTAAAGATTTCAAAAGTGATTACCCTGAAGTAAATTTTATAAAGAACTCCGGCAATAATGGTTTTGCCAATGGATGTAATACAGGAGCTTCCCATGCAAAGGGAAGCTTCTTTCTTTTTCTGAATCCTGATACAAAGATTGAAGAAGGAGTATTACCGGAATTACACCGTACTTATAAAGATAATCCTGAAATAGCCATCCTCTCCTGTTTGCAGGTAAATGAAGGTGGTAATTACTATAAACAGAAGAATTCATTTCCTTCTTTCTCCAGATTCTTTGGACTCACAAGAGCAGCTTACCGGCTGTTTAACAAAAAAGCTCTCGAGAAAAAGTTCGAAGTGAAGAAAAACATTTTCTATCCGGATTGGGTGACGGGCGCAGTGGTTTTTATTTCGAAAGAATGGTTTGAAAGGGTTAAAGGCTGGAATGAGGATTACTGGATGTATCTTGAAGATGTTGATCTCTGTAAAAAAGCAGTCTCTCTGGGAGGCAAGGTTGCAGTAACCACCAAAGCCACCATTTATCATAAACACGGTGGTGCCTCCAGAACAAACTACAGGACCAAGGCCATTACAAAGGGGGAAGTAATCATCTCAAAACATGTCTATATTTCCAATCATTTTTCAGGAATTAAAAGTGCACTATTACATCTTCTTTTGATCCTCGGGGTATTATCTGAAAAGATCATTTTATCGGTTTTACTTCTCTTATTTGCTCCATCAAAGGCAAAACTGAACTTTTTCATCTTAAAAAAACTTTTTGCTTATTATGCTAATGCGATAAGCAATAACACCTGGCTTAGTAAACGATCTGTGAATTATCAAAAATCCTGAAGCCTTGAAGATACTGGTCATACAACAGAAAATGATTGGAGATGTACTTATTAGCAGTATACTTTGCCGCAACCTGCGCATAGCCTATCCTGCAGCACAGATCGATTATATGGTTTATGAGTCGACCACTCCGGTACTTCAGGAAAATAAGGATTTTGACAATCTGATACTTTTTAAACCTGAACATCGTGAAAATAAAATGGCTTTTTTCAGGCTGCTAAGGGATATCAGAAAAGAAAAGTATGACATAGTCATTGATGCGTATGCTAAACTGGAAAGTTATCTTATCAGTTCTTTTTCCGGAGCCAAAAAAAGAATTACCTATAAAAAGTCGATAACTGATCTCATTTACACCGATACGGTGGAAAGAGAAGACATTCCTGATTCCAATCTTGGATTGATCATCGAACACCGACTGGCTTTGCTAAAACCCCTTAATCTGGAGATAGAACTTGAAACCAGACCTCAGCTGCAGGTTACTACAGAGGAAAAGGCGTTTGCTATAGATCTGTTCAAAAAAAGTGGAATAGATTTTTCCAAACCTACGATCATGCTCAGCATTATAGGCAGCATGGATACCAAAACCTATCCTTTTGAATATATGGCTCGGTTAATAGATCATATTGCTAACAAGGGAGAAATGAACCTCCTTTTTAATTACATCCCTTCTCAAAAAGATCAGGCAGAACACTTGCTATCCATATGTAAGGAGAGCACAAAAGAGAAAATATATTTTGATGTGTTAGGTAAAAACCTTCGCGAATTCATAGCCATTATGGATCAATGTGATATGATAATTGGAAATGACGGTGGTGCGATCAATATGGCAAAGGCCCTTGGAAAACCCTCATTTATCATATTTTCCCCATGGATCGATAAAAAAGGCTGGGCGACCTTTGAAGATGGAGTGAACAATATCTCTTTACACTTAAAAGACTTCAAACCAGAATTATTCGAGAATAAAACTCCGAAAGAAGTTAAAAAACAAACTTTGGAATTATACGGGCAATTCACTCCCGGCCTATTAATTCCGGCACTTTCAGAGTTTTTAAACACTCATCTTAAGTCTTAGTTCTTTCGCGGCTTCAATAAGCGCTTGATCTTCTGTTTCTTCCAGTATTTTTTCTGAAATCTATCTGTAAAAAACCACATTTTAGCGAAAACCTCTGAAGATGATCTGCCTATTAGCTTAGCATATTCATCGGCCATCACCTCCACCATTTCCCTTTTCGGTGTAAGCCTTGAAAAATTAAGGTATCGCTCGGTGTCTGTAAGTTCTTTAAAGACCATTCGGTTCAGGTCTACCAGATAGAACTTATAATCCCCATTATTAAGCTGGATGAGCGTATTTCCGGGAGAATGATCCAGAAACAGAATGTCATTTTCATGCAGTGTGTAAGTAAACCGTGTAAAAGCACGAAGTATCTCTTCATGCTGAGGAAGATCAGGATTGTCCACCAGTTCGCGAAAGGTGAGATCATAATCCACCTGTTGACTTACATAAAAGCTCCTTTTAAATGCCAAAGCTGAAGTCTCTTCAAAAAAA
>JAWWBH010000222.1:0-4776 GCA_033721075.1 Christiangramia sp.
CCTTTGTTGCTTACAAGTTCTTCAAGTTCAGTAAGTGATTTTTTTCCGAAGTTTCTGAACTTCATCAAATCGTTCTTGTTGTAAGAAACAAGATCTCCAAGGGTATCAACTTCAGCCGCTTTCAAACAGTTAAGAGCTCTAACTGAAAGATCTAGATCTACCAGTTTGGTCTTAAGCAATTGTCTCATGTGAAGGGATTCTTCATCATAAGTCTCAGTTTGAGCGATCTCATCGGCCTCCAGAGTGATTCTCTCATCAGAGAATAACATGAAGTGGTGAATAAGCGTCTTAGCAGCCTCGGTTAAAGCATCCTTTGGATGAATAGATCCGTCACTGATTATTTCAAATACCAGTTTTTCATAGTCAGTCTTCTGCTCCACACGATAGTTCTCAATACTATACTTCACATTTTTAATTGGAGTATAGATAGAATCTGTAAAAATCGTACCTAAAGGAGCATTGGCTTTCTTGTTTTCTTCCGCCGGAACGTAACCTCTACCTTTTTCAATGGTAATTTCCATATTCAGGCTTACTTTCTTGTCCATATTACAGATCACCTGATCTGGATTTAGGATCTGGAATCCTGAGATGAATTTCTGGAAGTGACCGGCAGTTAATTGCTCTTCTCCTGAAACTGAAATAGTAACCGATTCATTATCGATCTCATCGATTTGTCTCTTAAACCTGATTTGCTTAAGATTAAGAATGATTTCAGTTACGTCTTCCACAACTCCTGCAATGGTAGAGAATTCGTGATCTACACCTTCGATACGAACCGAAGTGATCGCGAAACCTTCCAGAGAAGATAAAAGCACTCGTCTTAAAGCGTTACCAACGGTTAATCCATAGCCGGGTTCCAAAGGGCGAAATTCAAATTTCCCTTCGAAATCGGTTGAATCAATCATTATAACTTTATCGGGCTTCTGAAAATTTAGTATTGCCATATTTCGACTTCTGTGTGAATTATTATTTCGAATATAATTCGACTATAAATTGTTCGTTAATGTTTTCAGGAATCTGGACTCTTCCAGGTACTGAAACGAAAGTTCCTTCTTTCTTTTCTGAATTCCAGGAGATCCACTCATAAACACTGCTGTTGTTTGCTAAAGATTCCTGAATCACAGCAAGTGATTTAGATTTTTCTCTTACCCCAACAACATCGTTAGGCTTAAGGTGATAAGATGGAATATTCACCAATTCTCCGTTCACAGTAATGTGACGGTGTCCCACCAGCTGACGGGCAGCTCTTCTTGAAGGCGCAATACCCATACGGTATACAACGTTATCTAAACGGGACTCGCAAAGTTGAAGAAGCACCTCACCGGTAATTCCCTGTGCACGGGTAGCTTTTTCAAACATGTTGCGGAATTGACGCTCAAGGATACCATAAGTATACTTGGCTTTTTGCTTCTCCATTAACTGGACAGCATATTCTGATTTTTTTCCACGACGACGGTTGTTACCGTGTTGTCCTGGAGGATAGTTTCTTTTTTCGAAAGATTTGTCTTCTCCAAAAATAGCCTCACCAAACTTACGGGCTATTTTAGTTTTTGGACCAGTATATCTTGCCATTATTATTGTTGTTTTAGAAAGGGATCATGAATTAAGGCATTAGTCCTTCGATAATCTAATTCCTCTCCTAATTATTAAAATGATTAAACTCTACGTCTCTTTGGTGGACGACAACCGTTGTGTGGAAGCGGAGTAATATCGATAATTTCCGTCACTTCTATACCACTGTTGTGGATAGATCTGATAGCAGATTCTCTTCCGTTTCCAGGACCTTTCACGTATACTTTTACTTTACGCAATCCAGCTTCGTGTGCTACTTTTGAAGCATCTTCAGCAGCAAGCTGAGCAGCGTAAGGAGTATTTTTCTTTGATCCTCTAAAGCCCATCTTTCCCGCAGATGACCATGCTACAACATCACCCTTCTTGTTAGTAAGGGATATAATGATGTTGTTGAAAGAAGCAGTCACGTGAGCTTCACCGTTTGCTTCAACGGTTACTTTACGTTTCTTCTGAGTTTTAGCTTTTGGATTTGCTTTTTTTGCCATACTACTTACTATTTAGTTGCCTTTTTCTTGTTAGCAACTGTTTTTCTTCTTCCTTTTCTGGTTCTGGAGTTGTTTTTGGTTCTTTGACCTCTTAAAGGAAGTCCCGCTCTGTGACGGATCCCTCTGTAGCATCCGATATCCATCAAACGCTTAATACTAATCTGAACCTCAGTACGTAATTCTCCTTCGATTGTATATTGACCTACCGCTTCACGAATGCGACCAATTTCATCATCGTCCCAGTCTGAAACTTTCTTACTTTCATCAACTTTGGCCTGCGCAAGTATTTCCTGAGCCCTGCTTTTGCCAATTCCGAAGATATAGGTCAATGCTATAACTCCTCGCTTTTGTTTAGGTATATCAACCCCTGCAATTCTTGCCATAATTAGCCTTGTCTTTGTTTAAATCTAGGATTCTTTTTGTTAATTACGTAAAGGCGCCCTTTTCTGCGTACAATCTTGCAGTCGGCACTTCTCTTTTTTATTGATGCTCTTACTTTCATCTTATCTGTTTTTTATTCACAGGCAGGTAAATACCATTCCGTGAAATTCTAAGCCATCATAAATTTTTCAGAGTGCAAAAGTATAAAAAATTTATAAAAGGCTGAAAATTACTTTTTAGTATCTGTAAGTTATTCGAGCCTTAGTTAAATCGTAAGGACTCATTTCCAGTTTTACCTTATCACCAGGAAGCAGTTTTATATAGTGCATACGCATCTTCCCGGAGATATGGGCAGTCACTACGTGACCATTCTCCAATTCCACACGAAACATGGCATTAGACAATGCTTCAATGATAGTTCCGTCTTGTTCAATTGGTGGTTGTTTTGCCATAATTAAGCTACTGCTTTTCTGTTTTTACCTGTTTTCATTAATCCGTCATAGTGTCTATTCAACAGATAAGAATTCACCTGCTGCATAGTATCTATTGCAACTCCAACCATAATTAAGAGCGAGGTACCCCCAAAGAATAACGCCCAGTTCTGTTGTACACCCAACAGCTGCACCACTATCGCAGGGAACACTGCAATGATGGCCAGGAATATAGATCCCGGAAGCGTGATTTGAGACATAATGCGATCCAGATATTCAGCAGTTTCAGTACCAGGACGAATCCCGGGAATAAACCCACCGCTTCTCTTTAGATCGTCAGCCATTTTATTTGTTGGAACTGTGATCGCAGTATAGAAATATGTAAATACAATGATCAATAATGCGAACACAAGATTATACCAAAATCCGAAAATATTCTGAAATGCAGCAGTTACTCCCTGAGCCGTATCAGAATCAGAAAGTCCTGCAAGAGCTACCGGTATGAACATGATCGCCTGGGCGAAGATGATCGGCATTACTCCTGAAGCATTCAGTTTTAACGGAATATATTGTCTTGACCCGAAAACATTCTTTTCATATCCGCCTGAGGCAGATCTTCTGGCATATTGAACCGGAATCTGACGTACTGCCATTACCAGCATAACTGAAGCCATAATGATTGCAAACCAGATAACTAACTCAATTAGTATCATTACAAGACCACCATTCGATTCAAACACTCTTGAAGCGAATTCCTGGATAAAGGCTTGCGGTAATGTAGCTATGATACCAACCATAATCAACAATGAAATACCGTTACCAATACCTTTATCTGTGATCTTTTCACCCAGCCACATCGCAAAAATGGTTCCTGTTGTAAGGATAATCACCGAAGAAACCACGAATGTAAGGTTATCACCCAACATAAAAGCTTCAGACGGCAATGTCGCAAAAAGGTTATAAATATAACCAGGACCCTGTACCAGGGTAATTGCGATCGTCAACCAACGTGTGATCTGGTTTATCTTCTTACGCCCGCTTTCTCCTTCCTTCTGTAATTTCTGAAGGTATGGGATCGCTATTCCCATCAATTGCACCACAATCGATGCAGAGATGTAAGGCATGATCCCCAGAGCAAATACTGATGCGTTAGAAAAGGCTCCACCCGTAAAGGCATTAAGAAGCCCCAAAAGACCACTATCAGTTTGAGATGCCAGGTTTGAAAGTTGGGCAGCATCGATTCCCGGCAGAACTACCTGCGCACCGAATCGATACACCAAAAGCAAACCGAGGGTTACTAAAATTCTGTTTTTTAGCTCCTCGATTTTCCAAATATTTTTAATCGTATTGATGAATTTCATTTGATTATCTATTATAAAGTAACAACTTCACCTCCGGCAGCTTCGATAGCTTCTTTCGCTGAGGCCGTAAATTTATGAACAGATACTTTCAACTTTGCCTTTAATTCACCTCTACCTAATATCTTAACAAGCTCGTTTCTTCCAGCCAGACCGTTTTCAACCAGGACATCCATATTCACGGTATCCTTAATTTTTCCTTCATCAACAAGAGTTTGTAGCGTATCAAGATTAATTCCCTGATAAACTTTACGATTTCTGTTGGTGAATCCAAATTTAGGCACCCTTCTTTGAAGTGGCATCTGTCCACCTTCAAATCCGATCTTCTTGGAATACCCAGAACGTGACTTGGCACCTTTATGTCCTCTGGTCGCAGTTCCTCCTTTTCCGGAACCTTCACCGCGTCCTATACGCTTGCTATTTTTCTTAACTGAACCTTCTGCAGGTTTTAAGTTACTTAAATCCATGAGAGACTATTATTTTGTTTCTTCTACAGAAACCAAGTGATTAACTTTATTTACCATACCAAGGATGTTTGGCGTATCATCA
>JAWWBH010000223.1:0-4743 GCA_033721075.1 Christiangramia sp.
AGATGCACAATATGTGTTGTTGGGTGAAGCCAGTCATGGAACACACGAATATTATACCTGGCGTGCCCAAATATCAAAAAGACTCATTGAAGAAAAAGGTTTTTCATTCATAGCCGTGGAAGGCGACTGGCCTGATTGCTTTAAAATTAATAAATGGATAAAGGATGGAGTAGGACAGGATATTCAGGAGGTGTTGCATGAATTCCACAGGTGGCCAACCTGGATGTGGGCTAACTGGGAAACTGCCGCTTTTGCTGACTGGCTTAGAGATTATAATCAGCATCAATCCAAAGAAGATAAAATTGGTTTCTACGGGCTGGATGTATACAGCCTCTGGGAAAGCATGGAGATAATCGTAAAATATCTGGAGAAGGAAGATCCGGAAACTGCGCAATTGGCACGACAGGCTATGATGTGCTTTGAACCTTTCAGAGAAAATGACTCTTACGGATCGGTATTCAGCCGGTCAAAACCAGGATGTCAGGAAGAGGTCATCAAGTTACTAAAGGAGGTAAGACAACGATCCCATAATTACGACAGTGAACTGGAAGCCGATCTAAATGCAGAGATCAACTCCCTGGTAATGGCAAATGCTGAAAAATACTATAAGGCTATGTCAGAATTCGGCAATAGTTCATGGAATGTACGCGATAGGCATATGATGGAGACCCTTAACAGACTTATGGATTATCACGGGGATAAGGCAAAGGTGATTGTATGGGAGCACAATACACATATAGGTGATGCTCGTGCTACCGATATGGCACATGCCGGCCTTGTAAATGTGGGGCAGCTAGTGCGTGAAGAAAAAGGATATAAGAATACGGTTCTCATTGGCTTTGGATCTTATGAAGGTTCGGTGATTGCGGGGAGTGCGTGGGGTGCACCTATGCAGGAAATGTATCTGCCTCCAGCCAGGGAAAACAGCTTTGAAGATAAAATGCATCAATTTAACGGAACCAATAAGTTATTGATTTTTGATGAGCATCCTGAGATCACCAATGCATTTTCTGAAGACCTTGGCCATCGCGCTGTTGGGGTGGTTTATAATCCCGAACGTGACAACGGCAACTACGTTTCTTCCGATATGGTTGAAAGATATGATGCTTTTCTTTATATAGATCAGACCCAGGCTTTGCATCCTTTAAAATTCAGACCTCAAGGAAATTTTACCCCTGATACATTTCCTTTTGGTATTTAATAACCAACCAAAAATTTCAGTTATGGAATATATCGATGAAATAAGAGAAATCCTCGGAAAAGATGATGCCAAATATTACCTGGAACATACCTGTGAAAAAATTCCTGCTGACAGGATTAAGGTTTTGGGTCCGGGACCGGTAGAAACCTTTATAAACAGTGACAGAAATATTCAAACACTAAGAAGTCTTGCTCAACTTTATAATCACGGGAACCTGGGAGGAACCGGTTACCTGAACATACTTCCCATAGACCAGGGAATAGAACATTCTGCGGCTTTCTCATTTTATAAGAACAAGGATTATTTTGATCCGGAGAATATCATAAAACTTGCTATCGAAGCCGGCTGTAATGGAGTTGCTTCCACATTCGGAGTACTTGGACTTCATGCCCGAAAGTATGCTCATAAGATCCCGTTCGTGGTCAAGATAAATCACAATGAGTTACTCACCTATCCTAATAAATATGACCAGATACCTTATGGAACCGTAAAGGAAGCCTGGAATATGGGGGCTGTAGCAATAGGTGCTACCATATATTTTGGCTCCAGGGAAAGCAACAGGCAGATCGTTGAAATTGCAGAAGCCTTTGAAGAAGCCCATCAACTGGGACTGGGAACCATCTTATGGTGTTATACCCGAAATTCCAGTTTCAAGCCGGGAGATAAAGATTATCATTCGGCTGCCGACCTTACCGGACAGGCCAACCATTTAGGTGTCACCATAAAAGCAGATGTTATAAAACAAAAATTACCGGAAACAAACTATGGATTCAGAGATATAAATTTTGGGAAGTATGACGACGAGATGTATGAAAATTTAACTACAGACCACCCGATAGATCTATGCAGATTACAGGTTGCAAATTGCTATATGGGAAAAATAGGTCTCATTAATTCCGGTGGAGGATCCAAAGGCGAATCAGATATTAAGGAAGCTATAAGAACGGCCGTCATTAATAAACGTGCGGGTGGTGCCGGATTAATCATGGGTAGAAAAGCATTTCAGCGACCATTAAAAGAAGGTATTGAAATTCTCAACAGCGTTCAGCAGGTCTATCTCGAAGATGAAGTCTCTCTTGCGTGATCATACAGATTTGATCTTTAATTCCTTGCGTTTAGGTTTTTCAGAAGTTACATTCAGAGGTTCACCATAAAGATCAAAATCGGCTGCATCGGTGATTTTAACTTCATAGTAATCGCCTGTTTTAAGATAAACTGAATTCGCATCGATAAGTACTTCATTATCAACATCGGGTGAATCAAATTCGGTACGGCCTACAAAATAATCACCTTCCTTACGGTCTATCACTACTTTGAAAGTCTTACCTATTTTCTCCTGGTTAAGTTCCCATGAGATCTGAGACTGGATCTCCATGATTTCATTAGCCCTTGCCTGCTTTATATCCTGAGGCACATCGTCTTCAAGGTTATAGGCATGTGTATTCTCTTCATGAGAATAGGTAAAGCAACCAAGGCGTTCAAAACGCATTTCCTTCACCCACTCTTTCAATTCCTGAAAATGCTCATCGGTCTCACCCGGGTAACCCACAATCAGAGTAGTTCTGATCGCCATTTCCGGCACTTTCTTTCTGAATTCTTTCAGAAGTCTGGTCGTTTTCTCATGAGTTGTACCACGACGCATCGATTTAAGAAGCTCATCTGAAATATGCTGTAGCGGGATATCAAGATAGTTACAAACCTTAGGCTCACGTTTCATTACATCCAGCACATCCATCGGGAATCCGGTTGGAAAGGCATAATGCAGCCTTATCCATTCGATACCTTCAACCTTAACCAGGTTTTCCAGTAATTCGGCCAGATTACGTTTTTTATAAAGATCAAGACCGTAATAAGTAAGATCCTGAGCGATAAGTATCAATTCTTTTACCCCATTTGCGGCAAGCTTTTCTGCTTCCTTAACAAGGTTTTCAATGGGTGTGGATTTATGCCCGCCACGCATCAAAGGAATTGCACAAAATGAACAGGGACGGTCACAGCCTTCAGCTATCTTTAAATAAGCATAATTCTTAGGAGTTGTAGTAAGCCTTTCCCCTATCAGTTCATGTTTGTAATCAGCTTCGAGAGCCTTTAAAAGTCCGGGGAGCTCAGTTGTTCCAAAATACTGGTCCACATTCGGGATCTCCTTTTGGAGGTCCGGCTTATATCTTTCGCTCAAACATCCGGTCACAAAGACTTTATCTACTTCTCCTTCTTCTTTTTTCTGAACATATTCAAGAATGGTGTTTACCGATTGTTCCTTGGCATTATCAATAAATCCGCAGGTATTTATAACAACAATATTCCCGTCTTGTTCATGGACAACGTCTTTCTTATTGGCCTTCAACTGCCCCATTAGCACCTCGCTGTCGTACACATTTTTGCTACAACCTAAGGTAACCACATTTATCCTGTTCTTCTTTAACGACTTAGTCCTCATAAAATTACCATTTTTCCTTCTTTAGCAGACCTCACAGGTTTTGAAAACCTGTGAGGTCTTATTCAGAACCTAAATTTCAGGCGGGTGCAAAGATACAACCTAAAATTAGAATTCAAGAAGCTTAGCTCTTAAGACTTAAAGTCTTCTCAAAACTTACAATTGGTTTTGTATCTTCAAATTTCAAAAATCTGTTTGAATGAAACATTTCCTTGCACTCCTGTTCTGCACTCTTCTTTTAAATTCCAGTGCTTTTTCCCAGCAACGAATACGTGACCTTGGCATCGAACCCGGAGTTCTTCCTCCCGGGCCTAAGAACTCGATCACCGATGTTGATGGTGTAATAGTGGGTCATACCAGCCTTATAAAAGGAGATTCGGTTAGAACCGGAGTTACCGCAATTCTTCCATATGCAGGTAATATTTTTCAGCAGAAAGTTCCTGCAGCGGTCTTTACAGGTAATGGCTTCGGAAAAATTGGAGGAAGCACACAAATTGAAGAGCTTGGAAATATTGAAACTCCCATCATACTTACAAATACACTGAATGTTGCAACCGGAATGGATGCGGTAATAAAATATACACTGAATCAGAAAGGAAATGAAGATGTGAGATCGGTAAATGCTGTGGTTGGTGAAACCAATGATGGTTACCTGAACGATATTCGCGGACAGCATGTGAAAATAGAAGACGTGATCTCCGCGATCGAAAATGCAGATACAGAAGTGGAGGAAGGAAATGTAGGGGCGGGAACAGGAACTATCTGTTTCGGGTTTAAAGGTGGAATTGGAACCTCTTCAAGAAAACTGCCTGAAAGTCTCGGCGGTTACACGGTAGGAGTTCTTGTGCAGACCAATTTTGGAGGTAACCTGCAGATAGATGGAGCCCCGGTTGGGGAAGAACTGGAACAATTCAGTTTTAGAGACAGGATCATGGACAGTGCCGATGGTTCATGTATGATCGTGGTAGCTACAGATGCTCCCCTGGACAGCCGGAATTTAAAGCGAATGGCAAAAAGAGCTATTCTAGGTCTGGCCAGGACAGGAGGTATTGCGTCCAACGGAAGCGGTGATTATGTTATCGCATTTTCCACCGCGGAAGAAAACAGG
>JAWWBH010000224.1:0-4732 GCA_033721075.1 Christiangramia sp.
TCAACAAAAACAGTGACCCTTTTTCCATTATCAAGGGCTTCGAGTAGAGAATTGGTGAGTTCAGATTCATCGGCAACCCGGTAAAGGGAAATGCTTATATCTGTAACCTTTTCATCTTTTGCTGCCTGGTCCAAAAATCGTTCTACATAACCAAATGACATGTAGGGAAAATGTAGCGCCTGATCCTTTTCTTTAATATCCTCAAAATAATCCTTGCTTTTATCAAGTGTTCTATGTGGAAGAGGAGGGAGGTCTTTAAAATGCAGTTTTGGATTTTCGGTTGGATCAGGGAAGGAAAAGAAATCCTTGAAGTTATGATATTTCCCTCCTGGCATCATATCTATCTTGCCCAGCTTTAATAACTTCCTGATCCTTTTTTGAATATCCTTGGGCATAGAAGCGTCATATAATAACCTGGTTGGCTGACCATCGGTTCGCTGTTCCAGGGATTCGTATATCTTCTCTGCCAGGACACCTTCATAAATATCATCTATATAAAGTTCAGCATCTCTGGAGAGTTTGATCTCATAGATTCCTGTGATGGTATTTTCAGGGAATATCTTATAGGCTTCATATCTAATGATCTCATCAAGGTAGGTGATGTTGTGTTTTCCCTTAACCCCCTTCATCATTACGAATCTGCCACATTCGTTAACCGGAATGTTCACTACGGCGAGCCTGTCTTCATTTTCAAAGGTTACCAGAAAGTATAATACTGAATTTTCAAGAAACAATTCATTCTCGTTATTCAAATTAAGCATTATGGGTTTCAGGTGTTTCTTCACCTTATTGTTGAAAAATGAGCTTACAAATTCCTTATGGGCGGGTTTAAAATGCTCCGCATCAAGGATATGTATGCCATTTTCTGCGAGTTCAGGGATGATCTCATCATGATAAATTTCACCAAACCTATCCTGTTGTTTCTTTACTTCCTCTATGATCTGTTTTGTGATTTTTGAAGGTCTGAGCGCAAGTTTTTTACGTATACTTTTTTTAACCCGCTTTATTTGTCGAAGCTGTGATACTCTTACCCTGAAATACTCGTCGAGATTTGAAGAAAAAATGGCCAAAAACTTCATCCTCTCATAAAGAGGATTGATCTTATCTGCGGCCTCCTGAAGAACCCTTTCATTAAAACTCAACCAGTTGAGATCTCTATGTCTAAACCGGTCTTCATTAGGTTGCTGCATTGGTGATAGATTGTTTGATCAAAAATACAAAGTACACCATGCTTTGCTTTTAATATATTGTTAAATAAGACGGGTTATTGGGCGATCTTCTCCAGCGAATATCTTATTAGATCGTCAACCGGTTTCGTGGTGTCTTCAGCAAACTCCCCGTTAGCCCTGTTAGCGAGAACTACATTCATTGAAACTGCCCGGTGGCCTAAAAGATGGGACAAACCATAGATACCAGAGGTTTCCATTTCAAGATTAGTGATGCTATGGCCTTTATAATTAAATGAAGATATCTTATTGTTCATTGCAGGATCTGGAATTCCTGCCCGTAAAATCCTTCCCTGCGGACCATAAAAACCTATGTTGGTGCCGGTAAATCCTTTTATGGTGGAATCAGAACTCAGTTTCGCTATTAATTCCTCGTCCCCCTTAACCACATAAGGCATGGCTTTTTTTGAAGACCAGCCGGTTTGTTTTACAAAAGCTTCAGCAACTTCTTTGTTTAAAATATTGTCGCATTTGTAATAATGCATAAGCCCGTCAAAACCTATAGCCCATTCACTAAGGATAAATGTTCCTACAGGTATTTCTTCCCTTATGGATCCTGTAGTTCCAATTCTGATAATATCAAGACTAACTGGCTTTTCCTTAATTTCGCCTTTCTTAAGGTCTATATTTGCAAGGGCATCCAGTTCAGTGAGGGCGATATCGATATTATCGGTTCCCATCCCCGTGGACATTACGGTAATACGCTTTCCTCTAAAATAACCTGTGTGTGTGATGAATTCGCGCTTCTGTTTTTTTATCTCGATTTTATCAAAATGATCGCTGATCCTTGACACCCTGCCCGGGTCGCCAACAGTGATAATAATTTGTGCCATATCTTCTGGTAGCAGACCCAGATGATAGATAGAACCATCCCTGTTGAGGACCAGCTCAGATGATTGTAAGCTCATGTTATAATTTTAGTAGTCTGTGAGATTCAGATTCATAAAGGAAATCATACATTCTGGCTCCTCCAAAATATTCGTCATTTTTCAGATCTCTGTAAAAGTTCTTTTCACCTTTTAATACCTGTTTTCCTTTTTCGGTTAAAATAATATTGCCTTCCCTGTATTCATAAAAAATGGAAAGTTTGTCCAGCAGGCGTTGCATCTGTGTATCGCTATACCCATAATACCCCTGGTATTGAAGAGCATACCCCAGTAAATGATTTTTGTTCACTATATCATGACTTTCAATCAGTTTGAGTACATTCCTTTCCAGGGAGTTTATTCCGGTTATGCTATTAGGAAACCTTTCAATATGAGCCCTTATACAGCTTGACAGATATTCGAAATTGGTATTCGTCTTTATCTGAGGTTTTAATTTCATAGGATTATTGCTACAGTAGAGTTCCCATATAAGTAAGGCTACCTCTATATCATCGTCATTCAATTGGATCCTGTTATCAAAATGATTTTTAAGTTCCTTCAGGCTTAAAAGTGAAAGCGGTTGGAATTCCTTCTCTCCGGGAAGTTTTCTACTGCACACGAGCGAAATGGGAGTATGTTTTTTCTTTTCAAAAAGGAGATTTATTGCCGCCAGCATATTGATGTGACAAAAAAGGTCAAATTCAAACCAAAGGATTACCGAATCATAATCATTAAAAGCTTTCAATCTTTTCACTTCCGAAATGAAACGGTCTTCATAATTTTCAGCTGAAATGGAATAAGCCTGGCGTAGGAATTTCTTTCTAACTTTGTAGAATTCCTGATCAATCTCCTTGAGGGTAGGGCCTTCACAAAGAAGTTCACGCCAAATGATAAATTCGCCTGGCAGGTTCAACTCATTTACCTGTTCTGCGAGGCTATCACCATTAACTATGTGTAAGGTCTTATTTTCCATTTGTTTTTAAATAAAAAAGCGTATTGGAATTAACCTCCAACACGCTTTACTTTATAACCTTCTTTTTTTAATAGCTGTATTATCTTATCTCGATGATCACCCTGTATAATGATCTCTCCCTCTTTTGTAGAGCCTCCGACACCACATTTCTTCTTCAGCATCTTTCCAAGGGCAATAAGATCTTCCTCAGGTCCCTGAAAGCCTTTAATAACAGTGACAGTCTTGCCTCCGCGGCCTTTATTGCTAAAGTGCGCTTCGAGTTCCTGTTCTCCGGGAGAAAGGAGTTCGTCAGATTCTTTGCCTACATATTCACTCTCGTCAAAATCTTCATTGGTCGAGAAAACAAATCCTCCAAGATCTTCTAATCCTAATTTCTTTTTTGCCATAATAATTTTTAAGCCAGCCCTAATTCAACAAGTCGCTGATTCAAAAACTCACCGGCAGTGATATCCTCATACTGTTTTGGATGATCTTCATCTATACATTCCTCAAGACAGTCCAGTCTCATATCACTTCTTGGATGCATGAAGAAAGGTATGGAATATCTTGGTTTATCCCATTCTTCCTTAGGGGGATTTATCACCCGGTGAATAGTGGATCTTAATTTATTATTGGTATGTCTTTCAAGCATGTCTCCCACATTGATGACAAGTTCATCCTCCTGGGGGATGGCATCTATCCATTCTCCATCCTTTCTAAGCACCTGTAGACCTCCTGTTGAAGCACCCATAAGAAGGGTAATAAGGTTAATATCGCCATGTGCCCCGGCTCGAACTGCTCCTTTAGGTTCTTCGGTGATAGGGGGATAATGAATTGGTCTAAGGATACTGTTACCATTGCTGGCCCAGTGATCAAAGTAATGCTCTTCAAGACCAATGTAAAGGGCAAGTGCTCTCAAAACATAAATTCCAGTCTTCTCAAGCATTCTGTATGCTTCCATTCCCACATGATTGAAGTCTTTTAATTCTTCAACCTTTACATTTTCAGGGTATTCTTCAGTGAGGTTCGCATCTTCGGAAGGTTCCTGTCCAAAATGCCAGAATTCCTTGAGATCTCCTTCTTTTTTGCCTTTAGCGTGCTCTTTTCCAAAAGAGATATAGCCTCTCTGGCCTGCAAGGCCTTCTATTTCATATTTTTGTTTGGTTTCTAGAGGAAGATCGAAAAAAGACTTTACTTCTTTGTATAATTCTTCAACGAGTTCATCACTTAAAAAATGATTCTTTAAAGCTACAAACCCAATTTCTTCGTAGGCCTTACCTATCTTTTCAACAAACTTTTCCTTTCTTTTTGGATCATCCGAAAGGAAGTCGGCCAGGTCTACGCTGGGAATATTATTCATTGCCATTCTAAGCGGTATTTTAAATTTAAATAACAAGCAAAGTTAAGTAAAATTAGGTGATATGCTGCTGGTTTATATTTTTCTTAGCATATAGAAATTTAGTTACATTTGAGAGATAAATTTATTTTTATGCTCTCTAGGAAAACGAAAATGAGTGGGTTGGAATATGAGGAATTCCAATTCTCTAAAGATAAAATGCTAAGCTTATATAAGGCTATGCTTAAGCCAAGAATGATAGAAGAGAAAATGCTTATCCTTTTAAGGCAGGGCAAGGTCTCAAAATGGTTTAGTGGAATTGGGCAGGAAGCGATCGCCGTTGGTGTGACAA
>JAWWBH010000225.1:0-4726 GCA_033721075.1 Christiangramia sp.
GCAAGGATGATCATGGCAGGATATGAATATCGGGGTGAGCGACCCTTCAAGAATGTCTATCTAACAGGTATAGTTCGGGATAAACAAAGACGGAAAATGTCCAAGTCACTTGGGAATTCTCCTGATCCTTTAGGCTTGATAGATAAGTATGGAGCTGATGGTGTTAGAGTGGGAATGCTATTAAGTTCTCCAGCGGGTAATGACCTGATGTTCGACGAAGACCTGTGCAAACAGGGTAGTGCTTTTTCGAATAAGATTTGGAACGCTTTCCGTTTAGTGAAAGGCTGGGAGATTTCTGAAGACGCAAAACAGCCGGAAACAGCAAGGTTGGCTATAAAGTGGTATAACTCCAGGTTTCAAAAGACCTTAAGGGAAATAGAAGATCATTACTCTAAATACAGGATTAGTGATGCTTTGATGGCAACATATAAACTTGTGTGGGACGATTACTGCAGTTGGTTCCTGGAAATGGTAAAACCTGGCTATGGAGAACCCATCGATGCCATGACATACAAAGCTGTTATCCAGATACTCGAAGAGAATCTGAAGATTCTACATCCGTTCATGCCTTTCGTAACTGAAGAGATATGGCAGGAGATCACTACGCGTAAGCCGGAAGAGGCTTTGATAATAGCGAAATGGCCGGAGGAGAAAGAATTTGATGTAGCCGTTATCAAGGAATTTACTCACGCGGCAGAGGTTATTGCAGGGGTAAGAAAGATACGAAAGGACAAGAATATTTCTTTCAAAAATGAGATCGAATTAATTGTCCTGAATAATGAGGATACCGCCAGAACTTTTGATCCGGTTATTTCAAAAATGGGAAATATCTCGAATCTTGAATATGTTAATTCTTCCGTTGATGGAGCTCTTTCGTTCAGGGTTAGGTCCAACGAATATTTCATTCCAATAGTAGGAGCTATTGATGTAGAGGCCGAAAAGAAAAAGATAGAAGAGGAACTCAATTACACTCAGGGTTTCCTGAAATCTGTGGAAAAGAAACTTTCAAACGAAAGGTTTGTAAATAATGCGCCAGAAAAGGTAGTGGCGATTGAGAAGGCCAAGAAGGCTGATGCTGAGGCAAAGATCGAGGCCCTGAAGGCGAGCCTTGAAAACCTGAATTAATTACAGTTCAATTCTATAAAAAAAGAGGACAAAGTGTCCTCTTTTTTTATTTAAATAATTTTTTCAGTTTATTCCGGGATGGCACCTATATGCTGTTCAACGAGCTTAATATATCTTTGTCGAGCCTCCTCCTTACTTAGATCCTTCACCTGAACAAGAGCATTTATCTTGAAAGCACTTCTAAGATCACCGCGATTCGTCGGGGGAATATAGAATCCATTTTTTTCAGTTGCCTTCTTGTAAAGCGCATAAAAATGTAAGAGCACATCAGGGGGAAATTGCCGGTTAGTACTACTTGCCATTTCATAGGCTTTAAGAAATCTCGAATTTTCTTCTGCCATCATAAAAACTTACGAAGGGATATCAGCAATTACGCTTACACCACCTTTAACTTTTTCATTTAATCCAACTCTTACTTTCGATCCAACTGGAACGAACACATCAACGCGGCTTCCAAATTTTATAAACCCGCTGTCGCTACCCTGAACAACTTCGGCATCTACTTCAGCATAATTTACAATTCGTTTTGCCATTGCTCCGGCTATTTGTCTGTACATGATCTCTCCGGCCAATTCATTTTTAACCACCACAGTGGTCCTCTCATTTTCTTCGCTGGATTTTGGATGCCATGCTACTAAAAATTTACCGGGATGGTACTTGCTGTAAGTTACTTTTCCTCCTACAGGATGTCTCGTCACGTGCACATTGATAGGTGACATGAAAATTGAGATCTGAAGCCGGTTATCCTTAAAGTATTCCTTTTCATAAACCTCTTCGATCGCTACAACTTTTCCATCAACTGGTGCTATAATATGCTCGTTATTGTGATTCGTAACTCTTTTCGGGTTCCTGAAGAATTGAAGTATCAGAAAGAAAAATATCACCGAAACAATAAGAATGGCAAATTTTATCCAGTATATGTTTATTAAACTGTAAGTAATGATATTTATTGCGATAAGTATGATCGCAGTTATCATCATTATTTTATATCCTTCTTTATGAAACATAATTCAATATATATAAATAAGCATAAATAAACGGACTCGCAAAGATAATACTATCCAGCCTGTCAAACAATCCGCCATGACCGGGCATTAACCTTCCACTGTCCTTAACTCCGGCCTGGCGCTTGAATTTGGACTGGATAAGATCGCCAAGGGTCCCAAACAGACTCATAATCACTGCCAGTCCCAGCCATATTTCAGGGTATAGGAAATCTGTATAATACCAGAATAGATAACCCATAATACAGGTGAATACTACTCCTCCTAAAAAGCCCTCAATTGTTTTATTGGGGGAAATCTTTTCGTAAAGTTTATTTTTTCCGAAATTCTTACCTACCAGATAAGCAAAAGTGTCATTGGTCCAGATCAGGAAAAAAATGCCTATTACCAGGTTAGGTTTAAAGGTGCCCTGGATCGTAGGAATTAAAGTAAGGAAGATGGTAGAGGAGATAAGGTAAAATATGATGATGATATATTTTTTCTTTTCAAAGACAGGAATCTTCTTTACTACCAGTAAATCCTTTACCAGGAAGAGGTTTACAAAAATGGTTATGAATAATAGCAGGACGGTGGCATCCTGATTGAATTTCAGAAAGCTGAATAGGTAAAACAGTATCGCCTGCAGGAAATACAGTGCGTAACTTTTTAAACGTAGGAGCTTCTGCATTTCGATAAGACAAACCAGACTTAAAACATAGAAAAGCAGAATAAAGATTAGCTCGGAAGATAGAATTGATGCAACCAAAATGGAAGTATACAATAATCCTGATACAGCACGAATTATGGTTTCCCTCATAAATTACAGATCTTCCAGTAGAAGCAAATATAAGTTTTTTGTACTACTTCCGTAACTCATGAAATCACCCTCTTTTTGGGTCTCAAAATTTTTGATCGTGGTAATATTGGAAGGGATTTGCTGTTTGTTCTTGAATTTGATGCCTCTAAGTCCTTCACCAATGGTGTCTATCAATTGACTGGTAGAGGATAGTATGACGAAATTGGGAGGTAGATCGTGCAGCTTGCGCTCTTTGATCTGATTTGATGAAATAAGAATGGAACCATCATTTGCTACCAGGAATTCGCAGGTAGACAGGAAAAAATCGGCGCTTGCAGATTTATTAAACTCCAGGTTGAAACCGCTGAACTTGCTCTTTAATTTCTCATCAAAGCAACAGCATTGCTTTTCATACCAGTCATTTTCCAGAAGTATGTTATCGAATGCTTCCCGTATCTCTGTGTTGTCTATACAATACAGGAACTTTCCTCCATTATTCTTAAAGTTTAACATGAATCGCTCGTCGGTAGGTAATTTAACCTCCGGCATATATTTTCCTCTTTCAGCATTTTCAGGAATATCCTGACCCTGATCTGATTTAGGTTTTGGATTGAGAAACCTCTTGAATAGATTCATAGAGTTTTGGGTATGGTTCCTACAGTCATTTTACCAAAGTTAAAAAATCTCAAATTAACCTTCGTTTAATTTGAGATTTTTTAATTGGAACTTCTACACTAATTATTAACCGAATCATTTTCGGTCAATTCTTCTTCGTCGTCTGTACTTTTTCCCTTTGCAGTACTGGATTCCTTTCCGTTCTTGTTCTTTTTTTCAAGGGTATTCTTTTCCTTTACCGGCTGTCCCTCTTCTTTTTCTTTGTTGAACGGTCGCTTCCCAAAGATCTTTTCAAGATCGTCTTTAAAAATAACTTCTTTGTCCAGTAAGATCTCTGCTAGCTGAGTAAGTTTGTCTTTGTTGTGCTCTAATAGGTCTATGGCGCGCCTGTACTGGGCTTCAATAAGATTCGAGATCTCCTTGTCTATTAATTCTGAAGTCTTTTCGCTATAAGGTTTGGTGAAATTATATTCACTTTGACCTGAGGAATCATAATAGGTTAGATTACCAACAGCTTCATTAAGCCCATAGATAGTAACCATGGCACGTGCCTGTTTAGTCACTTTTTCAAGATCGCTTAGTGCACCCGTTGAGATCTTATTAAAGATCACTTTTTCTGCAGCCCGGCCTCCAAGAGCGGCACACATTTCATCCAGCATCTGCTCTGGTCTAACAATAAGTCTTTCTTCTGGTAAATACCATGCGGCACCCAGGGATTGTCCTCGAGGAACAATTGTTACTTTAACAAGTGGCGCGGCATGCTCAAGCATCCAGCTTACGGTTGCGTGACCAGCTTCATGGAATGCGATTGCTTTTTTCTCATCGGGGGTAATGATCTTGTTTTTCTTTTCAAGACCTCCAACGATTCTGTCAACAGCATCCAGAAAATCTTGTTTTCCTACTGCTTTATTTCCTTTTCTTGCCGCGATAAGAGCAGCTTCGTTACAAACATTCGCAATATCGGCCCCGGAAAATCCAGGAGTCTGTTTTGCCAGGAATTCTATATCAAGTTCATTAGAAACCTTTTTCAATGGTTTTAAATGAACCTCAAATATTTCTTTTCTTTCTCTAAGATCGGGCAGGTCTACATAGATCTGACGGTCAAAACGTCCGGCTCTCATAAGAGCTTTATCCAGTACGTCTGCACGGTTTGTGGCCGCAATTACGATCACATTGGTATTGGTGCCAAAACCATCCATCTCGGTAA
>JAWWBH010000226.1:0-4726 GCA_033721075.1 Christiangramia sp.
ACTTTACGATGAGGTGCATAGGCTACCCCATCTACACAGATAAGCGCTCCTGCTTTATGTACCTCTTTAGCTATACTTTTTATCGGATTGATGGTTCCCAGCACATTCGAGGCATGGGTCACGGCTACCAGTTTAGTGCGGGCGTTCATAAGCTTCCTTAGCTCGCTTAATTCCAGTTCCAGGGTTTGCGGGTTCACCTTCCATATTTTTACATGGATACCTTTTTTCTTAAGGTCTGTCCAGGGCGATATATTAGCTTCATGATCGGTATTGGTCACAATAACTTCATCGCCTTTTTTCCATTGGCTGCTAATACTTAAACTTAATATTCTTAACAGCATTGTAGTGGAGGAGCCAATAACTACTTCTTCCGGCTTATTTGCATTTATCAACTCTGCTATACGCGAAGTTGCATACTGGAGTTTTTCCCCAGCTTCTCTGGAGACCTTATAGGAAGCTCCCAGCTGCACATTATGATGAACCAGGTATCCGCTTATTCTTTCTATCACTTTCCCTAAAACCTGTGACCCTCCGGCATTATCCATAAAGATGAAATCTCTCTTTAATGCAGGAAACTGATCTCTTACGAATTCTATATCCATTATTGTTCGAGTAAACTTTCATTAAACAATTCAAGGATCCTTCGGTATTCATCGGTCCAGCTGCTTGGCTCTACAAAACCGTGATCTTCTACCGGGTAGACCGCCATTTCCCAGTCTTCCTTACCAAGTTCTATGAGTCGCTGTGCGAGCCTTACCACATCCTGAAAATGCACATTAGTATCCACCATTCCATGGGCGATCAACAGGTCTCCTTCCAGGCCTTCCGCAAAATAGATAGGAGAAGATCTCCTGTAGGCGATTGGATCTTTCGAAGGTTCATTCAGAATATTCGAGGTATATCCATGATTGTAGTGAGCCCAGTCTGTAACCGATCTCAGTGCGGCTCCCGCCTTGAAGGTTTCAGCTTCGGTGAACATCGCCATAAGCGTAATAAAACCTCCATAACTTCCGCCGTATATACCTACTTTTTCAGGATCTATATTATAATTTTCAATAAGGTATTTTACACCGTCAACCTGGTCTGTCAGGTCCTTTCCGCCCATATGCCTGTAGATACCGGTTCGCCAGTCCCGGCCGTAACCAGCACTTCCGCGGTAATCTATATCTATAACCGTATACCCCAGGTCCGTTAGCAGATTATGAAACATATATTCCCTGAAGTAATTAGACCACCACTTATGTGCATTCTGCAAGTATCCCGCGCCATGAACAAAGACAACCGCGGCATCATTCTTTTTGTTTTCTTCCGGAAGATATAACCTGGCAGGAACCATGGCGCCATCACGGGCTTCAAATTTTATGAGTTCAGGTTCGCGCCAGTTGTAAGAAGCAAATTCTTCATACTGTCCCTTCGTCAATTGTTGTGGGTCTGCATTCTTACGGGTACGCTTCAGGTATAACTCCCATGGTTTGTTCATATAGGAATGCAAGATGGCCATGTATTTTTCATCTGGTGAAAGTTGCACCTGATTATTGCCGGTCATACTGGTAAGCTGTTCCATTTCCCCACCCATCAGGGGCATTTTATAGAAATGCCTTTCTCCGGCATGTACCTTTGATGAGGTAAAATACCAGTGTTTTTTATCGTTGGAAAGGAATGGATCGAAAACTTCATATTCCCCCGGGCTAAGATCTTTTTTCCAGCCTGTTTCCACATTTAGTATATAGAGATGTGAATACCCGGATTCTTCACTCTGGAAATAGATATGTTCATTATCCGGAAGCCAGCCCAGGACTTCATTACCGTAATAGGTATAACCAATTCCGGGGCCTGCCAGCCAGGCTTCATCACGCTGGCGTTCTATGGAAGTAAGGCTTCCTTTCTCAAGATCTATAAGTGCGATCCAGCGATCCTTATTATCCATTGACCTTAAATTAACAACTGCTTTTTCACCATCATTCGAAAAATGGAGCTTTGACGGGATCACTTCCCGGGGGTCAGATTCCCATTTTTTATCCGGGTAATCCTTAGTATAGTCGGGAAGATCGGTAATACCGGGCAGGCCAGACATATCAATAATAAAGACACTGTCTTTTTCAAAATCATAAAGGGCCAGCTCGGCGGTATAATCCATATCCCCTACCTTGCTTCTGGCGGGAAGATTCACAGTATAGCCACTTTCGTCTACATAATTTGGTACATCGGTGCGTTTTCCACGTTCCCTAGTAATAAGACTGAATCCGGCATATTTTGCATTAGGAGAGACTTCCAGATTGCTAAGCTCACGTTCTTTCAGATAAAAGATGAAATCTTCGTCTTTATTTATCGATTCACGATACTCCCTTGAGGTTTCCTTTTCTTCTTTTCGCTGATTAACTACCTCTAAAAGTTCGAGGTTTTCCTGTTGTATCCATTCATCCTTACCGGAAAGTTTCTTATCCTTTTTATCTGAAGCTGAACCAGGCTTTATGTGAGTTAGCTGCTTTAAGCTTCCGTTTTTTAGATTGTATAGAAAAGCATTGTCTTCAGCTTCGAATGCTATCTGGTCTTCATCCATTAAAAATACCGGGTCGTCAATAGAAAATGGTAGGTCCATGAGCTCACGTTTCCTGGCAGAACGCATATCATAGATAAAAAGATTTCCATCCCGGGTATATACCTTTTTAGTTCTGGCATCATTAAAGTCTCCGCGGCGGGGAATAAGTTCCTGCTCCTGGGAGGCGGGCACCTTAATGATCTTCTGGGGCTCGCGTACATTGATTCTGTATAACGAATCGGCGGGATTTTTCTCAGGATTATAATCGAAATAAATATTCTCACTATGTATTCCCCAATATGGCGAATCGGGGAAATTGCCCATCCATGCAGGATCCTGCATTATTTTTTCAACACTTAGTTCTGAAGTCTGGGCATTTACTGTAAAGATTGTAATGCTTAAAAACAAGGATAAGCATAAAGTAGTTTTAAGATTCATGAAGGCTTAAAAATTGAAAAATTTCGTGTTAACTCTGAGTTTTTAATCGGTACGGGACAAGATAGCCAAAATTTGAAATTTTTAATTGCAAATGTTCCATGAAAGATCATGTATGGTTTTTTCCCCACAAGGACTTCTATTTTAAAAATCAAAAAAAGTTATCTTAGGACTTTCTTTAAATTTTCAATTCATGATCAAAAAGGCTTTTACCACAGCTATACTGCTGTTTCTTATTGTTTCTGGGAGTCCGTTAACCGCTCAGCAGGAAGTAATCGAAAAAATTGTAGAAGAGGCAGAAAACAATTCTAAGCTGGAAATGCTTGCCCATGAGCTTCTTGATGTGGTGGGTCCCCGGCTGGTTGGAACACCGCAGATGGAGCATGCCCATAACTGGGCAATTCAAAAATATCAGGGCTGGGGAATTTCGGCCAGAAAGGAAGAGTGGGGAAAATGGAAAGGCTGGAAAAGGGGCATTACTCATGTAGATCTTATCTCTCCAAGAATTCAGAGTCTGGAGGCAAGGCAGCTGGCATGGAGCCCTTCCACAGGAAAAAAAGGAGTGACCGCAGAGGTGATTGTTCTGCCAGATGCTAAGGATTCCCTGGACTTTGTTAACAAAATAAAAGAGGTAAAAGGTAAATTTGTAATGATCTCAATGCCTCAACCTACCGGAAGACCAGATGACAACTGGGAAGAATGGGCAACTCCTGAGTCTTTTGAAAAGATGAAAAAGGAACGAGACTCTCTGGATAAATTATGGGATGAACGGTTGGAAAATACAGGATATGGGCGACGGGAATTGCCTAAAGCCCTGGAAGAAGCCGGGGCAGAAGGAATAATAACTTCATACTGGTCAAGAGGTTTTGGGGTAAATAAGATTTTTTCAGCATACACCGAGGAGATCCCAACCATAGATGTTTCTTTAGAAGATTACGGACTATTATTTCGCCTGGCTGAAAATGGTAATAAACCAGAGATAAAGGTGGTTGCAGAATCTACCGAGCGTGGTGAAGTTCCAACTTTTAACACTATTGCAGAAATCAGGGGAACCGAAAAACCGGAAGAATATGTGATCCTTTCAGCTCATTTTGATAGCTGGGATGGTGCTACCGGAGCGACAGATAATGGTACGGGAACCCTTGTGATGATGGAAGCAATGAGAATACTGAAGAAGATCTATCCGAATCCTAAAAGGACCATCCTGGTGGGTCACTGGGGAAGTGAGGAACAGGGTCTTAACGGTTCCAGAGCTTTTGTAAAGGATCATCCGGAGATCGTTGAAAATGTTCAGGCTTTGTTCAACCAGGATAATGGGACCGGACGTGTGGTGAACATTTCAGGGAATGGTTTTCTGCATGCTTATGATTACCTTGGAAGATGGCTTAACGAAGTTCCGGAAAACGTCACCTCACATATAGAAACCAATTTTCCAGGGACACCGGGAAGAGGAGGATCTGATTATGCCTCTTTCGTTGCCGCAGGAGCACCAGCATTTAATTTAAGTTCTTTAAGCTGGGACTACTGGAACTACACCTGGCATACCAATAGGGATACTTATGATAAGATCGTTTTTGATGATGTGAGAAATAATGTGATTCTAACAGCTGGTCTGGCTTATATGGCGAGCGAGGATCCTGAGAGGACTTCGAGGGAGAAAATAAACCTTCCCGTTAGCAGAAGAACAGGTGAACAGATGACCTGGCCAGAGCCCAGGGATGCTGAAAGAAGGGGGATGCTGGAAGATAAGTA
>JAWWBH010000227.1:0-4724 GCA_033721075.1 Christiangramia sp.
ATCTTTTCGGTAAACGGAAGTTTGTTACCATATGTGTTCTCCATCTTGATCACATAAACCAGTTTGGCCTTATCGCCAAGTTCACGTGTGAGAGAAACTTTTAACAGCTTGACATAATGCTCCTCCAGCCATTCGTAGAAAAATTTCGACGGTACCTGGATGCTTAGGGCACAATCTGTAAGTTTCACTGCTTGGATAGGTTCAAACCATGTTTTGTAAGCTTGAGGGGTAATGTTATCCTGAATAAATGACAGACAGTTATTCCAAACCGATTGCGCAGTTTTTGACATTATTAGTTAAACGTTAATTTAGGTTAGTAGTAAGTTCTATTTGGAAGCCAGGCAGTTGAATTTCCCGACTCGAGCGGAACAAATATGTGAACAAAAAATGTAAAAAAAAAACCATTTTGGGGTTGAATTTTAAGAAAATTTTATGCATACTTACTTCCGAGTCTGAAGATAAAAAACCTTTCTTAAAAAGGCTATTTTTTTTGCATGAAATCACACGAAACTTTTGTTAAAGTCCGATATGCCGAAACCGATCAAATGGGTGTGGTGCATCATGGCAATTATCCTCAATACCTTGAAATGGCCCGTATTGACTGGTTAGAGTCACTCGGGATCTCCTACAAAAGTATGGAAGAAGAGGGAGTAATGTTGCCGGTATTCGAATTAAAATTGAAATATCACAAACCGGTCACTTTTCATGAGAACCTTAAAGTAGAAACGCGTTTGCGGGAGTTGCCAAATGTTAAAATTACATTCGACTATTCGGTGTTTAACTCAAATGCTGAATTGGTTACTTCAGCAACTTCAGTTTTGGTATTTATGGATGCAAAAACAAGAAAACCTATTCGCTGTCCAAAATATATTTTGGAAAAACTTAGGGATTAATCTTTTAGCCTGGTTATTTCAACTTTGTAGGTGTTGTCAAATTTAGAATAGATCTGTTCGGCGTCCTTTTTTCTTACCGAAATATACATCTTACAGTCAATTTCAAGTTTCTGATCTATGACATTCAGGTTATTCTGTTTTATAACCTGCATTACCTTATTCATTTCAGGATAGTCAAATTTCACCACAAAAACTTCATCGATCGTTCGCTTGATAATGTCTGACTCTTCCAGTGCCATTTGAGCTGCAGTTTTATATGCATTAATGAGTCCGCCGACACCAAGTTTGACACCACCAAAATACCGTACCACAACTACCAGTATATTGGTAACATCAAAAGACTGTATCTGACCGTAAATTGGCATTCCTGCCGAATTTGACGGTTCCCCGTCATCATTGGCCCTGTAGTGATAGTTCTCTTCTTCCTTCCCCAGTTGCCATGCATAGCACCAGTGCCTGGCCTTGTGATGTTTTGATTTTAGTTCTTCGATATAGGTGTTCGCCTCCTCTTCAGATTTTACGGGAAAAGCATACCCGAAAAATTTGGAATTTCGGTCCTTAAAAAGAACTTCAGGAGAAGGATTGGTGATGCTTTGATAGGTGTCTTTCATATCGCAGAGTTTGCAACGAGGATAATACTAATGACGGCAATTGCAAGTCCTATCCAGTTTTTTCTTAACAGCCTTTCTCGAAAAATGATGATCCCGGTAATTGTTGAAAGCGTGACGATAGCTACATGATTTATAGTAAAGATGGTGGAGCTTTCAAAGCCGTGACTTCTAAGAGCCATGACCAGGAAATAGATGGAATAGTAATTGGGAATTCCAAGCGCAATTCCACCAAGAATGTTCCGCCAGGTGATCTTAAGCCTCCCTAAAATCGCCTGACCTGTTAAAATTAAGACCCCAAGTGTTCCGGCTGTAGCGAATATGGCAGAAGAAAAGAGTCCAACGTCATCTTCGGCAACATAACTGGTCTCAAGATATTTAAGGCTGGTGTCTATGATCCCGCTTCCAAGAAATACAAGCAGGGGGAAAATGAGGTTTTTACTCTTTATATTAAGACCTTCTCTTGTTTTTATTGAGGTGAGGTACACAGCTACCAGAGCCAGCACAATTCCTGTAAGTTTTAGGGCGCCTGTGCTTTCTTTATAAAGGAATATTCCACACAGTACAGGAATGGCCACCGACATCTTTGTGGCCACGGCCACTACAGAGAGTCCGCTTTTTTGGGTGGTGATCGCTGCAAGATTGAAAACGGTAATAAAAAGGGCTCCCAGCATTAGCGCCCCGGGGAACCAGTTTTCAGACGGTACATGGGTAAAATCGGAACCTTCAATATAGCCGAAGAAACCAACCGTGCAGGCAACAAAATAGTTAACAATAATCGCCTGAAGCGTATTAACATTGAACCTGGTATAAAGCCTGAATACCACAAAAATTATGGTAGACGATAATACGCTCAGAAGCAGGTATATCAAAATAAATCGCTTTTAGTGGTGAACAGGTCTATCACATCTTCCCTGGTAGGCTCGATATTCCAGGTGTGAAATCCAAGCCTTGCGGCCGTCCCGGTATGTTCGGCAGTATCATCAATAAAAAGACAGTTTTCGGGCTTAAGATCATGCTCATCCAGGACGAATTCGAATATCTCGGGATCTGGTTTGCGCATCCCTATCTCGTGGGAAAGGTAGAAAGCGTCAAAGCAATTCCTGAAATCTTCAAAAAATGGAACATTGTTCTTTATGTATTCTATATGATTTTCATTGGTGTTGCTGAGCAAAATGAGCTTATAGTCCATTTCCCGGGAAAGTTTCTGGATAAATCTGAATTTATATTCAGGAAATTCCAGCAAAATGGAATTCCAGGCATTCAAAAAGTCCTCCGAATTTAGCTGGGGAAATTCAGTTGTATAATGCTCTGAAATTTCATCGGAGGTTACAAAACCCTGTTCATATTCCCTGTTTTTGGCCATAAGAGATTCCGGCAGTTCATTTATATCAATCTCCTTGAGTTTGTTGGTTGTGGCTGCTTTATCTAAACTGATAAAAACATCCCCAAAATCAAAAATTATCGCCTCTATCATTTCTGTATATTTTTAAATTATCGCCTCCAATCTGCTTCTCTTTTTCAAGATTTCCATGCAGAAAAGGAGCCTTTGTTCCTTTTTCAAAACGCGTTTTTCCCGTAAAAATTCTGGCTTCATCCCAGAGGTTACTATAAATGAACTGCTGTAAGGTTTTAGTTCCTCCTTCAATTATAAGGGATTGCAGTTCATATTTATAAAGTATATCGCAGATATCCCTTGCTATATTTTCTGAAAAATTTATCTCTTCAAAGACAAGGTTCTCCTCATCTTTAGTATCTGGTTTTTTACTGCAAACAACAATAGTTTTCTGGTTTCGGTTATATACTGAAGTGTCCTGTGGGATCTTCATTTCCCTGTCTATAATGACCCTCACCGGATCTTCACCCGTCCATTTTCTTACATTAAGGTTTGGATTGTCCTCAAGTACCGTATTGGTCCCTACGAGTATGGCCGCCTCTTCACTACGCCATTTATGAACCAGTGTGCCTGAATATTTATTGGTGATCCAAACGGGTTTCTTTTCTGCCTTTGTTTCCGGAGCAATAAAACCATCCTGGGTCTGTGCCCATTTCAGTAGTATATAAGGGCGTTTTTTTTTGTGAAATGTGAAGAAGCGTTTGTTCAACTCCAGGCATTGTTCTTCCAGGACTCCAACTTTCACCTTGCAACCGGCATCCATCAGTTTTTTGATTCCTCTGCCTGCGACCCTGGCAAAAGGATCTATAGTGCCAATGACAACCTTTTTAATTCCTTTTTCAATAATAAGGTCACTGCAGGGGGGTGTTTTTCCAAAATGACTGCAGGGTTCAAGACTTACATAAATAGTGGAATCCTTTAAAAGTCCTTCATTGGTGACCGAATTGATCGCGTTGACCTCGGCATGGGCTTGGCCTGCCTTTTTGTGCCAGCCTTCTCCAATGATCTTTCCTTCATGAACGATCACGCTTCCAACCATAGGGTTTGGATAGGTCGTTCCAAGGCCGTTTCGGGCGAGTTCTATGCAGCGTTTTATGTATTTTTCGCTTATATTCACCCCACAAAAATAGAATTAATTAGGCAGAATGAATACATGGAAAATTCGGGAGATAAAACCCGAAGACAATCAGCAGGTTAAAGAGTTAATAAGAAGTGTTCTTATTGAAATGGGTGTTCCTAAAGTGGGGACTGCATATGAAGATAAGGCATTGGATGATATGACCCGAACCTATGAAAATGACAAAAGTGTATACTTTGTAGTGGAAGAAGGTTTAAAAATAATTGGTGGAGCTGGGATTGCGCCTTTAACCGGAATGGAAGATGAAATATGTGAACTTCAAAAGATGTATTTTCTGCCTGAGGCCAGGGGTAGGGGGATAGGAACCAAAATGATCACCCGCTGTCTTGAGTTCGGAAAAAAAAATGGCTTTAAAAAATGCTATATAGAAACGATGCCTTATATGGTAAACGCACGTAAATTATATGATAAGAATGGTTTTGAGGTGATAGATAAACCACTTGGTAATACCGGTCATTACAATTGCACTGTCTTTATGACGAAACAGCTGTACGCCCATAGCAATAAGCCCAAAGGGGGCGTTATAAAAACTGATTTCATCAATTTTTTTTGCTTATAGCTTTTAACTAAAAACTTTCAGCTTTAAACATTCTTCTTTCTCATTTAAAAATACAGTTTAAAGATCAGTTAAAGGATGATTATCCTACAACTGAGATTGAATCATTCTTCAACATTATTACCGAAGAGTA
>JAWWBH010000228.1:0-4705 GCA_033721075.1 Christiangramia sp.
ACAATACTTTGAATTTCCAGACCCGGATGTAATCTAGTGATTTATACTGAATTAAGCCTAAAGTTAAAATATTGTTAATCCAGTACCTTTTATTACATAGTACTGTAACAGAAAATTTTTATCGTCGTCTTTTAGGTATAACAATCATTAAAAATTGAAATTATGACAACTTTATTAAACAACACCAAAAGCAGGAAATCTTTTATGAATACAGAAGCTAATACAATGCAAAATAGCTTTTTAAGTAGAAAAAGAAGATTCGCATAATTAAAATCATCAACAATTAAAATTCATCAATCATGGCAACTTTATTAAACAACACCAAAAGCAGAAGATCTTTTATGAATACAGAAGCTAATACAATGCAGAATAGCTTATTAAGCAGAAGGAGATTTGCTTAACGAAATCATCAACCATTAAAATTCATCAATTATGAGAACGCTAGACAGTATCATCCAGGACTTTGGTTCAAGCAAAGAAGGAGGACTAACCCATCGCAGACCTTTTTTGAACCTGAAGGACCCTTCAATTCATTTGAATTGGTATGACTATAGACAAATAGCATAATTCATCAATATTCATCAATTAAAATTTCATCGATCATGACAGTTCTATCTAACATCATCCAGGATTTTGCTGCGGGAAGGGAAGGTAATTCAACTCATCGAAAGCCTTTCCTGAACGCAAAAAGCACCTCAAATAGAATGTGCTGGTATTCAAGAAGGCGATACGCATAATCCCCCAAAATCCCCTCGTATGAAAGCTATTTCAACCTAGCCGGTGAACCGCAGTTCACCGGCTATAATTTTTGGTTAAAAAACATTAAAATAAGCTTAAAATTGAATGTCCTGCCTCAAACATTTGTTTATTTGCAGCTATTACATTCAGAATAAATGTTAGAAAAAATAAAAAGGCATCCCAAAATCAAATGGGCACTGATAATTCTACTAAGTTTAACTGCCCTTTTCTTTCTTTTCTTTGGAAGTATTTACTTTGGAATGTGGGGCAAGATCCCAACATCTAAAGAGCTAACAGAACTCAAACAAAACAAGGCCACGCAAGTACTTGCAGCGAATGGTGAACTTATAGGAAAGTTTTATGTATACGATCGCCAGCCAATAGGTTTTTCCCAGCTCCCCTCCCATCTCATTGAAGCTCTTATAGCTACTGAAGATGCCCGGTTCTATGAACATGACGGGATAGATAACCGCAGTTTGCTGAGAGTTTTTTTTAAATCCATTCTGCTCCAGGACGATTCGGCAGGAGGAGGAAGCACGATCACACTGCAACTTGCAAAAAATATATACGGCAGGCGTGATTTTGGTCTGTTCGGGATCGTTATAAATAAAATGCAGGAAGCCATCATCGCGAAAAGGCTGGAGGATATATATTCTAAGGATGAGATCATCGAACTGTATTTTAATACTGTACCCTTTAGTGATAATACCTATGGAATAGAGAGCGCCTCCCTTAAATTTTTTAATAAGCATACTTCTGAATTAAGTCTCGAAGAAGCAGCGGTACTGGTTGGAATGCTAAAGGCCAGTCATTATTACAATCCTAGAATTTTCCCTGAAAGAAGTCGGTTGAGACGTGATGTGGTCCTTATGCAAATGGCAAAATATGATTATTTGACCATGGAAGAGGCTGAAGAGGCCAAATTACTGCCTATGGTGCTGGATTATAAAAGCTACAGTCACGATGAAGGAATAGCTCCTTATTTCAGAGAGCAGGTTAGGAAAAAGGTGAGCACTGTTCTGGACACACTGAAAAATAAGGACGGGAAAAAATACAATATCTACAGGGACGGGCTGATTGTTCATACCACCCTTAATTATAAGATGCAACAGCTGGCCGAAGAAGCCATGATCGAACATATGGCTGCATTGCAGGAGCAACATGAAAAATCATATGGAAAGTATGCTCCCTGGGTTAGGAATAAAGAAATACTTCAGGATGCCATAAAGAGGTCTGACAAATACCAGGCACTTCAAAAGGAAGGCCTTAGCGAATCTGAGATACTGAAAAAGCTTGAACAACCGCATCCTACTGAATTGTTCAATTATGAAGGAATGGAGACCAAAAATGTGAGCACCGTTGACAGTATCTCACATTACCTGAAATTCCTTAATTCCGGGCTGCTGGCAGTAGACCCTGAAAACGGAGCGGTACATGCATGGGTAGGCGGAATAGACTTCAGGTTTTTTAAGTACGATCATGTTGCACAAAGTAAAAGACAGGTTGGTTCTACCTTTAAACCGGTAGTATATTCCGCTGCACTGGAAAGCGGTATGGATCCCTGCTCCTACTTTTCGGTACGGGAAGTAACCTATGAAGACGGCTGGACTCCATCCAACTCCTCTTCTGAAGGTGATGACCCAAATATGAACTACAATCTTAAAATGGCACTAAGTCGTTCTATGAATACTATCGCTGTAAAGGTATTAATGGAAACCGGGATAGGCAATGTGATCAACCAGGCCAGGCGGATGGGTATCGAATCAAACCTGCCGGCGGTTCCATCGATTGCGCTGGGAACGGCTTCATTAAGTTTAAGTGAACTTACAACGGCATATACCAGTTTTGTAAATAAAGGGCATTATTCTGAACCTTATTATATAACCAAAATCGAAGATGGAAACGGTAACCTGCTTGCCGAATTCAAACCTCAGGTATCAAGATCCAGAGCCTTTTCAGAAGATACAAGGAAGATCATGATCAACATGCTTCAGGCGACAGTTAATGAGGGCACCGCAGCCAGGCTAAGGTATAGATACGGCTTGCGTAATGATCTCGCAGGAAAGACAGGAACCACTCAGGATAATAAGGATGGATGGTTCGTAGGGATGAATCCGGAACTGGTTTGTGTAACCTGGGTTGGAAGTGATGATCATAGGATAGGTTTCAGGAATACTGCCATAGGCCAGGGTGCTAATTCAGCATTACCCATATTTGCCGGATTAATGCAGAAAATGAATGCCGATTCTTCCTTTGATGAAATTACAAATGCACGCTTCTCCCCTCTTTCACCAGAGCTTGCCGAAATGATGGAATGCCCGCCTGAGGAACGTGACAATTTCTTTGAACGTCTCTTTTCCGGAAATAATAAAGAACGTCAGGATAAACCCGAAAAGAAGAAAAAGAAAAAAGGATTCTTTCAGCGTCTATTTGGAAAAAAGGATAAGAATTAAAATTCCTTGTTTATCTGCATTCTCAACTTTCTGGAATAGTCCTCTTCAAGCCATTCACGATAGTTCTTGGTACTCTTACTAATGCAATAGGAATATTGTTTGATCCTCGAGGCGATATCGTCTTTAAGTTCTTTAGCAAGTATCCTGGCATCAAAAACATCTTCACTATTCTCCACACACATTTTTACATGCTGTTCTAAGGACCATTCCAAAACCGACTTGGATTTAAGTCCTTTTTTTATAACCTCGTCATAAGCCGCTTCAATATTAAAACTAACATCCTCGGTATTCGAGAATTTCTCACGAAGTTCTGGCGGCATTTCATACTGGAATTCTCTTTCTATCTCTTCATCACTAAGAAGATTTTCAAAGTAGAAATCTGGAGAACGGAAAATCTGCTTCCAGTCGACCGGAGTGCTCCAGTGACCAAATCTGGCCATATTATTACCAAGGTCTATCACGGTAAACTCATCCTTATGTTTAAGCACACGGGAACCACGACCTATCATCTGAAAATATAGGGTAAGCGATTTTGTAGCCCGGTTGAGTATGATGGTTTCCACGGTAGGTTCATCAAAACCGGTAGTAAGTATACTTACAGAAGTCACTATAGCATCTGGAGTATGTTTAAACCACCTGAGTATATCCTTTCTTTCCTGTTTACTGGTGGTATTATCCAGGTGTCTAATTGGTAACCCTGCATTCTTAAAAGTATGATAGACTTCTACCGAAGTATTTATACCATTGTTGAAAATAAGCGTCTTTTTACCTTTGGACTTTTCATAATAGGCAGTAAGAAGCTTTTCCTGCATACTGTAGTTGGAGTAAAGTTCTTCCGAAGACTTTACTGTATAATCACCATTCATACCAACCTTCAGCGTGGTTAAACCCACATTATAACTGTAGATATTCGCCCGGGCAAGGAAACCTTTTTCAATAAGGGACTTTATTGAATCTCCAACGATAAGCTCCCTGTAGTTGTCTTTCATAGGAAGCTTTATATTAGAGCTTAAAGGAGTGGCAGTCACTCCAAGAATAAAGCACTTCTCAAAAAATTTGAACAGCTTTCTGAAGGAATTGTAATGAGCCTCATCGATGATCACAAGGCCAATATCCTGAATCTCGAGTTTTTCATCGTTCAGGCGGTTATTAAGGGTTTCCACCATTGCAACAAAACACATATAATCATCCTGATCTGGAAGTTCCTTTACCTTGCTGTTTATGATCTTATTCCGCACGCCAAAGCCGGAAAGCATCTTTGATGTTTGCCTGCAAAGTTCAATCCTGTGGGTTAGGATAAGAACCTTCTTATTGGTTCTTTGAATATACTCCCTTGTGATCTGGGAGAAGATTACCGTCTTACCGCCACCTGTGGGAAGCTGATAAAGAAGGTTGTACCTTTCGGGATGTTCATCTATAACCCCGAATATCTTATTTATATCCTTCTGTTGATAGTCATAAAGTTTCTTGTCTACTTTCTTTTTTTCAATGCCAAATGTTTCTACCGCCATAAA
>JAWWBH010000229.1:0-4690 GCA_033721075.1 Christiangramia sp.
CTCGTAGATCGCATAAGCTCTAAGATCTCGTGGACTCATATCTTCTATGGCCAGATTAATGCCTTTTAGTTTACCAACAGGAGAACCAAAACCTTCTGGATGGGTCGATACTCCGTGACCTACCAGTTCTTTTTCGCGGTAAGCAAGAGCTGTTTTTCCCCTGGTTTGAAAATATATGGGTTCACCTTCATAATCTCTTACATTGTCAAAATTTCCAGAGATCTGTATCCCAGTACTTAATTCAATGCTACCAATATTCTTTGAATCTATTAGTTTTTGTACTCCTTCAAGTCCGCCTCTTCTCAGGGCCATTTTATTAGCAAACTCTTCAAGCACCAGGCTTAAATACGCAAAATCAGGTGTTACAAAAAGCTGTGGCTGAGGTTTAGTGATATCGAATTCCTTCTTTGCAGCTTCAATAGTGTATGGATATTTTTTAACTGCATCTGTGAGACAGGATTTGCTTTCACCAATTGAGGAAAGAAGACCGGCACCGTATATTTTAGGATGTTCCAGTGTCCCAATTAACCCATACTCAACCGTCCACCAGTGAAGATTTCGAATCTGAGCCATTTCACTTGGCTTTACTTCGGCATTCTGAAGGTCGTCTACCTTTTTTTCAACTTCTTTTATCTTTTCTGCAGGAGTGTCTTCTGCTTCCTTTAAGATTGAAAGTTCCCTGATGGCTTCATAGATCTCATAATCATGAGAACTGGAGATCGCCTTGCAGCCTATTTCTCCAAAACGTCTGAGATATTCAGCGTATTCCGGATTGGCAATAATAGGCGCATGGCCAGCGCCTTCATGGATAATATCAGGCGCAGGAGTATATTCAATATGTTCAAGTTGACGGATGTCACTTGCGATCACAAGTACATTATAGGCCTGAAATTCCATAAAAGCTGCTGGAGGTATAAAACCGTCTACCGCTACCGCGGCCCAGCCTATATCCCTTAGTATACGGTTCATGCCGTACATGTTAGGAATACTGTCAATAGAAATTCCCGTTTGTTTTAAACCTTCAAGGTAGGATTCATGAGCAACCTTGCTGAGATAATCAACATTCTTACGCATCACATAGCGCCAAACCGCCTGATTAATAGGAGTGTAGTCCTCATAATTCTGTGGCTTGATATATTGTTTCAGATGGGCAGGAAGCCTATCCAGGATCTCATTGGATTGAATATTATCTAACATGATTAGGGTTTACTAAAACGTTTGCGTTAAAAGTACAAAATTTGAAATAGAAAGGGAAGATTATGGTTAACGACTGCGTATAAAAAAAGCCCCTTGATGAGGGGCTTTTATATTTCTTTATTTTTCCATTCCTGGAGGATATTTCTCCATGATCTTTGCTACGATCTCGTTGATGCGTTCCTGTTTCTTGTTCACCTCGCGTGCAAGTGCGGCGGTACCCATTCCCTGCCATACGAGCTCCTTGTCTTCAGAATCTATAAGGTCTATGTACAGGGTTCCTTCGCTGGTACGGTTAACGGTATTGAAACCGCTTCCCCAGTACCATGGATGCCATCCCCAGCCATAACCCCAGTAGGGATAGTTGTTCTGGTAGATGTTGATGTTCTCGTTTGTTTTAGTGAATATACTAACAAGCAGATCTGGGTTTTCAGACTTGGTAAAGCCTTTCTTTTGCATTTCGGTTTCAATGGCTCTTAAAATCCGTTTCTTATCAAGGTCTGATATTTCGGCTTTATCTATACCTGGCTTGAAAAAAGCGAAGGTTCCATATTCATTAAAATTAGCTTCGCGATCATAATCTGATGCGACCCTCACGCTATCACAGGAGGTTAATAGAACTGCAAATACCAGCAGTACAGGTGTAAATTTTAGAAATTTCATAGGTTCGATTTTAAATTTGTACAAACTTTAATCGAAAAGCGTTGGATCAACCATGTTCGGAATGGTAAGCTTAAGCTGCGGATTCATCTCCATGGCGCGTTTGGCGGTGAAAACAGCCTCTTTGTTCCTTGCCCAGGATCTGCGGGCAATTCCGTTGTTAACATCCCAGAACAACATAGATTTCAAACGATCTTCAGATGCTTTATCCCCTTCAAGAATCATGCCGAAGCCTCCGTTGATCACCTCTCCCCATCCAACACCACCTCCGTTATGAATGCTCACCCAGGTGGCTCCTCTAAAACTATCTCCTATCACATTTTGTATAGCCATATCTGCAGTGTAGCGGGAGCCGTCATAAATATTAGAGGTTTCCCTGTAGGGAGAATCGGTTCCGGAAACGTCATGATGATCCCTGCCCAGAACCACTGGGCCTATCTCGCCCTGGCCAATGGCATCGTTAAAGGCTTTGGCTATTTCTATTCTTCCCTCTGCATCGGCATAGAGTATTCTGGCTTTTGATCCTACTACCAGCCTGTTCTCTCTTGCGCCTTTTATCCATTTTATATTATCCTGCATCTGTTGCTGGATCTCAGAAGGAGACTTCTCTTTTAATTTAGTGAGCACCCTGGTTGCGATCTCATCGGTCTTTTGAAGGTCTTCCTCTTTTCCCGAGGCACAAACCCATCTGAATGGTCCAAAACCATAATCAAAACACATTGGGCCCATGATATCCTGAACATAACTCGGGTATCTAAAACCTTTGCCGTCCTCACTTAAGATTTCTGCCCCTGCTCTGGAAGCTTCCAGTAAAAAGGCATTTCCATAATCAAAGAAATAGGTGCCTCTGGCGGTGTGTTTATTAATAGCCGCCGCCTGCCGTCTTAAGCTTTCCTGAACCTTTGCCTTGAATTCTTCAGGGTTCGAAGCCATCATTTCATTGGCTTCCTCAAAACTCAGGTCCACCGGGTAATATCCTCCGGCCCATGGATTATGAAGGGAGGTCTGGTCGCTTCCCAGGTCTATATAAATATCATTTTCGGCAAAATATTCCCAAACTTCCACTACGTTACCCTGGTATGCTATAGATACCACTTCTTTTTGTGACCTGGCCTTTTTAACTCTTGAGGCAAGTTCTTCAACATTATCTATAACTTCGTCCACCCAGCCCTGTTTGTGTCGGGTTTGAGTGGCTTTTGGGTTGACTTCGGCACATATGGTTATGCAGCCAGCAATATTTCCTGCTTTAGGCTGGGCTCCGCTCATGCCTCCAAGCCCTGAAGTGATAAATAGTTTTCCTCTAAGATCTTCTCCCTGTTTTGCGATCTTCCTTCCTGCATTCAGCACCGTTATGGTAGTCCCATGTACGATTCCCTGTGGGCCAATATACATATAACTTCCCGCCGTCATCTGGCCATACTGGGTAACTCCAAGGGCATTGAATTTTTCCCAGTCATCAGGTTTTGAATAGTTTGGGATCATCATTCCATTGGTAACAACCACTCGCGGAGCATTTGGATGTGATGGGAATAGACCCATAGGATGACCTGAATACATGACCAGTGTCTGGTTGTCGTCCATTTCGGCCAGGTATTTCATGGTAAGCCTGTACTGAGCCCAGTTCTGAAATACAGCTCCGTTTCCTCCATAGGTGATAAGCTCTTCAGGGTGCTGGGCGACCTCAGGATCCAGGTTGTTCTGGATCATTAGCATGATGCCTTTTGCCTGTACACTTTTTCCCGGGTACTCATCTATAGGCCTGGCGTAAAATTCATAATCCGGTTTAAACCGATACATATAGATACGCCCGTATTTTTCTAGCTCTTCTCTGAATTCGGGAAGCAGCGTTTTATGATGTTTTTTAGCAAAATATCTAAGTGCGTTTTCCAGCGCAAGTTTTTTCTCTTCCTCGTCAAGGATTTCCTTGCGCTTGGGAGCATGATTTAAAGATTCGTCATAAGTCTTTGGTTCTGGTAATCTATCAGGAATTCCTTCCAGTATCTGATCTTTAAATTTCATTGATTATGTTTCTTGTCGGTTTGTTTTTTTATTGTATCCGTAAGGGCAGTGGCGGCAACCGCTTTCACAGCAATAACCTCTTTTTAAATGATATTGTTCAGTAAAACAACGATAGCCTTCAGGGGTAATGTAATAATCTCCCTCCTCTAACGGTATTCTTTTTTTCTGAAAACTCATGGGGCTAAAATACAATTTCTTATCTTGAAAGCATGATTTTGATCGTGAACAAAAGGCTGCTTTCGGGCAGATTCAAGGGCCTTAGTTTATGGCCCTTTGTTTTCCTTGAGAGCAAACAGCTAAAAAAGGATAAATACTTTTTAAATCACGAACGAATTCACCTTAGGCAGCAGCTGGAATTGCTGGTTGTCTTTTTCTATGTATGGTATGCCATTGAATTTTTTGTGAGGTATCTTGACTGTCGTAATGGGATGCTGGCCTATCGAAATATCAGTTTTGAAAGGGAAGCCTATCGCCGCGAATATGATCTCAATTATTTAAAAAGTCGGCCTTTATGGGCTTTCCGGAAATTTCTTTAATTTCTGGTTTCGCTTAAACTCCCGATGCTTCGGGACAGCTTGACCTACAATTTTTTATTCATTCTAAATCTTATCAACTAGTTTTGCAGCATGCCGGACTTTTTTGACAGTCGCTTTTCAGAAGCTATTCCGAATGAATTCATAAGGGAATTTCCGGGGGGAATTAAGCTTTGGCTTAAAAGGGAAGATATGCTTCATCCTGAAGTGTCTGGGAATAAATTCAGAAAACTTAAATACAACCTTATTGCCGCCAGAGATCAGAAGTATAATACTCTACTGAC
>JAWWBH010000230.1:0-4688 GCA_033721075.1 Christiangramia sp.
AGGGTAGTTTTTTTATCATAAATAAGTTTTGAAATATATCAAATATAGAAAAAGCCTCCCAAAGGAGGCTTATTGATTGTCGGTTAGCATTCCAGCACCTGTTGCTGGGCTTTGAGTTTTTGAAAGATCTCTATTTTATCTTTCCGTAATTCATTGTGAGCGGTTTTTGGTTCTTCCATTTGATGGCCAAATAAAAGACCCATGATGAAACTTATTAAGAGATTGATGAGAGTGCCCATGATTAATTATTTATTTCGATTCCATTCCTGTCTATTCTTACCCGATCAACCTCCTGATCGTTTACCTTCACACCTTTGTCATTTACCCTGATATTCAGTTCCTCATCATTTACCTTTATCCTAGCATTAAAATCATCTGAACTGTCCCAGTCCTCATTATTCTCGTCCCAGGTGTCATCGTCTGAATCTTCCCAGGTGTCTACAGGGCAGTCTTCGCAGGAAGTTTCATTTTCAATTACTTTTAGAAAATGGCCTTCCTCACCGCTAATCAGGATATCACCATAATAATCGGCGTTTCGATGAAATGAGGAAGTATTTTCGTCTGCATAAAGAGTCGTCCCTTCAGGCAGGAAAAGAGTTACCTGTACTTCCTGGTCACGATATCCGTAATTTGAATCGGTGGTGAAATAACTATCCAGTAAAAGCTCATTTCCTATAAGGCTGGTAGAATAGTTTATATTTTCAGCTCTTTGCCTTGCATCCTGAAAATCCTTTCCTTCAGCTGACTTAATGACCTCTATCTTAGCCATGGAATCTTTGGTAGATTTCACAATTAACCGGATGTCATTACCAACAAGAACTTTATTACCCTCGTCATAGGCTATCCTGAAATCTGAACTACGCCAGGTTTTTCCTGTGAATTCTGAATTATGTCTCATTCTGAGGAACAGAGTGTCCGTGGGTCTTACTGTTAACTTCTCGGTATTGGCTACATCTCCGTCAAATGCCCTGTTCGTGGCCTGCGAAATACCAATTACGCTTAAACCGATAATGGAAATCAACCAGACTCCAAGTAGCGTTAATAAAGCGATTCTACCTATAGATCTCAGGTTCTTCACTAAGATCTTCAATCCCAGAACGAACAGGAAAAAGAATGGTATTCCAACCGCAAAAAAGCACAACAGGGAGAGAACCCATAACGGGGCGCCTGTATTCACCATTTCTACATAATCTGTCCATGGAGCCTCAATGATTCCAAAGGTTCCAACGGCGAACAGCCCAACAAACAGTGCTATTAGGGTTGATCCTGCGATAAGTAATAACAATATGCCTACGCATTTTACAAATAGTTTCAGACAGAACTTGATAATATTACCAAGGCTTGTAGCTGCAGAGCTGGCACCGGCGCTTGCCTGCTTACCATATCTCTCGTAGTCTACATTTTTTATACTATCTGAAACCTCGTGAAAACCCTCGCGTATCTTTTTCTCGATATTGCTGATGGTAACCTCCTCTCCGCGCATTGCCAGCTTATCTGCCGTGGTTTTAGCTTCGGGAACAAAGATCCAGAAAGCGATATATATCAGTACGAAAGCTCCGCTGGAGAAGATGGTCAAGAGGATCCATAATAACCTTATCCAAATGGCTTCAATTCCAAGATAGTGTCCCAGTCCTGAAGAAACGCCTCCAACGTAACCGGTTTCAGGGTCCCTGAAGAGTTTTTTGCCAACTGTTTTTGTTGAATCACTTCTTTTAGGTTCGTCTTCGAAGATCTCTTCATCTACCATATAATCTTCGGGTTGTCCCATAATGGCAATGACTTCTTCTACTTCTTTAATGCTTATTACCTGACGTTCATTTTTGATCTTTTCATTAAATAATTCAGCAATACGAGCCTCGATATCTGAGATGATCTCATCACGCCCCTGCGTATTGGAAAAGGAATGCCTTATAGCTTCCAGGTACCGCTGTAGCTTGGCATAAGCATCCTCATCTATATGAAAGAAAATGCCGGCAAGATTTATATTTACTGTCTTATTCATGATTCTTCTTTTTTTGAGTGGTTACAAGGTTTACTGCAGATTGCAGTTCTTCCCAGGTCCCTGTAAGTTCCCTGAGGAAAATTTTACCGGTTTCGGTTAGGCCGTAATATTTTCTAGGCGGCCCGCTGGTGGATTCTTCCCACCGGTAATTGAGAAGTCCGGCATTTTTCAGCCTCGTAAGAAGGGGATAAATGGTGCCTTCAACAACCAGCAGCTTTGCGTCTTTTAGTGTGTCCAGGATTTCTGCCACATAGGCATCTTCGTCCTTGAGGACGGAGAGTATGCAGTACTCCAGTACACCCTTACGCATCTGGGCTTTTGTATTTTCGATCTTCATGTTGTTTGTTTTTGGGTGTCATTAAACTGTTCATTTTTTGATTGACCTGATTGATGGTTAGGATCATCGGGCACATCGGCACCGATAAAATTGATGGTTAACGGATAATTATATAGTTTACCTTCACTTGCCTTGATGCTGGCATTTATAACGGTAAAGAGCTCAAGAATAAAGAGACCTAATAATAGTAATCCAAATACCCCTATGATGATGAAAAAGGGCAGGGCCTCCGTAAAACTTTCTATAACAAAAGAGTCTTCGTGCAGGAACAAAGGTTCTTTAAGGCTGAACTTTATACCGAAGTAAATAAAGGTTACGGCTCCTGCCGCAATCAGAAAAACCGAGTAGAGAAAGATGCTTATCTGAAAATTCAGAGCGTTTCTTCCATGATGATCTACAAAAGGATCCTGTTTGCGGCTTAGCCATAACAGTGTTGGGAAGATGAAATTTCCCAACGGAATAAAGAACTGTGTGAATACCGATAGATGAAGTACGGTAGCCAGCGTGGTGTTTTGATTGATGGTTTCTGTCGTCATTTTAAATTCTTTTAATGTTTCCTGGTCCTATAAGAATATCGTAGTTATTAAATAGAGGTAAATAAAAGCTACAACCAGATAGATCTTAATTCGCTTAGCATTTAAAGCAATTTCCTGAGGGTTAGATGATTTGTACATGATGATGAATTTTGATTGATGATTATATAACCTATTAGATTCTTATACAAATATATATCTAAAAGAAGGTATTATGCAAAACAAAGTACTGAAATTTAACAAAAAATTAAGAATAATAGACTCGTGTTTATTTCCTATTTTTATGGGAAAATCATCCAAAACCCTTTTAAATGAAGCTTTCTTCCTCTGAACTCAATTCTTTTCTAATCATGAAACTTCCTAGCGCCTGGATATGTGGTGTGAGGGTTAAGCATATAGATGAGTCCCAGTGTGACGTAAGCGTAAAACACCGGTGGATAAATCAGAATCCGTTTCGATCTATGTACTGGGCGGTGCAGGGGATGGCGGCTGAACTTAGCACAGGCGCACTGGTAATGGATAAGATTCAGGCTTCCGAAGAAAAAATCTCCATGCTGGTAGCCCGCAATAAATCGGAGTTTCTAAAAAAAGCCAGGGGAAAGATCATTTTCAGCTGTTACGATGGGGATAAAGCTGCTACTTATATTAAGAAGACTTTAGAAACCGGCGAAGGGCAGACCTTTTGGATGAAGGCAATTGGCGTAAACGAGGAAGGGGAAGAAGTTTCTGTTTTTGAATTTGAATGGACCGTGAAAGCTAAAAGTTAAAAGCGCTAAGCTTAAAGCCTTTATTTTAAAATTAATAGAATACCTCTTCGCAGAGGATAATTCCTTTAGGCTTGAAAATAAGAATTGAGCTATCTATAGCTCAGCTATTTTTTGATATTGAATAATATAATAAACATGCTTAGAGCGTATAGCTTTAAGCTTAAAGCTATAAAAAATGAACGCACACGAGATAGACTATCAGATCTTCGGAGAGGAGATGCAGTATGTAGAACTGGAACTCGATCCTAAGGAAGCCGTTATCGCGGAAGCAGGTAATTTCATGATGATGGACGATGGTATAAGAATGGATACCATTTTTGGAGACGGCTCCAGGCAAAATGAAGGTTTTCTTGGGAAAGTACTGGGAGCCGGAAAACGTTTGCTCACAGGTGAAAGCCTGTTTATGACCATTTTTTCCAATGAGATACAGGCTAAGAGAAAGATAAGTTTTGCTTCACCATATCCCGGTAAGATCATTCCTATAGACCTTACCCGGTTCAATGGGAAATTCATCTGCCAAAAAGATGCTTTTTTATGTGCGGCAAAGGGAGTATCCATAGGCATAGAGTTCAGCAGGAAATTAGGCAGGGGATTCTTTGGAGGTGAAGGCTTTATAATGCAGAAAGTAGAAGGAGACGGAATGGCCTTTGTGCATGCTGGCGGAACCATGGCCAAAAAAGAGTTGCAGCCCGGAGAAAAATTAAAAGTCGATACAGGTTGTATTATAGGCTTTACTCAAACAGTAGATTATAATATTGAATTTGTGGGAGGGATACGAAATACTCTTTTTGGTGGAGAAGGATTGTTCTTTGCCACTCTTACCGGGCCTGGCACCGTTTATATTCAATCCTTACCCTTTAGCCGACTTGCCAGCAGAGTACACCAGGCTGCACCGCAACAAGGAGGGAAAGATAAAGGAGAAGGCAGTATTCTGGGAGGAATTGGGGACGTTCTAAGTGGAGATAATCGTTTTTAATTACTGTTAAAATTTTAAGATAAGTGTTAAAACAAAATTGGTTTTACTATATTTATGTAACCAAAACACAAAC
>JAWWBH010000231.1:0-4672 GCA_033721075.1 Christiangramia sp.
AGAGCATGCCGTGAACTACATGGAATTTACAGGGCCGCTGGATTTCACGGTAAAGCAAGAATACCAGGGTGAAGAAAGACTGATCTCTGCAGTAAACGAATTCAAGAACCAGTTTTCAAGGGGTGAGAGGGACATGGAAGATTACCATAAGTTCCTCAGCCAGTTCAGTGATTATCTGGATGTGGAAAAACCTTCTTTTGCCGAAAATATCGCCTATTTACTGGAATATCAGATAGGTTATATGTACTGGCGTTACTTTATGTGGAACTTTACCGGTCGGCAGGACGATATCCAGGGGAAATATAATGACCTTCACGGTAATTGGATAAGCGGAATAAAGTTCATCGACGAATGGCATATAGGTTCCCAGGAAGACCTGCCTTCAGATGTAAAGAACAATAAAGCCCGAAACACCTATTTTTTCCTTCCGCTGATCCTTGGAATTATAGGATTTGTATTCCAGTTAAAACGCGACAAGAAAAACTTCTGGGTGCTCATGGTATTTTTCCTTTTTACCGGCATTGCACTGAAAATATACCTCAACGAAAGGCCATTTGAACCAAGAGAAAGAGATTATGCACTGGTTGGTTCATTTTATGTATTTGCAATTTGGATAGGCTTTGGAGTCTATGCTCTTTTTGACAAGCTCAAAAGATCCATCAGCCCGAAGATCGTGGCTCCGGTGGTTATCGTGGGGAGTTTGCTGTGCGTTCCCGTTTTACTCGCTTCTGAAAACTGGGACGATCATGATCGCTCCGGCAGAGATACTGCATTCATTATGGCAAAAATGTACCTGGATTCTGTGGATGAAAACGGAATATTATTTACCATAGGTGATAATGATACTTTTGCACTCTGGTATGTTCAACAGGTAGAAAAATACAGGACAGATGTTCGTATTGTGAATACCAGCCTTCTGGCTACCGACTGGTATATTGACCAGATGAAAAGAAAGGCCTTTGAAAGTGATCCCGTTCCTTCACAGCTGGAAAATGACTTTTATAATGGTAAGAACGATGCCATATTCCTGAAGGAAGTTACTCAGGATACTGTGCTAATAGGCACCTGGATGAACTACATCGAAAACGAGGATCCCCGCACGAAAGCGGAGCTACAAAGCGGATCCATGATAAACACATTCCCTTCAAGGTATGTGAGAATACCGGTAGACAAGCAAACCGTTCTTGAAAATGGAATCGTTGATGAATCTGAAGCAGATCAGATCGTTGATCATATAGACATTACCATAGACAGCCAGATCCTTTACAAGAACCGATTATTGATGCTGGATATTCTGGCTAACAATAACTGGGAAAGACCCATTTATTTTACCGGAGGAAGCTTTGGAGATGATGATTACCTGTGGATGAAAGATTACCTTCAGCTTGAAGGAGTGACCTATAAGCTGGTGCCTATCAGAACCCCGCTTGACCCTAGAAATCCTTTCGACATGGGAAGGGTGAATACTGAAAAGATGTACAACATCGTCAAGAACTGGGACTGGGGCAATATGGGCTCACCAGACATTTACCATGACCCCGAAACCAGAAAGAACAGTATCACCTATCGAAGCAACCTCGCAAGATTAACTGAAAACCTTCTGAATGAAGGGGACACCATTCATGCTGAAGAGGTACTCGATCTGGGAATGAAGCATATGCCGGTTGAATATTACGACTATTATACGCTTCTTGAACCCTTCATTAGCGGATATTATGAAGTGAACAGGCCTGAAAAAGCCAGGAAGCTGTGGGAGAAAGTCACAGAAAAATACCAGGAGAACCTTACCTTTTACAGCAACTGGGATGTGGACCGCCAGTATATGTATGCTGATGAGATCATAACCGATATGGAACGTTACCGCGGTCTTGTTGATCTTCTATCAGTTTATGAAGACAGGGATATGGTAAGAGAAAAAGCCGAAGAATTCAACAGCTATCTGCGGTTGTTCAAACATTTCTACAGGGAGGATGAAGAACTTGATACTGAAGTACCGTCTCCCCAACAGGAAGTACTGGATGAAGGCATTGATGGTGCCTCACCGGCGCCAAGCAATATCGACTCTATGGCTTTGGATTCAGTTGAGGATTAAAGGGAAACAGATCATATGAACTAAGCAAAGAGATCTTTATAAAACACTAGAGATTCCTTCGCCTTCGGCTCGGAATGACAACTATCAACATTAAGCCATTATGAAATTCTTCTGGCCAAAATACCCGGCATTGCTGAAATTGCTTTATCCAGGAAGGATTTCCCGCATTGATACCCCCGGAACAATTTATCTCACTTTCGACGACGGGCCGGTGCCTGAAGTTACTCCCTGGGTATTGGATCAGCTCGAAGCCTTCAAAGCAAAAGCCACCTTCTTTTGTATTGGGGAAAATGTCGAAAAATATCCGGATATTTTTAAGAGGATACTTCAGGAAGGTCATGCTGTGGGAAATCATACCCATAATCATCTTGACGGGTGGAAAACTTCCACATCAGTTTACCTGGAAAATATAAGGATCGCTGAAGAAATAATGTCCGCTCACTTTCAGAATAAAGCAGGTTCAGAAAAAGAAAAGAGAATAAACAACACCCCCCTTTTCAGGCCCCCATATGGAAAAATTAAAAACTCACAGGCCAGGGAACTCAGTAAAGCAGGTTACAGGATAGTTATGTGGGATGTTATTAGCGGTGATTACGAAAAGGAATTTTCTCCGGAAAAATGCTACAGGAACGTCATAGAAAATGCGGTAGAAGGCAGCACGATAGTACTTCACGACAGCCAAAAAGCATTTGGGAATATTAAGCATATCCTCCCTGGAATACTAAATTATTATACAGAAAAAGGTTATGAATTGAGGAGCCTTAAAGATATTCCTTAAGCAAGCCAATCAGGGTGTTGGCATCCTGCTCACCGCTATGCCGCCATTTCATCTCACCAGATTTGTAGATCATTAATGTAGGAAGTCCTTTCACTCTTAAAGCCTCAGCTAATTGCGAATTCTTATCTACATCTATCTTAATCACCTTAGCCTTGTCTCCCATCGCTGCAGCGACATCTCTTAAAACCGGATGCATGGCAACGGAAGCCTCATTCCATTCGGTATAGAAATCCAACAAAACAGGGACTTTCAAATCTACTAATTCACCAAATTTTGACATAATTCAGGATTTAATTTCAGCCAGTGGCAGCCACAATAATGCCAGCTTAAATCAAATATAGCAAATTCTTCTAATTAAGCGGGTTTCGAGCCCTTTTTCAGCTCGATCACACTAATTTCTGGCCATATACCAACCCGGCCAGGATAAGCCAGAAATCCGAAGCCACGGTTCACGTTGATATAACGCCCCGCTTCTTCATATATACCTGCCCAGTGTTTATAACGATACTGCACAGGGCTCCACCTGAACCAGCCCGGGATCTCGATTCCAAACTGCATTCCGTGCGTATGTCCGCTCAGGGTTAAATGATAGTGTTTTTCATGGGTTTTTACCTCCTGTTCCCAGTGGGAAGGATCATGACTCAAAAGTATCTTGAAATCATTCTTTTCAACACCTGTTCCGGCCTTTTCTAGATCACCGGCTTTCTTAAAACCTCCGGCACCCCAGTTCTCCACTCCTACCAAAGCTATCCTTTCACCATTCTTTTCTATGAACCGGTTTTCATTCAACATTAGGTTCCAGCCCATTTCAGTATGGGTTTCCTTGAGCCTTTGAAGGTTTTCCTTTTTTGCTTCCGCACTTTCCCAGTCATGATAATCTCCATAATCATGGTTTCCCAGGACCGAATAAACTCCATCTCGTGCATTTACACGGGAAAAAAGATCTTTCCAATCTTCCATTTCTGAAGCCTTGTTATTCACGAGATCACCGGTGAAAACCACAAGATCACTATCCTGTTCTTTCAGAAGTTCTACCCCATACTCTATCTTGTTCTTGTTATCAAAGCTTCCGCTATGTATATCACTTATCTGGCTTATCCTGTATCCATCGAATGCATCGGGAAGGTCTTCAAAATACAGGGTGTACTTCAACACCCTGAAATCATATTTCCCTTTATACATCCCATATAACAAGGAAGCAAAGGGAATTGCTGCAAGCCCAAGTGCCACAGTGCTCAGGAACTTCCTTCTTGAAGGAATAGAGATAGCTTCTGAACCGCCAAAGATCCTCTGCACCAAAGCCACAGGAACTCTTACGATATCCTCTCCCAGCATGATCATAGCAAGCACGATTTTTGAAACAAAAAACGCTAAAAAGATCCCTATAGCATAACCTCTGATGCCGGAGAACGTGCCACCCTGGTTAGGCTGATTAAATTGATAAATAAGGTTTCCTATAACAAAAGCTGAAATGAGAAAGTAAATTATTCCAACCCATATATTCTTTGAAAAACTTCGTACTGCCTGATACCCATATAAATCAACCGCAAAATAAAAGGCCAGTAAGATGATCCAACGCATTAGCAATATTTTTTTACGAATATAAGTTTAATACACCCCATTTTGTCCGCCTTAACGATAATTTAAACTGATAGGTTTCCAAACATTTTTGATAGTGTATAAAGATTTGGTCTTTCATTTTCCAAAATCCTATCTTTAGGAAATTTTTTTCCAGAAATGAAACGAAGAAATTTCCTGAAAAATGCCGGAATGGCCGGAATGGCACTAAGTACCGCTCCCTC
>JAWWBH010000232.1:0-4665 GCA_033721075.1 Christiangramia sp.
GATGAAGAAAAGGCAAAGACGCCGGGGAGAGACCTTGTAAATATGGATCATCCCCAGGTGGTGGAGATCTGGAACCTCGTTTTTATGCAATATAACCGAAAGGCCAACGGAGATCTTGAAGAACTACCTGCGAAACATATAGATACGGGGATGGGCTTTGAAAGATTATGTATGGTGCTTCAGGGGAAGAAATCTAATTATGATACCGATGTCTTTACACCGCTTATTTCAGAAATTGAAAAGATAACCGGTTCAGAATATGGCAAGGCTGAAGAGACCGATATTGCCATGAGGGTGATCGCCGATCATGTTAGGGCGGTGGCTTTCTCTATTGCCGATGGTCAACTGCCAAGTAATACAGGGGCCGGTTATGTTATTAGAAGAATATTAAGAAGAGCCATTAGATATGGATTTACCTTTCTCGATACTAAAGAGCCATTTATTTATAAGCTGGTTGCGGTATTAAGCGATCAAATGAGTGTTGCTTTTCCGGAGTTGAGATCTCAGGAAAGCCTTATGAAGAACGTTATTCGTGAAGAGGAGGTCTCTTTCTTAAGAACACTTGATCAGGGGCTGGTACTTTTAGAAAATCTCATGACAGGTTCAGCCGATAAAAAAATATCGGGAGAAAAAGCTTTTGAACTTTATGATACTTATGGTTTTCCTATAGATCTAACCGCGCTTATCTTAAGAGAGAATGGATTTGAACTCGATGAAGAAGGTTTTGAAAAAGAACTTAAGAAGCAGAAAGATAGATCACGTAAGGCGACCCAGGTAAGCGCTGGAGACTGGACAGATCTTGGAGAAGTGGAAGATGAGAGCTTTGTGGGCTATGACCAGCTGGAAGTTGATGTGAAAATAGCGAAATACCGAAAGGTCGAATCAAAGAAAAAGGGAGAGATGTATCAGGTAGTGCTTAACCGAACTCCTTTTTATCCTGAAGGTGGAGGCCAGGTTGGGGATAAAGGCATTCTTATATCTTCTGAAGGGGACGTTATAGATGTAGTGGATACCAGGAAAGAAAATAACCAGATAATACATTTTGTAAAAACGCTTCCACAAAATCCTGAGACGAATTTTGAGGCCATTGTAAATAAAAAAGAAAGATCTAATACAGCCTGTAATCATACAGCTACTCATTTACTTCATCAGGCATTGAGAAGTATTCTGGGAACCCATGTTGAACAAAAGGGTTCAATGGTCCAGAGCGATTATTTAAGGTTTGACTTTTCTCATTTCAGTAAGCTAACTGAGGAAGAACTTCAAAAAGTTGAGAATTTTGTAAATGCGAGGATAAAGGAGCAGATTGATCTGGATGAAAAAAGAGGGATTAGTTATAAGGAGGCCATAGACGAAGGAGCTATCGCCTTGTTTGGCGAAAAATATGGAGATTCTGTTAGGGCGATTCGTTTTGGGGAATCCATGGAACTTTGTGGCGGTACTCATGTTAAGAACACTTCAGATATCTGGTATTTCAAGATCACGGGCGAATCGGCAGTGGCTTCCGGAATTAGAAGGATCGAGGCGATCACCGGGGAAGCTGCCATGAAATATTTTGAAGAGCAAACCAATATCCTGAATGATATCAAAAGCGGTTTAAAGAATCCAAAAGACCCGGTAAAAGCTATCAATAATCTGCAGGAAGAGAATATAGCCCTAAAAAAACAGGTGGAAGGCTTGTTAAAGGATAAGGCAAAGAATTTGAAATCTGATCTTAAAGCTGAAATAAAGAGTATAGATGGCATAAACTTTCTTTCCAAAAAAGTGGATCTTGATGCAGGAGGTATTAAGGACCTGGCTTTTCAACTGGGAGAGGAATTTGATAACCTGTTCCTGCTATTTGGTGCCGAGCAGAATGGTAAAGCCTTGCTTTCCTGTTATATCTCCAAAGAACTCGTAAAGGAAAAGGAACTGAATGCAGGGCAGATCGTGAGAGAGCTAGGGAAATATATCCAGGGTGGAGGTGGAGGTCAGCCATTCTTCGCTACAGCCGGAGGTAAGAACCCAGGTGGCCTGAACGAGGCGCTGCAAAAAGCTGAAAGTTTTATAAAATAAAAAGAAAATCCCGGATTTGTGACCGGGATTTTTTAATTTAAGTATATGGAATTCAGAACTAAAGTTCCGGTACAGGAAGGCTTTCCTAAAATAGAACACACCAGGGCTGTGTTTCTGATAGGTTCCTGCTTTGTCGAAAATATTGGAGCTAAGCTGGAGTGGTTTAAATTTCCAAATCTTCAGAATCCCACCGGAATTATATTCCATCCCTCTCCTATAAGAAGGTTTTTTCAAAGATTATCTAATAATGACGATTATACTGATAACGATGTGATCCAATTCAATGAGGGTTGGCAATCTCTTGAGGCACATTCCTGTATGCGTCGTGAATCCAGGGAAGAATGCCTTGGAGATCTTAATAAATCCTTACAGGCCAGCAGAGAGTTCCTGGGGCAGGCTTCTCATGTGATCATAAGTCTTGGGACTGCCTGGGGATACATTTATGAGGGGAGTGAAGAGATTGTTGCAAATTGCCATAAGATCCCTCAAAAAAGATTTAGAAAGGAACTTTCTCCTGTGAATGAAATAATTAATGATCTGGAGGTGATAGGACATTCTATTTCCCGGATCAATGAGGAGGCAAAGATCATATTTACGGTTTCTCCCGTAAGGCATTTAAAAGATGGCGTGGTGGAAAATCAGCAAAGCAAGGCTCATTTGATCACTGCCTTGCAGGAGTTTTTGAAAAATAGTGGCTCCGGAGTCTATTTTCCATCTTATGAGATCATGATGGATGAGTTGAGGGATTATCGCTTTTATACTGAAGATATGCTTCATCCAAATAAAGTAGCGGTGGATTATATTTGGAAGCTTTTTTCCCACAACTGGATTTCCGAAAAATCTATTGAAATAAGTGTTGAAATTGAGAAGATCCAAAAGGCACTTTCTCATCGTTCTCGCGCAGAAAACTCAGAGGATCATAAGAAATTTCTTACGAAAATACAAGCGAAAATCGAGGAAATTCAAAAAAAATACCCTGAAATAACCTTTTCGCAGGCCTTGCTATTATTAGGATTGTTAATTTTTTAATATAAACGAAATGATTTTTTCAAACTTTATATTAAAATATTCGTATTTTTACCAGGCAGATTTGATGTAAATCGCAATGATTATGAAAGGATGTACACCTCAAATAATCAGCATTTTATAGATAATTTGTTTTCTAAAATTTGTTGGGGTAGATTTTAGAATATCCTAAAGGACGGGTGGGGCCGTCCTTTAGTTTTTTATAGGGGCTTCATTTTAAATTTTCTTTAATATTTTAATTCTCCCGCTTCTGTTTCTTTTTTCCTAACTTTTCCTATTCTAAATCTATCTGTATGAAGAACATTCTACTGGCGGTGCTTCTCATTGCTGTGGTTATCCTTGGATTCATGTATTGGGAAAGCAAAAATGACGAGAAAGAAAGTCTTAGGGAGGACACAGCCCTTATCCAGGAACAAATCAGGAATGTAGGTAAGCTTGTGGTAACCGAGGGAAGTTTCTCCCAGGTTTTCACTTATAAGAATTCTAAAAGTTTTTATTTCGATATACTTTCTGCCAGGAAAAAGGCTCTAATCGTTGTGAATGCTGAAGTAAGCGTGGCTTACGATCTTAGCAAACTGGAGATCGAGATTGATGAAGAGAACAGGAAAGTGATCATTAAGGATATTCCAAAGGAGGAGATCAATATAAATCCTAATATCAAGTATTATGATGTCACACAGGATTATCTCAATCAGTTCGAAGCTGAAGATTATAACAAGATCAAAGAACGGATCGAAGAATCCTTAGCAAAAAAGATCGAAAGTTCTTCTCTTAAGTCCAATGCTAAAAACAGGCTTATCAGCGAACTTCAGAAAATTTATATCCTAACCAACAGTATGGGCTGGACTTTAGAATATCAAAACCAACCCATTAAGAATTCCGAAACACTGGAGGCGATTAAACTGTAGGTGCTGCTAAATTACTTTCGGTCATCTCAATACCATCATCGATAAGATGTGCGACTTCAGGTCTTGACTTTTTAAGTCCTTCCAGGTGTGATTTTACTTCCCTGGCCAGTTTAGGGTCGTCTTCGGCAGCCAGTTCATAGATTTCTACCGATAACAGCCAGTCTTTAGGATGGTGCTTTTTAGTTATATCAAAAGCGGCATGAAGCGAGAATTTAGTATTCTCTCCTTTTCTAATATTCCTTACTGCCTTATAAAGGGATTCCAGTTCTTCCCTTTCCGGGGTTTTCTTACTTTTTATTGTAGTGGTGGACGGAGTGTGTGTGATAAGATCAAATGAATTATGGTCTGCAGGTCCTGCAAATGCTGAAATTATCTCTTTTCCTACTGCCATGTCATAGCGTCCCCACTCCGGTTGGAAAAGGATTTCATCATTATGGGTTACTGTACAGTTCTTAAAGCTTATCAGGATTATTTTTCCCTGGAGATTTCTGGTTCCGGTGATAATCTCACCTTCAACTTTTACTCCTCCTTCAAATTCCAGGCTCACATTCTCACCCTCGTAGATCGCATAAGCTCTAAGATCTCGTGGACTCATATCTTCTATGGCCAGATTAATGCCTTTTAGTTTACCAACAGGAGAACCAAAACCTTCTGGATGGGTCGATACTCCGTGACC
>JAWWBH010000233.1:0-4638 GCA_033721075.1 Christiangramia sp.
AATAATAGGCGGATTGGTGAGATAGGCATTCACCAGGTTCTGGATCTTGCTGTCGTCAAAAAAGTCGATCCCAACGATCCTGCTATCCTCATCCTCAACTCCAATTACGATATAAGAATTATTCTCCGGGTTGGAATTCGAGAGCGCACATATATGTTTGAGGAATTTCGCCTTCCCTTCCTTTTCGCCAATATTGAGCTGCCGCTTTTTGTCATAAAAGCTGTTCTCATCATTATGCGCAAGCAAATTCTTAATAAGAAGGCGTTTGTTGATCATTGTAATAGTTTTAAGCTATAAGCTTAAGGCATCAGGCTTTTTTATCTACAATAGTACTTGTGGCCTGGGCTGTAGGCATTACTGTAAGATCTGCAATATTCACATGATAAGGCCTTGTCACCACGAAATATAGGATGTCGGCAATATCTTCGGGTTGCAGTGCTTTAAAGCCATCGTAGACTTTTTCGGCTTTTTCAGAGTCTCCTTTAAATCTCACATCGCTGAACTCGGTTTGAGTAAGTCCCGGGTTTATGGCACCCACCCTGATGCCATTGCCATTAAGGTCGATTCTCATACCCTGGTTTATCGCATCTACTGCATGTTTACTGGCACAGTACACATTTCCGTTGGGATAGACCTCTTTTCCGGCGGTAGATCCAATATTGACGATATGACCGGACTGCCTTTCGATCATTCCGGGGATTATTGCCTTGCTTACATAAAGCAGGCCTTTCACATTAATATCCAGCATTGCATCCCAGTCATCCATGCTTCCTGACTGAATTGGATCCAGACCGTGTGCATTTCCCGCATTGTTTACAAGGATATCTATATTTTTGAAAGCTTCGGGCAGCGACGCTATGCTGTGGAATACTTCTTCTCTATTCCTCACATCAAAACTGAGGATATGTACCTCAGTTTCCACACTTAATTCTTTTTGCAGTTCAGCAAGGCGGCTCTTTCTGCGACCACATAAGATGATTCTAATTCCTTCTTTTGCGAATCTTTTAGCAGTAGACCTTCCAATACCGCTGGTAGCACCGGTTATCAGGGCAGTTTTCATGTATTTAATTTTTATTTCCAAGATAATAAATATTGCGAAGCATACCTCCAGTTTCTATTAAAGCATGGTTAAGCTCCGTTAAATTTCGTTAAATAATACCAGTCAGGTAAAATCTAGCACAAAGCTTGTCGTTATCCTGCCAAAACCAATAAAGTCTACTTATGAAATATTTAAAAAGTTTTACCTTAAAAAGCTTAATGATCGCTACGCTGGTATCTGTTGGATTAATCAGTTGTAGTGAAGATGATTCCAGTACAAATAAAGGTGAAGGAACGGCCAACTTAACTGTTAGATTGACCGATGCTCCAGGTGATTATGACGCGGTTCTCGTGGATGTTCAGGATGTTGAGATACATGTTGAAACAGAAGCGGAAGGAGAACTGGAAGGTGATGATGATGGTGATGGCTGGATTAGTGTCGGTGATGTTCAGACCGGAGTTTATGACCTTCTTGAACTTACTGGTGGGGTATCTCAGTTGCTAGCCGATACCGAAGTACCCGCAGGTTATGTTAGTCAGATGAGACTTGTGCTCGGATCTGAGAACAGCGTTGTGATTGATGGTGAAAGCAAACCGCTGAATACTCCAAGTGCACAACAATCCGGGTTGAAACTTCAGATAAATCAGGAATTCGTTGCAGGAGAAAACTATGCTTTCCTACTTGATTTCAATGTAGATGAATCTATTGTAACTACAGGAAATGGAAGTTATAGCCTAAAACCAGTAATTAGAGTGAGTGCAGAAGCAGATGCCGGAATGGTAGTTGGTAAAGTGGTAGTTCCTGAAACTATTGAAATCAATGTTCAAAGTCTGGTTGTGCTGACTGATGGAAGTACTACCGTTTCAGCATACACGAACGATCAGGGGGAATTTGCGCTGAAAGGTGTACCGGCAGGAACTTATACTCTTACGGTAACTCCACAGGCCGATGTTGACCTTGCAGTATACACAAATACAGAGGTGGAAGTAAGGCCTAATGAAACTACTGATCTGGGAGAGATCGAACTATAATAAAATTCCAAACCAAACAATTTTCAAAAAGGCGGTACCATGGGTGCCGCCTTTTGTATTTTAACTTTTATTTAACAATTCAAAATCCAATAAATTTTCAATTTGCGGCGCTTACTTCAAGTGCGTATATTCACGACATCAAAAATCTGAAAATCATGATGGAAAACGATTCATCTGTTGATATTGCAAGTATTAACGAAAAAATTGAGAAAGAAAGTGCTTTTGTAGACCTTCTCACCCGTGAAATGAATAAGGTGATTGTGGGCCAGAAGCACATGGTAGAACGTTTACTTATAGGTCTTCTGGGTCAGGGACATATCTTGCTTGAAGGTGTGCCCGGGTTGGCAAAGACACTCGCGATCAATACACTTGCACAGGCAGTCCATGGCAGCTTTAGCAGGATTCAGTTCACACCAGACCTTTTACCTGCCGATGTTATAGGGACACTTATCTATAATATGAAGGTGAATGATTTCAGTATTAAAAAAGGACCAATATTCGCCAATTTTGTACTTGCCGATGAGATCAACCGTGCTCCAGCAAAAGTACAGTCGGCCCTGCTGGAAGCCATGCAGGAAAAACAGGTAACTATTGGAGATGAAACTTTCAGGCTGGATAAGCCATTTTTGGTGATGGCCACTCAAAACCCGGTGGAGCAGGAAGGAACCTATCCTTTACCAGAAGCCCAGGTAGACCGTTTTATGCTTAAAACAGTGATCAAATACCCTCAAATGGCCGAAGAACAGCTCATCATAAGAGCGAATCTGAAAGAAGGCTTTGAAAAAGTGAATCCGGTAGTGGACATTGAACAGATACTACGCGCTCAGGGTGCCGTGAGGGAAGTTTATATGGATGAAAAGATAGAAAAATATATACTTGACATTGTTTTCGCCACTCGTACTCCGGAAAAATACAATCTTGAAGAGATCAAACCTCTTATAAGTTTTGGAGCTTCACCAAGGGGAAGCATTAATCTTGCCATCGCATCTAAGTGCTATGCATTCATAAAACGTCGTGGATATGTAGTGCCTGAAGATGTTAGGGCAGTGGTGCATGATGTGCTTCGTCACAGGATTGGAATAACCTACGAGGCCGAAGCTGAAAATATCACTTCTGAAGATCTTGTAAATAAGATCGTCAACGAGATTGAAGTACCGTAACAATTAGCAATTATCAGTTAACAATGATTAATTAACTTTTATTTATTGATCATTGAAAATTGTTTATTGAAAAGATGGATACAAAGGAACTCCTAAAAAAAGTACGAAAAATCGAGATCAAGACCCGCAGGCTGAGCGATCATGTCTTCGGCGGGGAATACCATTCTACTTTTAAGGGAAGGGGAATGACCTTTAGCGAGGTAAGGGCCTACCAGTTTGGGGATGATGTTAGGAGTATAGACTGGAATGTGACAGCTCGCTATAATGAGCCTTTTGTGAAGGTCTTTGAAGAGGAGAGGGAACTTACCATGATGCTTATGGTGGATATTTCCGGTTCTGAAATGTTTGGTACTCAGGAACAGTTCAAAAAGGATGTGATCACAGAGATAGCAGCGACCCTGGCTTTTTCGGCTACTAAAAATAATGACAAAATAGGTTTGATGCTGTTTACAGATCGCATTGAATTATATATTCCTCCAAAAAAGGGAAGGTCCCATGTGCTTCGAATCATTCGGGAACTTCTTGAATTCAAGCCGGAAGGTAAAAAAACCGATATAGCCGGTGCGCTGAAATATCTTTCAAATGTGATGAAAAAGAAGGCGATTGTCTTCCTGCTTTCAGATTTTATGGCCGATGATTATCAGCATACGCTAAAGATCGTTGCGGGAAAGCATGATTTAACGGGAATAAGGGTTTATGACAGAATGGAGGAGAGTATTCCCAATCTGGGATTGGTACAAATGTTGGACGAGGAATCTGGTGAATATGTGAATGTAAACACAGGTTCTGGATCGGTACGCAGAGCCTATTCAAAATATTATAAGGAGAGGCTTGATTACTTTCAGCAAAGCTTTTCCCTGAGCGGTGCAGGGATAATTAATAACCGTACCGATGAAAGTTATGTAAAAAAATTACTGGGCTATTTTAAAAGAAGGGCTTAATACAAAATGCAAAGAAAGTATAAGGATACATATTTAAATACTCATATCTCAGGATGCCTGGGATTTCTGTTTTTTATAGGCTTATTCCTGCTGTCACCAAATATCGAAGCCCAATCAAAAGTTTCAGCTTCCATAGATTCCACCACCATTAAGATTGGTGAACAGATAAAATATAAGATAGCGGTAGAGACCAGTCCTGGAAACCTGGTAGTATTTCCTGAGGGGGAGACTTTTTCTCCTATGGAACTGGTTGAATCTTTAGAAACAGATACGGTTCGGGAAAACGGTAATTACCAACTCTTAAAAGAATATTTTCTTACCAAGTTCGATTCGGGAAAGTATGTGATTCCGAGTCAGGAGGTGTTGATCCAAAGTAATTCGTTCTATACAGACTCTATAGCCGTTGAGGTGAATGATGTAGTGGTTGATACCACCAAGCAGAAACTTTATCCTATAAAGCCATCGGT
>JAWWBH010000234.1:0-4622 GCA_033721075.1 Christiangramia sp.
AATTTGTTTTGGTTCGTGTGTCCTTCCTGCCGCACTTCCTTTTGTTCAGTTTCCTGGGCCGATATACCAGTGAAAACAAACATTAGGACTACAGAGCATAACAAGTTTAATCTCTTCATTTATGTAGTTTTAATTTAAGAATTGCTAAAAATAATTATTTTATTCAGCCTAGAAGAAAGCAATCATTAAAAATTGACAGTTTTACTGCCGTTTCCTTTCATTAATAACATGCTTTCAATGGATTCTCCTTTTTTTACGTGAACAATATTATTCTGAGCGTCAAAAAGGTCAGTAAGAATCAGGTTTTCGACTTGTATCTTTTGAAAATTCCTCACCTTATTTCCTTCAATAAAAAGAACTACCTGATCTCCATCGAACTTACTTCCTAAAAATTTAAGTTCCTGATCCCTGCCATCAACTTTTATTTTAAGTTTTTGATCGATATACCGTGAAATGATCTCCTTATTGGCTTCAAGGTCCTCTTCATAGGAAAGGTGTATCACCTGCTGATAACGCTTACTCAATACGTTCTCAAAATCATCAGTAAAAACCCGGGAAACTATTTGGAGGCTTTGTTCTGCCTTATCGTATTCTATCTCAGTAACACTCAAATAGCTCTCATGTTCTTTCGCAACGAAAGAGGTAAGGGAGATAAACGCTATTACAAGCGCGAAAGTCCTTTTCATATTCATTTTTATTGCTTAATAAGCAAATATCAAACCATTTTTAGGTTTTGATATTGTAATAGCTAAGACTGGTACAAATCATGAAGGTTTAATTCCTATTATCCCGGAATTTGTCTGCTAGAATTAAGAATATCTCCTCTCATATCTCTAAATTCCTTTATCCTAGACTGGAAATACTCAATCAATACAAAAGCATTGCTGTTTAAAACTAGTCGTTTGAAAGTTGGAGAATCTTCACTACAGAAATAAACAAAATTACATATCTCATTTTCTTCCAGCTCCAGATTTTCCCTGAAGAATTCATGACCAACTATCTGTATACTCTTATTGGCGATCTCCCTGGGAGTATAAACGATTGTGGTTTTGTGATCTTTTGATAATTTATCCATCACAGCCCCGGCCACCTTATCCAGTCTAATTCCTCCATTCGCAATGGGTTTAACATATGGATTTTGCTCCCTGTCCTTGGCTATAAATTCGTTAAGATCATTTTGCAACCGAAATTTCCTTTCAACATCGGCAGTGGATATCTTATTTATATCGCTTGCAAGATAACCAGACAGTTTAATATCATCTACTACCACTTCTGCAAGCTCATTTATTTTATCGGCTAGAACAATCGTGAGACTTCGGGTTTCCAGCATTTCGGGGTTAACTATAACTGTTTTATTTTCAAACTGAACCGAAGAAATATAAAGGCTGTCATTCTTATTCGCCATAATCTGAAAATTCCCCTCAGCATCGGTTACAGAACCCTTCTCAAGGTTCAGGTTGATAACGTGTATTTTTTCAAGATCTCCGGTCGCCGCCTGAACTTTTCCCTGAAGAAGTGTCGATTCCTGAGCTGTAAGCTGAAACCCACATAAAACTACCACAAGAATGAAAATATAGGAATTGATATGATTTTTAATTGATGATTTCACTTTATAAGGTTTTTTGATGAGGATTAATTAATACCACGCCATTCAAGGAATGACCCCAAATTTTTTCGGAAAATTTCGATCAGATCCAGGTTATTTCCGGAATGCTGAAATACGGCGAAATTATAATTCCGGGCACAATAATAAAGAAAATTTAGCACCTCTGTCTCAGGAATCTCCAGTTCGGTTACAAAAAAACCTTTACCAAAGCTATTCAGCACAATATGTACCGAATTGGTTAATTCATCATTTGCCCTGGCTTTCTTTAGCATTTTTATCTTACCATTGATCGTATTCAGCAAAGGGTCTAAGGGAATTCCTCCGGAAGAAGTGGTAGCCGTATGCAACTGCCTTTCTATTTGAGTAAGGCCTTTCTTAGCATATGGGATACCAAATTTGGTTCGGTCAAAGATTTTTATTTTTGCAACATCTTCTCCCAGAACACCACTAAGCCGGATATCACTAATACTAACTTCGTCCAGTTCATTTCTGGCCGGGAACAATTTAATTTCAATTTTACCAGCAGCATAATGGTCCTTTTTGACCCTGATAATTCGCTTTTCAAACTGGACCGAAGAGAACAGAAGACTGTCATCGACTCCCGCTATAATTTGAAAACGCCCGGCCTCATCACCTATAACTCCTTCTTTAAGATTAAGATTGACAACATGCACATTGGATGGAACAATACTATCGGAAATAATTTGACCTTCCAGAATTTTACCTTCCTGAGCAATGAGAGAAAAATTCGCCAGAAATAAGATGAAACTTATAGTTGAAATTTTCCTTCTCAAAAGTATTGGGCTGGTATTGTAGTATTTATAACGGAGGAATTCGAAATTTAGCATCTTTAGGCTTACGTATACTTTCCTTTACGCGAGTGTTTCCATAAATTTACCAAAAAACAACATGACTCACGCGATACTAGCGAGCACCTCCACTTTACATGCACAGGATTACCTTGAATATTTGATCCCACACCTGCCTGAATTATATAAAGGTATAGAAGAAGTCCTTTTTATTCCTTATGCCAAACCTGGAGGAATAAGCCATCATGAATATACAGAAAAGGCTTCAGAAGCATTTTCCAGAGCAGGAATTAAGGTTAAAGGCATTCATGAATTTGAAGATCATTCTCAGGCAGTTAAAGATGCCAAAGGAATATTTACGGGAGGAGGCAATACATTTCTACTGGTTTCAGAATTATACAGAAACAAGGTGATGAATGTATTGAAGGATGTCATACAGAATGGCACTCCCTATATGGGAACGAGCGCGGGCACCAATATTGGTGGATTAAGCATGCAAACCACTAATGACATGCCTATTGTATATCCTCCCTCCTTCAAAACTCTTGGCCTGGTCCCTTTTAACATCAATCCTCATTATCTTGACCCCGAGCCAGATTCAACGCATAAAGGTGAGACCCGGGAGACCAGGATAAAGGAATTTCACGGGCTTAACTCACAACCCGTAATTGGCCTAAGGGAAGGTAGCTGGTTGGAGTTGAAGGATAATAAAGTTACGTTAAAAGGAGAACTGCCTGCCAGAATTTTCAAAAAGGATCAAGTACCTTTCGAAGTAGAAACAGGAATCGACTTAACCGATTTGAATTAATATGGATTACCAGAAAATACTTGATACCATCCATGGAGAAATGAGTTACCGAGATGTAAAAGGCAAGGTCGCTTCATATATCCCGGAACTGGCAAAAATAGATCGAAGAAAATTCGGGATGCATGTTTATTGTGGAGACAGGCAGCATTTTTCCTTCGGAGATAGTCAGGAGGATTTTTCAATTCAGAGTATTTCAAAGGTTTTTACACTGGCTATGGCTATGCGGTTGATGGGAGAAGATCTATGGGACCGTGTTTCGGTTGAGCCTTCCGGAGATCCCTTTAACAGCCTTACACAGCTTGAATATGAAAATGGGATTCCGCGAAATCCTTTTATCAATGCAGGTGCACTGGTGATTGCAGACATCCTTGTTGATCAGCTTGATGATCCTAAACAGGATCTTTTAGATTTTGTAAGAAAGATAACCGGGGATCCAGACATTCACTATGATAAAAAGGTAGCAGCTTCTGAAAAAGCTACTGGATACCGAAACGTCGCGCTGGTGAATTATATAAAGGCACTGGGAAATATCAAATGTGATGTGGAGTCTTTAGTGGATTTCTATTTTCATCAATGCTCCCTGGCAATGAATTGTAAGGATCTGGCAAAGGCTTTTATGATATTTGCCAATAAAGGAAAATTACTTGCCACCGGGGAAAAGATATTGAAACCAAAAACGGTAAAAAGGATCAATGCCTTAATGCAAACCTGCGGTTTTTATGATGAGGCCGGAGAATTTAGTTTTCAGGTTGGATTACCTGGAAAAAGTGGAGTGGGCGGTGGAATTGTGGCCATACACCCTGATAATTATTCAGTGGCAGTGTGGAGCCCAATCTTAAATGAAAAAGGAAACTCTGAACTAGGGATGAAGGCGCTGGAAAGATTCACAACCCTTACTGGGGTATCAGTATTCTAAGGTTTTAAAACAAAAAAATGCCTTCCGAAATCCGGAAAGCATTCTTTAATAAATTGAACACTGCTAAAATTAAAGCGCTGCGACGTGCTTAGTCAAATTTGACTTTAGGTTAGCAGCTTTATTATCGTGAATAATATTATTCTTAGCCAATTTGTCGATCATAGAAATCACAGAAGGCAACAATCCCTCAGCCTCTTTCTTATCGGCATCACGCAATTTTTTGATCGCGTTTCTAGTAGTTTTATGCTGGTAGCGATTTCTTAGACGTCTTGCCTCATTGCTACGAATCCTCTTCAACGCTGACTTATGATTTGCCATTACAATTGTTATTTAAAAGTTTTTTAAAAGTAGTCCGTAGGGGAATCGAACCCCTGTTACCAGGATGAAAACCTGGCGTCCTAACCCCTAGACGAACGGACCATAATCTATTTCAAAATGCAACTCAAAATGTTGCTTTGCCTTAACACTTTCTTTCAGTGTTTC
>JAWWBH010000235.1:0-4550 GCA_033721075.1 Christiangramia sp.
CTCTCCAAAGTATTTTTTCTGGATATTTTCCAGGGATCGAACCTTACCTTCTATCCTTAATTCCTGATAATATTGAAAAAGCCTGGAGTATTCCTGGTCTAAGAATTCATTTAACTCCAGGGAATACGGATTGTCCCCACAAACTCTTTGTTTTTTTGAATCCCATAATTCAACATCAACTTTCCGCTTTAGACTAATATTCAATTTCTTTTTATTCAATGAAATACGAGCATAAATAGGGGTTAATCCATTCTTAGCTCTTTGAGCATGTACCCAGAAAAGTACCGAAAAGGTGGAAGAAGTTCTCATGATTTGACGTGTTAAGATGAAACATTAATACGAAAGTCAAACCAGTGATAGCACAGATTGCACTCCTTCAAGATAAAAATTTTTAATGACAAAAATGTAGACGATCTGTATTCTGAAATGCTTGATTTCAGATGATATCACATAATATCAAAAAATATTAAAACCTTGATAATCAAAAGATTAACAAGGTTTTGGTTTAGGTTATACCCTTTCCAGTAGCCTCACCAGGAATCGAACCTGGATCTAAAGTTTAGGAAACTTCTATTCTATCCATTGAACTATGAGGCCAAACGGGCTCACAAAAATAATAGGTTTCAACAAGAAATTAAAAGACCAAAGTATAAATCTTAAATTTTTACTTCACACTTACATAGCTTAACTTGGAGCAAACGATAAAAATATTCTGTATGAAGTTATTTTCAGGCTTAGTCATAGGAATTATTATTTTATTCAGTACCAGCTGCGGTTCGGGAAATACTGATGAAGGTAAACAGTATTCCGGTACCATTGAACCTTCCGGAATAACCAGCTATCAGTATGGTACACATACACTGGATGCAGGTGATGAATTTTATGCGCTTAAAAGTGAAGTCGTTGATCTCAGTCAGTATGAAGGTGAAAAAGTCACCATAACCGCCACAAAAATTGAGGGTTATCCTGTTGATGGAGGTCCGGTTTATCTGAATGTTACAATAGTTAAAAATCAATAGTATCTTTTTTGAAACTTGTGCCTGAGTTTGGACGGAATTATATTTGCCAAAAAAATTCAGGTTTTGAAAAAGCTATTTACACTACTATTATTTTCGTTATTTATTTGTTTTAATTCCCAGGCTCAGGTTGATGAGGACAAGTTGGGCGGATGGTATATGTATTTTTGGAATACCGATTTTGGAGAATCAAAATTCGGGCTTCAGGGTGATGTACAATATCGTAACTGGGACGTCATGGGAGATCTGGAACAACTTCTCCTTAGGGCAGGAGTAACCTATAGCCCAAATTCCAATCTTAAGCTTACCCTGGGTTATGGGAATATAACCTCCGGTGCATTCGGTGACTCTAACGACACCTCATCAGAGAGCCGAATTTACCAGGAAGCCTTGCTCCCTCATAAAATTTCAGACAGAATTTATTTAAAACACAGATTCAGGTATGAGCAGCGATGGGTGGAAGATCAGGATTTCAGAACGAGATATCGGTATAACCTCTTCCTAAATGTTCCACTAAATCAGCCCAATCTGGATAAAAACTCCATATACCTGGCATTCTATAACGAAGTGTTCATCAATGGCCAAAAAGATATAGGCGATGGTAGACGTGTAGAGATTTTTGATCGCAACCGTCTATATGGAGCCCTGGGATACTCAATTAAAGACAATCTAAAGGTCCAGGCCGGATTTATGGAACAAACTTTAAATAATATCAGCAAAGGTCAAATTCAGCTGAGTCTTCATCACAGCTTCTAGGCTTTTAGTATCTTTAGGCAAATCTGAAAAAACTATGAAAAAGCTTTACTTTCTCCTTTGCCTGTTACTTATAAGTTTCACCTCGATACAGGCTCAGAATATTGGGGTTGAAAAAGACGCGTTTGCACATACTTATTCCATCGTGGCTAGAGATACAGTCACCGGGGAGATGGCTGTTGCTGTACAAAGCCACTGGTTTTCGGTGGGCTCGCTAGTGCCCTGGGGAAGATCTGGTGTGGGCGTAGTTGCCACACAGTCGTTTGTTAATCCGGCTTACGGACCTCAGGGTCTTGAACTCATGGCTAATGGTGTTTCGGCTGAGCAGGCGCTAACCAGGCTGGTGGAAGAAGATGAGGGAAGGGATTACAGGCAGGTTGCTTTCCTGGATGCTCATGGCAGCGTTTCAGCCTATACAGGTGCTAATTGTGTGGAAGCAGCCGAAGACCTTACCGGAAAGAACTTCTCTGTTCAGGCCAATATGATGCTTAATGATAAAGTGGTCCCGGCCATGGCTGAAGCCTTTATGAGATATTCAGATTATCCTCTTGCCGAAAGAGTGATGGAAGTACTCAAGGCGGCACAGGAAGCCGGGGGTGATATCCGCGGGAAACAGTCGGCCGCCCTTATCGTTGTTGGTCCAGAGAAGACCAATAAAAGCTGGGAAGACAAAAAGATCGACCTGAGGGTCGATGATCATCCAAACCCAATCCAGGAACTGGAAAGACTGTTGAGGGTAGCAAGAGCCTATGAGCATATGAACAAAGGTGATCTTGCGGTTGAGGCCGGCAATATGGAAAAGGCCTTAAAGGAATACGGAACGGCAGAAAAAATGTTCCCTGAAAATCTTGAGATGAAATTCTGGAAGGCAGTTGCACTTGCCAATAGTGGCAGAATAGAAGAGGCAAAACCTATCTTTGACCAGGTCTTTGAAAAAGATGCCAACTGGAAGGAGATGATCACCAGGCTTCCTAAATCGGGTATCTTAACTATTTCTGAAGAAGAGTTTCGGAAAATTATCGAATAAATTAAATATCTTTATATCAGCAAATTACCTGTTATGAAAAATCTGAAAAAATTACCAATCATTGCCCTCGGAATCCTGTCTGTATTCATTTACTCATGTAAAGAGGAGGAAAAAACCGAGAAAACCGAAGAGACATCAACCACGGCCTCGGCAGCAGAAATGAAAGAGAACATGACCAAGAGTGCAGAGCTTAAATATAATCCTGCACACGGGGAGGAAGGTCACCGTTGTGACCTGCCGGTTGGAGCTCCATTAGATAAAGCAAACGCTTCTACTACTACAGAGATGTCCACTTCTCCGGTAAGACTTAATAGCGCCACACCTAAGATAAATCCCCCACATGGGGAACCGGGACATGATTGTTCCAAGCCTGTTGGTGCCGAGCTTTAATTTTTTCAGCGCTGGGGAATTATAAAAGTAAGTGAATTGTATAACAATACTCCCGGACCAATGATATATGTCTACCACCAATCGTGATTTCTATTCTGATCTTTTAGTTCATAAGTTATCAGTCCGTAAACTGGTGGCTAAAAAGTCTTTGTTCAATGAGGTGCCTCCAAACTGGCATATTCTTGTTTCAGATATTCGTGATTCTACCAGTGCGATACAGGAGGGACATCATCATGAGGTAAACCTGGTCGCCACGGGAAGTGTAATCGCTGTACTTAACCAGGCATTCAAATCTGGTATTCGAATTCCTTTCTTCTTTGGGGGTGATGGATCTATTCTGATAATACCTGAAGATCTGCTCGACAAGTCCATGACCGTATTATCAAAACATAAAATCAACAGTTTTAATAATTTTGGTCTTAATCTTAGGATTGGTAACGTTCCGGTAAGTGAGGTTTATGACCAGGATCTGGAATTGAAGATCGCCAGAACACAGATCACCAATCTATTGAATATACCCCTGGTACTGGGTAAAGGCCTACAATATGCAGAAAAGAAGATCAAGGGAAACGAGGATAAACAAGAGTACAACCTGGATAGTGTTGAACTGGACCTTACGGGAATGGAGTGTAAATGGGACAAGATTGAACCTCCAAGAAACGATCACGAAGTTATAAGCCTTATCATTGACGGATGCGAGAGTGAAGACCCGAATCTCGTCTATTCAAAGGTTTTGAAAAAAATTGATAAGATCTACGGCAACCCTGTTCAGAGAAAACCTATTACCGCCTCAAAATTAAAAATAAAAGCCAGCCTTAGACAAATACGTGCAGAGATGAGAGCCAAACTTGGAAAATCTGATCCTGCGTATCTTATCAAGAACTGGTTGATGGGTCGCTTTGGTAAGATCTATCTGAAGAAAACAATTGCCGGTAGAAATTATGTACAAAAACTGGTGGAACTTACAGACAACCTTACTATTGACGGCCGCATAAATACCGTAATGGCAGGCACTTCCAGTCAGCGAAAGGCCTTACTGGAATATCTGGACAAATTGGAAAAAACCTCAAAAATAAGGTACGGATACCATGTTAGCCACCAGAGTATACTATCCTGTTATGTTTGGGATGTACAAACAGATGACCACATACATTTTGTAGATGGAGGAAATGGTGGATACACCAGGGCAGCCAGAAATCTTAAAGCAAAGCTTGTTTGATTTTTACTTATCTTCCAGCATCCCCCTTCTTTCAGCATCCCTGGGCTCTGGCCAGGTCATCTGTTCACCTGTTCTTCTGCTAACGGGAAGGTTTATTTTCTCCCTCGAAGTCCTCTCAGGATCCTCGCTCGCCATATAAGCCAGA
>JAWWBH010000236.1:0-4530 GCA_033721075.1 Christiangramia sp.
ATCTACGATGCTATCCAGATGGGTATTCCTTTAAGCAGGATTCATGAGATCACCAAAATAGACATGTGGTTCCTTAAGCAATACGAAGAACTTCATGCTCTGGAAAATGAGATATCTACTTACGACATTAATTCCCTCCCAAAAGATTTGCTTCTTGAGGCAAAGCAAAAAGGTTTTGCTGACAGGCAGATAGCCCATATGCTTGATTGCTGGGAAAGCGAGGTATATAAGAAGAGAGAAGAATTAGGTGTTAATAGGGTCTACAAGCTGGTAGATACCTGTGCGGCGGAATTTAAAGCTGAAACACCCTACTATTATTCAACTTTCGAGGATGAGATTCGCTCGAAAGACGGAGAGATCTATATAGATAACGAAAGTAAGGTTTCAGACAAAAAGAAAATAGTTGTACTTGGTTCAGGGCCAAACAGGATAGGCCAGGGGATAGAATTCGATTACAGTTGTGTCCACGGGGTCCTAGCCGCTTCAGAATGTGGTTATGAGACTATTATGATCAACTGTAATCCGGAGACTGTATCTACCGATTTCGATATTGCGGACAAGCTTTATTTTGAACCGGTTTTCTGGGAGCATATCTATGACATTATAAGGCATGAGAAGCCAGAAGGCGTGATAGTTCAGTTAGGTGGTCAAACCGCTCTTAAACTGGCAGAAAAACTCGCCAGGTATGATATTAAGATCATGGGAACGAGTTTTGAAGCTCTTGATCTTGCTGAAGATCGTGGAAGTTTCTCAAAACTACTTCAGGCTAACGATATTCCTTATCCTGAATTTGGAACTGCTGAGAATGCAGAAGAGGCGCTTGCTCTGGCAGATGAACTTAATTTCCCAATCCTTGTTAGACCATCTTACGTACTTGGAGGTCAGGGAATGAAGATCGTTATCAATAAGGATGAATTAGAGGAGCATGTTGTTGACCTTCTAAGAAAGATCCCTAACAATAAGCTTCTGCTGGATCATTATCTTGATGGTGCTATCGAGGCAGAGGCCGATGCCATTTGTGATGGGGAAGATGTATATATCATAGGTATCATGGAGCATATTGAACCTTGCGGAATCCACTCAGGAGACTCCAACGCATTACTACCTCCTTTCAACCTTGGAGACCTTGTAATGCAGCAGATCAAGGATCATACGAAAAAGATTGCCCTTGCCTTGAATACTGTAGGGTTAATCAATATTCAATTTGCGATCAAAGATGAGAAGGTGTATATAATCGAGGCGAATCCTAGAGCCTCGAGAACAGTGCCTTTCATCGCGAAGGCTTATAAAGAGCCTTATGTAAACTATGCGACAAAGGTGATGCTGGGGGCTAAAAAACTGAAGGATTTCAAATTCAATCCCAAGCTGGATGGATATGCAATCAAACAGCCGGTATTCTCTTTCAATAAGTTTCATAAGGTGAATAAACAATTAGGTCCTGAAATGAAGAGTACAGGAGAAAGCATCCTGTTCATTGACAGCTTAAAAGATGATGATTTCTATGATCTTTACTCCAGAAGAAAAATGTATCTGAGTAAATAGAAACATTAAAATAATTATAAAGTCATTTTGGCTGAAGAATGAAATCTGTAATTTCAGACCTCTTTTTTCATCCGGAATGACTTTTTTATTTTATATAAACTCAAAAATGCGAACTGATTTATGAAGGAAATTGTTTTGATTTTTGGCGGTGTGTTTGGAACTCTTTCAGTGATATTAGGAGCCTTCGGGGCTCATGCTTTGAGAAGGTCTTTTAATGATGATCAACTGAGAAGTTATGAGGTAGGAGTTAGATATCAGATGTATCATTCTGTCATGCTGATTATTTCAGGGATCGTCTTTCCCTTTGCGGAAACAGGTCAGGTGCTTACTGCCTGGTGTTTTATAATTGGGATTATTCTTTTTTCATTCAGTATTTACGGACTTACTTATAGCGATTCGCGGGGAAAGAAAATTAAGCTACTTGGGCCTGTGACTCCAATTGGTGGTCTCTTCCTGATTATCGGCTGGATACTTTTTACTTTTAATATTACTGAAATCGCACTATATCTGCAACCCTGATGGATTAGCTTTCAGGCATTTCCCTTTTTCTGTATTTTTCGGCGAACCATGCTACCAGTATCAGCTGTGCAGAATGGTAGAGCATAATAGGAAGCAGTAATAATCCCGAGCTTGCGGCATTTCCGAATATCACCCTAACCATAACCGAGCCATGCACAAGCGATTTTTTGGTTCCGCAGAATTGAGCCGCGATCTTGTCTTTGGTATTAAGACCAATAAGATTGCTGAAGAAGGCCAGTCCGAAAAAGACAACAAAGAAAAGTACCAGGACGATCGCTACCATTTTTATTAGTTCATTCAGAGTTACAGTCCTGAAAAGGTCTGAAGTGAATGAATTGCTGAAGCTTGAGTAGATGATCAGGATTATGGTAGTCTTATCAAACAGGCTGAGCTGCCTACCATATTTTCTGGCGAGATCTCCAAAATATCTTTGAAGAAATAAACCTATGGCCAGGGGTACTATTATTTGCAGGCATAGTTTCTGAAGCACTTCAATAAAATCAAAATCTGTTGTTTTCTCCAGGATAAAACCTATCCACAAAGGAGTCGCTATAATCCCTATTAATCCTGAAAGACTTGCATTGAAAATAGCGGCAGGTAAATTTCCTTTTGCCAGGGCTACCATAACTACTGAAGATGATACAGTAGAAGGGAGGGTTCCCAGGAAGAACAATGCGATCCAGAGATCAGATCCTAAACCATTTTCAAAAAGCGGTAGGCAGGCCAGGCACAATAATGGAAAAATCAGGAACGTGGTGACATGTATAATGATATGTACCCTGTAATTAAGCAAACCGGCTTTGAATTCTGCAGGTGCAAGTTTTAGTCCGTAAAAGAAAAATATAAGACCTATCCCGATATCAGTTATGGTCTTTAAAGGTAATAACTCTGTGCCCTGGGGGTAGAAATACGCGATCCCAATGGCAATGAAGATGGCCAGTATAAATCCGTGGGATCTCAAGCCTCTTTTTCTATTTTTACCTTATGCTCTTCAAGAATATGCAGGTATCTGTCTGAAGAAAAGTCGGTGACCAGGAATTCCTGTATCCTTTTCTTTTTCATGTTTTTCTTTTTTATGCTCTTAGCAAATCGCCTAATCTGATTATCATTTTTAAGAATAAGGCCGGGTACCTCAATGGATTTTCCATTTTTATCTTTAGCGACCATTGTGAAATATGAAGAATTACAATGCTTTACATTTCCGTTCTGGATATTCTCCGCTTCTACCCGAATGCCTATTACCATGGAGCTGTGGCCTACATAATTGACCGAAGCTTTCATGGTTACAAGCTCCCCAATTTCTATAGGTCTTAAGAAATCTACCGTATCAACACTGGCAGTAACACAATAGGCTCCTGAGTGTTTAGAAGCACAGGCGAAAGCGATCTGGTCCATGAGTGAAAGAATATAGCCCCCATGTATCTTTCCGTTAAAATTGGAATGGGAGGGGAGCATCAATTCTGAAATTATCACATGGCTCGCTTCTACGGTCTTATAATCTTTTTGCATGGTTATTTTCTAAAATGCGGACTTTCTGACTTTTCCACATCGGTTATAAAATATTTTGTGTCTCCCCAGAAGAAAAAGGTGTCGAATCGCTCAATATAGGTGAGCTTCACATAATTGCCTTCGTACTCCTGGAGTTTCTTTATTACTTCATCATCTTTATCCAGTACCGAAAACTGAAATATCTGAGCCCCGCTGATTCCCTGGCTGATTTCACCTTCCCAGGTCTTGGAGACCACTCCTTTCCGGCTGAATTTTATCAGTTCTCCGCTTCGTGTTCCTTCACTATATGGTACAAAATAGATAAAGGCATAATATAAAAGCCAGAGGACGAATATTCCGCCGAGTATATATAAAAGGGTCTTTTTCATTCTAGATGTTCTTATAGACTAAATTGAGGAAATCCTCCAGTCTGGATGGTTCCAGCCAGCGGGTTACGATCACCATATTGTTCTTTTGATCCACTATAATAAAATTCCCACCGAAACCGGCAGCATAGAAAATATCTGTGTCGATTTTTTCCATATTCCGTTCACCTTCTGAATTCAGCCACCACATATATCCATAATTGGGATTTGTAGTGGATGGCTGCATGGCTTCCTTTATGAGCTCTTCAGAGATCAATTCTTTTCCGTCCCATTTTCCATCATTCATAAATAACAGGCCAAATCGCGCCATATCTTCGGTATTGATGAACATTCCTCCGCCGGAATGACCTCCGCCGCTTACAGATTGCATTTTAAGGCCATCTATGGTAACCCATGAATTTTCATACCCGAACCACCTCCAGCTTTGCGAAGCATTGATAGGGTCCATGATATTCTGTTTCAGCACTTTTGGCAAGGGCATTCTGAAAACATTTAATAGCGAATAGGCAAGTACATTCACCCGAACATCATTGTATTTAAAATAAGTTCCAGGTTCGTGTAGTTCTCTGGATCGCCATTCATCTATACTTTGATC
>JAWWBH010000237.1:0-4522 GCA_033721075.1 Christiangramia sp.
CAAAGGTTTCCCAACAACCTCACGTGCTTTGTTCACACGATCGGCCATATGGCTATAAACCTTTTTAATCATATCAATATCGTATGCCATACTCTGTTTAATTTATGTTCTAAAAAAGTCTTGCAAAAATAGGGATTTTACAGCGATTTTGAAAATTAGAAGCGATACTAAGAAAATAGTATAAATAATTTCTGAAATTATAATTTTAAGCTTCAATTTTTCAGCAAAATATAATATTTCGATGAAAAATTGAGAATTTATCAATAACTATGGAGATTTTTGAAGATTTGTTTGTTTAGACCAAGTATGAATTAGTCAAAAACACCAAAATCAGCCAGATAACCCGACAGAAAATTCGTAATTAAAAAAGTTTACGTATTATTTCCTCCTCGGTAATTCCTTCAGCTTCTGCCTTATAATTTTTGATGATTCGATGTCTCAGGATACCGAAAGACACAGCCTGAACATCCTCAATATCAGGGGAGAACTTTCCATTCACCGCTGCATTGGTCTTTGCAGCCAGAATAAGGTTTTGAGAGGCTCTGGGACCAGCACCCCAGTCAACGTAATTCCTTACAAGTTCGGGCGCGTTATTGGTTGGCCTTGTTTTACCAACCAGCCTTACGGCATATTCGATAACATTATCCGGAACCGGGATCCTGCGAATAACATGTTGTATCTCTGAAATTTCCCCGGCACTGAACAAGGCTTCCACCTGCTGAGATTCATCGGAAGTTGTGGTTTTCACCACATCCACCTCTTCTTCAAAGCTTGGATAATCCAGGTTTATCGCAAACATGAACCTGTCTAATTGAGCTTCCGGCAAGGGGTAAGTTCCTTCCTGCTCAATCGGGTTTTGTGTCGCAAGGACAAAATAGGGTAGATCAAGCTTGTAATGATGCCCTGCCACAGTAACAGCCCTTTCCTGCATAGCCTCAAGTAAGGCTGCCTGGGTTTTAGGCGGCGTACGGTTTATCTCATCGGCCAGAAGAATATTGGTAAAGATAGGGCCCTTGATGAATTTAAACTTACGATTCTCATCCAGGATTTCTGCCCCAAGGATATCGCTGGGCATAAGATCTGGAGTGAACTGAATCCTTTTAAAATTAAGCCCTAGTGCCTGGGCAATTGTATTCACCATCAATGTCTTAGCAAGCCCGGGCACGCCAATAAGAAGGGAATGGCCGCCTGAAAATATGGAAAGCAGGATCTGGTTCACCACCTCATCCTGACCAACGATCACCTTGGCGATCTCTTTCTTAAGGTCACGATGCTTATCAACCAGCTTTTCTACAAGGGCCACGTCTGACATATATTCTTAGTTTTTCACCCAGTCACTGGTATAATCACAATCGCGATATTTACCATTCACTTTAATATAGGTATCAGAAATTTTCTCTTTTTGCCACTCGGCGATCGCATCCAGCTGTTTATCTCTTAAAGCAAGTTCCTTTATCTTAAGATAATCAGTAGCATAATCTGCCTTATGCTCAGAGATCTTTTTGGTCACCTTGATTATTTTGAACTGAGGTCTTCCTGTTCTGTCCTGCTGGGTCAAAACCAGTGAAACCTCACCTTCCTCAAGGCCTTCCACCTGTTTGAAAAGCTGAGGATCTATCTTGGTAAGTTCGAATCTTGTATCTCCGGTACGTGGATTAATAAGTTTACCTCCTTCATTTCTTGTCTCTTCCTCATCGGAAGCTTCACGTGCGGCAGCAGCGAAGTCAAGCTCACCAGAAATCACTTTACTTCGAATAGTATCTATTTCAGCTCTGGCTGTTTCAACTGATGCATTGGTCACATCCGGGATAAGAAGGATATGTCTAAGCTCGACTGTTTGTCCCCTTATCTTATCCACCTGAATGATATGGTAACCAAATTCCGTCTCGAAAGGATCGCTAATCTCACCTTCCTGCAGACTGAAGGCTACATCCTTGAATTCCTTTACGAATGGATCCTTCCTGGTAAGGCTAATTCTACCTCCGTCAGGGGCCGTCCCGGGATCCTGAGAATAGAGTACCGCTTTGGTTGAAAAACTTGCTCCATTATCTAAAATATCTGCCCTGAATTCATTTAAACGGTCAATTACCTTTTGCCTTTCCGATTCAGGTATCTCAGGCTCTATCACTATTTGAGAAAGTTCCACTTCGGTCCCAAACATAGGTTTCTCCTCCATCTCATCGAAATACTCTCTAACCTCTTCGGGTGTTACTTCAATATCCTCAATGATCTTTTGCTGCATCTGCTGGGCAAGCTGTCTCTGTTTATTTATCCTGAACAACTCCTCTCTAAGCTCTGCCTCGGTTTCTTTATTATAGAATTCCAGAATTTTTTCCATAGATCCAGCCTGGGCAACAAAACCATTTAACTGCTGATCTATCATACCGTTGATCTGCGAATCGGGAATTATAATACTATCCTGAATTGCGTGGTGGGCATAAAGCTTATTTTCCATTAGAGAACCCGCAAGGTTACAGTCGGTAACCTCAGCAGTAGAAATACCCTGGCTCTGCATATCCTTATACATAAGGTCTATATCACTCTCCAGTATAATATAATCCCCTACCACCGCGGCAATTCCATCTACCTTCCGGCGCTGGTTGCCCTGGCGGCTCTCATCGGCCTTCTTCACTTCAGCATCAGGCTGTATAGAAGTACTGTCAGTCACTATCACCTCCTGAGCCTGCACAAAAGTTGCAAGCATTATGGAAAGGCCTGCGAGAATCGGTTTAATTGAAAATTTCAAATTCATTATTTTTAATTGCATCTTTAGTAATCTCTTTTTCTAATTCCTTTATTAACGCCTGTTTACGCTTATTGAGTAATATTTCCCTTATGGTTGGTGAAGCGTATTCCAGCGGTGCCTGCTCATTTCTTGTCAAAACATCATTTACGTATACAAGATACACATTTAGCGAATCCTGCAATTCCATAAAGTTGGATTTCTTGAGAAGACTGGACCTGTCTTCTACTGAAAGCGGTTCTATCTTATTATATACAGTTTTGGTTTTAACCCAAACCGAATCGTTCATCGAATAATTCTTAAACTGCAGGGCCATATTAGTAAGTGCATCCTGATCTTCCTGATTGAATCTGATAAATTTTCGTTTTATCTCGTCAAGATTATTACTGTTCTTGCTAAGGTTTATATACCTAAGTTTTACCAGATCTTCGCTGAGAATGAAATTCTCCTTATTCTGCTCATAATAGTTTAAGATCTCTTCACGGTTCACTGAAGTATCCAGATCCCTGGAGACGACTGCCTCAGTATAGGCATTAGTGTAAAGTTCATTCCTGTAATTATTAACAAGATCATTGAACTCTCGTTGTTGTGATTCAGGCAAATTAAGCTCTGCCCTGTCTATCAACAACTGCTGTGTGGCCCAGCGAGTGATATAATTCGAAACAATTAGCGTACTATCTTCTGCCGTAGTATTTTCGTTTATAAGGGACCTTATATCATCTTCATACAAATATGAATCGTTCACCCTTACCACCACCTTCCGATCATCGGTTTGCTGGAAATAATCACAACCCACCAGGATCAGGGAAATGAGACCAAAAAAGAATCCACTAAAATTTTGTTTCAAAATCAATTTTTTTAGCACCACACAATTTGAATGCCAGAAGAGGTCCTGATTAAATCAAAAGCCTTCATCCGCGCAAAAATAAGAATTAGTTAAGGTTCTGCAAGCTAAAGGCATAACGAAAACAGCAGAATAAAATTATAAATTTCAACAATATTCAAATCCGCAGTATATTTAAAACACAACAAATCAACCCATTATGAAATACCTTCAGGAAATCACCATCAAATTGCCCCGGAATGAAGTAGTAGAAAAATTCTCAAACCCAGATAATATGAAGCACTGGCAGCAGGGTTTTATTTTTATGAAACCTATAAATGGTGAGCTGGGAGCTGATGGTTCACAGAATCTTCTAAAATACAAAATGGGAAAACGAGAGATCCAAATGACCGAAACCATTCTTAATAATAATCTGCCTGACGAATTCACGGCTACCTATGAAGCTAAAGGGGTATACAATTTTCAGCGCAATAGATTCCTGGAAACACCTGAAGATCACACTAAGTGGATCTCAGAGAATGAATTCCGCTTCAACGGATTTATGAAAATCATAGGTTTTCTTATGCCTGGTGCTTTCAAAAAACAATCGAGAAAATATATGGAAGATTTTAAGGCCTTTGCAGAAGACGGAAAAAGCGTATTAAACGAATAAGCCTTTATTTTTAGGAATTAAAGCTGGTTATATAGGATTGAGCCTGTTATATTTGCGAAAAAATATTTCAAAAATGAAACAACTAGGTTTAGCAATACTATTATTATTTGTCGCGTTTTCTGCAAATGCACAGTCTAAGATCGGAACTATAGATGCCGAGTACATCCTTTCCCAAATGCCCGAGAATACTGAAGTAAACACGGGACTTGAAGCATATAATAAAGAACTTCAGGGCGAGCTTCAGACCACCATCAAAGAATATGAAACCCTTGTAAAGGATTAC
>JAWWBH010000238.1:0-4507 GCA_033721075.1 Christiangramia sp.
ACCTGGAAGGAGTCGTATGCAGGTGGGCACCAAATTCAATATTAGGATATTCGGGAATTAGATTTGAAAAAAGATAATCGATGATATCTGGTGTTGAGGAACCAACGGTATCTGAAAGTGACAGGATCTTCACTCCCATAGCCGACAGTTTTTCTGTCCAGCTTCCTACTATCTCAACATTCCAGGGATCCCCATATGGATTACCAAATCCCATACTTAAATAGGCGACTACCTCTTTGCCACTTACATCTGCGATATTCAGAATTTCCTGTAATACCTCCACAGATTCTTCTATGGTTTTATGGGTATTACGCATCTGGAAGTTTTCGGAAATCGAGAAAGGATATCCCAGGTAAGCTATTTCTTCAAATTTTGAAGCATCCTGTGCTCCCCTAACATTGGCGACAATTGCAAGGAGCTTACTGGAAGTTTTCGAGAGATCCAGTTTTTCCAGTACCTGAGCCGTGTCTTTCATCTGGGGAATCGCTTTGGGAGACACAAAACTTCCAAAATCCACGGTGTCAAATCCGCATCTTAATAATGACTGTATGTACTGTGCCTTTTTCTCGGTTGGGATAAATTCCCTAATACCCTGCATAGCATCTCTGGGACACTCGATCATTTTGATTTTCCGCATACGCCCAAAGATAATATTTTAAGGAAAATTGAAAAAGAATAAGGATTTATTGATAATATTAAATTTTGGCTGGCTAGAAAGATGTTTAGGCGTTAATTCTTCAAGAGATTTGATCCATGTATTAAAGGAGGATCAGTATAGCGATGAGAATAAAGATCAACACCTGCATCCACTTAAGGAACCGGCCAGACCCTGGATGAGATTTTATATACACCGAGATCTTATCGGCCATCACTGCCACAAGACTAAAAATGACCAGCGCCTGCAGCATGAACAGGATACCTAAAGTATAGAACTGAGCAACGGTATTCCCTTCGGGCTCCCAAAGGAAACCGGGAAAGAATGCAAGAAAGAAGATGCCAACCTTGGGATTGAGAACGTTCATCACAAAGCCCTGTTTAAAAAGACTGAACATTCTTTTATTCCTGATCCCTTCGGAAGAAAAGGCGATCTCGGGATCGCTTTTATAAACCTGCCAGGCCAGATATAATAGATAAGCAGCACCAAATATCTTTATGATGAGAAAAATATTTTCAGACTGTTTGATGATCGCCGAAACTCCGAAGGCAACCAGACTTGTATGGATAAGGATACCACTCACCAGCCCAAGCGCGGTGACCACCCCCTGTTTATATCCATACGCCATAGATCGCACCAGGACGTAGATGATATCGGGGCCTGGCGAAAGGGTTAACAATATGGAAGCCGTTAAAAAAGGGATTATTTGATCTGGCATGTTCTATCTATTTAAAATTCAAAATTTTAAATTTTAAATGCCTTTTTCAAGAATCTTTTTATTGATCTGCCTGATCAGTGCCGGACCTTCATAAATAAAACCGGTATAAAGTTGTACAAGACTTGCCCCGGCTTCCAGCTTTTCGATAGCGTCTTCAGCAGTGTGTATCCCTCCTACTCCAATTATAGGAAAGGCTTTGCCGCTCTTTTCTGAAAGGAACCTGATCACCTCTGTAGATCGATGGGTAAGTGGTTTTCCGCTGAGCCCGCCCGTTTCATTCTTATTTTCAGATTTCAGACCTTCTCTTGAAATGGTAGTATTTGTAGCGATGACACCAGCGATTTTTGTTTCCTGGACTATTTCAATAATATCCATCAGCTGATCATTTGTAAGGTCGGGCGCTATCTTTAGCAATACAGGCTTTGGATTGGCCTTTGCCGTATTTCTTTCCTGAAGGGTATTCAGAAGATTTTTAAGCGGCTCTTTGTCCTGTAGTTCCCTTAGGTTAGGTGTATTGGGGGAGCTCACGTTTACCACAAAATAGTTCACATGATCAAAGAGCACCTCAAAACTATACACATAATCATCAACTGCCTTTTCATTGGGAGTTAGCTTGTTCTTCCCAATATTCCCACCAATAAGGACGTCCTTATTTTTCTTTAACCGCTCCACCATCTGTTCTACTCCTTCATTATTGAAGCCCATCCGGTTAATGATAGCTGAATCTTCCTTTAATCTGAAAAGTCTTTTCCTTTCATTCCCAGGCTGTGGTTTAGGGGTAACCGTTCCAACTTCAATAAACCCGAAGCCAAGAGCTGAAAGTTCATTGTAAAGCTTGGCATCCTTATCAAACCCGGCAGCAAGACCCACAGGATTTTTAAATTTCAGGCCAAAAACCTCTCTTTCCAGTCGGGGATCATTCACCTGAAATTTGGACTTAAAAAATGGTATGGCACCCGGAATCCTGCAAAATTTTCTTAAAAAATCGAAAGTAAAATAATGGACCTTTTCCGGATCGAATTTGAAAAGGGCTGGCCTTATTAGTGATTTATACATACTGGAAGGTTTGTGCAAAAATATAATGAATTGGGAAATACTCTATATGAAATGAGCCTAAATAAGCACATTAAATTATAGGTCTTTTTAAGTAGGCGAATTGCAGCTGACCTTAAATAATTAATAAAATTGACCAGATGAAAACTTAAAAGTTTTTGAAGCGGTATTCTATATATGTATTTTTGAAGTCAAACCCAACCAATATGACCAATAAACAGCATATAATTGATAGGTTCTTCAGTTATGTGAAGATCGATACACAAAGTGATCCAAAAAGCTCCACGACCCCGAGCACTGAAAAACAATGGGATCTCGCCAATAAACTGGTAGATGAACTCAAAGAAATAGGCCTCGAAGATGTCACCATAGATGGCAATGCCTATGTAATGGCCACCCTTCCCGCGAATGTAGCTCACGAAGTGCCTGTGATAGGTTTTGTTTCACATTTTGATACAACGCCAGATTTTTCAGGTACCAATGTGAATCCGCAGATCATTGAGAATTATGATGGCAAGGATATCATCTTAAATAAAGACAGAAATATTATTCTTTCGCCCGATTATTTTGAAGACCTTCTTCAGTATAAAGGTCAGACCCTTATTACAACGGATGGAACCACCCTTTTGGGCGCCGATGATAAAGCCGGAATTACAGAGATCATTACTGCTATGGAATATCTGGTTGATAATCCTGATATTCCTCACGGAAAAATAAGGATATGCTTCACTCCCGATGAGGAGATTGGAAGAGGCGCACATAAATTTGATGTTGAAAAATTTGGTGCTGAATGGGCCTATACCATGGATGGAAGCCAGGTAGGAGAACTTGAATATGAGAATTTCAATGCAGCTCAGGCCGTTGTAAGAGTTGAAGGGAAAAGTGTGCATCCCGGTTATGCCACAGATAAAATGGTGAATAGCATGTACATTGCTCAGGATTTCATCAACTCATTACCAAGACTCGAAACTCCCGAGCACACTGAAGGCAGGCAGGGATTCTTTCATCTCACCAGCATCAGGGGAGATGTTGAAGAAACCGTTTTGGAATATATTATTAGGGATCATGAAAAGGAACATTTTGAAGCCCGGAAACAAATGATGCAGGACCTTGTAAGTGAGATTTGCTCTCAATATGAAAGGGAATGCATCAGTATCGAGATCACAGATCAATATTACAATATGCGGGAAAAGGTAGAGCCTGTAATGCATATTGTTGAACTGGCCCAGCAGGCCATGGAAGAGGTAAACGTAAAACCCATTGTAAAGCCTATTCGAGGTGGAACCGATGGTGCACAATTGAGCTTCAAAGGTTTACCATGTCCCAATATTTTTGCAGGAGGTCATAATTTTCATGGAAAATATGAATATGTCCCTGTGGAAAGTATGCAGAAAGCAGCTGAAGTAATTGTAAAACTGGCTGAACTAACTGCCAAAAAATACGAAAATTCATAAATTCAAGCCATGCCAGTCAAGAACGTCGAAGAGTATATTAACTGTCACTCATACTGGGAAGAGGAGTTAAGACAGTTACACGAAATGATCCTCACAACCGAACTAAAGCCGGAGATAAAATGGGGATCCCCGGTTTACACCCTGGAAGGTAAGAACGTAGTTGGAATAGGGGCTTTTAAAAACCATTATGCCCTATGGTTTTTTAACGGAGCATTATTAAGGGAAAATACAGCCCTCCTGGTAAACGCACAGGAAGGAAAAACCAAGGCCCTAAGGCAGATTAGGTTTGAAAAAGGCGATGAAGTAAGAACTTCAGTACTGCTACCTTATATTAAAGAAGCGATCAAGAATCAGAAAGAGGGTAAAGAAATAAAACCAGACACTAACAAAGAACTGGTTATACCCGAAGAACTGAGAACCGCGCTGGATAACGACCAGGAACTGAAGGATTCTTTCGACAGTCTTACACCCGGCAGGCAAAGAGAATATGCTGAATATATCGCTGAAGCAAAGAGAGAAACTACAAAGGCGAGCAGATTAGAAAAGATAAGCCCCATGATAAAAAGCGGGGTTGGTCTAAACGACAAATACAAGAATTGTTAGCATAAAAAAAGCAGCCTGAAAAAG
>JAWWBH010000239.1:0-4460 GCA_033721075.1 Christiangramia sp.
GTCTGTCTTCCTTTTGGAGACATTCGTGCCCATTCAAGCTCTCGTTCCAGGGTTTTCTGGCGTTTGCTAGCCTGTTTCTGTTCCTGCGCTAGTCGTTTGGATTTCTGGTCCAGCCAGGAAGAATAATTCCCTTTCCACGGAATTCCTTCTCCCCTGTCAAGTTCCAGGATCCACCCGGCCACATTATCAAGAAAGTAACGGTCGTGAGTTACAGCGATCACAGTTCCTTTATACTGTTGCAGATGATGCTCCAGCCAGTGAACAGATTCGGCATCAAGGTGGTTGGTAGGCTCATCCAGTAAAAGAACATCAGGTTCCTGAAGCAACAACCTGCAAAGAGCAACCCTTCTTCTCTCTCCTCCAGAAAGCACCGATATCTTCTTATCTGGCTCCGGAGTTCTAAGGGCATCCATCGCGATCTCCAGTTTGGTATCCAGTTCCCATGCATTGCTGGCATCTATCTTATCCTGAAGTTCAGCCTGCTTATCCATTAGTTTCTGCATCTTATCGGCGTCTTCGTATACTTCAGGCAGACCAAACATATCATTGATCTTATTGTATTCGTCCAGAACTGCTACTGTATCAGCTACTCCTTCTTTCACCACTTCGAGCACCGTCTTTTCCTCATCTAGTTCAGGTTCCTGTTCAAGAATACCTACACTGTATCCCGGTGAGAAAACAACATCACCCTGGTAATTCTGGTCTCTCCCCGCAATGATATTAAGTAAGGTGGATTTTCCCGAACCGTTAAGTCCAAGGATTCCGATTTTTGCTCCATAGAAAAAACTCAGATAAATATTTTTCAGGACCGGAGTGTTGGCCTTCGGAAAGGTCTTGGTGACTCCAGACATTGAAAAGATCACTTTTTTATCGTCTGACATATATCATTAAAATTTAATTTTTCAATATTTCATTTAAGGATGCAAATATCCTGAAATTTTCAGAGAATTCAATTATCGTACACTCCTAATAATCTCTGAATTAACAATAGCTGACCTGTGTGGTAAGCCGTATGTTCAACCACCAGAAGTATTTCCCGTAAAAGTGTATGCTCTTCGGAATTTCTAACCGGTGCGTCAAGGTCATTTTTCGGGTCCAGGATAAAATCCTGGAAAATCCTGAGATCCTCAAAATATTCTGCCTTGAGGTCTTCCCACTCGGCCTCACTTCCAGGCTCCGGAACATCGGGCCAGTAATCATCTGGCCAGCTGGAAGTTTTGTATTCACCCGAAATGCTATATTCCAGTATATCCTTTTGGGCAAAAGCTATATGAAAAAAAACTTCATAGAATGAATAGGGTAAACCCGCAGGACGTAAGCCAATTTTCTCAAAAGGAATATTATCAAGAAAACTGTCTATCGAGGCAAACGCCATTCCGCCATCAAGGTGTTTCGCAAGCTGTTCTCTTTTTGCTTTTTCTGTAATCATGGTCATAATTTAAACTCTTCCCTTAAGAGCATTGAATACCCAGGAAATAAAGAAAAACCCTATCCCTGTGGTTGAAAAACCAATAGCGTAATCCTTATATTTCAGCACCCCTAAAAGTACCAATGCGGTTCCTACAAGAAACATTAAAAATGACGCCCAGCCAAAAATGGTATTTTTATTCATTTTCATTTTATATGGTTTAACAGCAAATATCGGCTATTTTAATGATTCAAAATTTCAGTAAGAGTTCTCCCGATTTTGTATTTTAGCCGAAAGCCTTTTCTGAATTAAAATTCTCAAAAATTCTTCAGAAAACAGAGTAATTTAAGATGAATCACATTAATTAGTTCAAATTATTGTATAAAATTCAAACTAATGGACATTAACTTCAATAAAAATGAAGACCATAATAAGCTTTTAGCCTCTTCCATGAGGCAAAGGCTCGCAAAAATAAAATTAGGAGGCGGGGAAAAAAGAATAGAAAAACATCATTCTAAAGGTAAGATGACTGCCCGGGAACGAATCGATTTCCTGCTGGACGATTCAGAAAAATCGATTGAGATAGGGGCTTTTGCCGGAGATGGAATGTACAAGGAGCATGGAGGATGCCCCAGCGGTGGTGTGGTTGTGAAGATCGGTCATATTTCAGGAAAGCAATGCATTGTGGTTGCGAACGATGCTACCGTAAAAGCCGGCGCCTGGTTTCCTATCACAGGAAAAAAGAACCTGCGAGCACAGGAAATCGCCATAGAGAATAAATTACCCATAATCTACCTGGTAGACAGTGCCGGAGTTTATTTACCTATGCAGGATGAGATATTTCCTGATAAGGAACATTTTGGAAGGATCTTTAGAAATAATGCTGTGATGAGCAGTATGGGAATTACCCAGATCGCCGCTGTGATGGGAAGTTGTGTTGCCGGAGGTGCTTACCTCCCAATAATGAGTGATGAAGCTCTCATCGTAGAAAAGACCGGAAGTATCTTTTTAGCTGGAAGCTATCTTGTAAAAGCTGCGATTGGTGAATCTGTAGACAATGAAACTCTTGGTGGCGCCACTACCCATAGTGAGATCAGTGGAGTAACCGATTATAAAGCCAAAGACGATAAGGATGCGCTTACCCGTATTAAAAACATCATGGATAAGATCGGTGAGTTTGATAAGGCAGGCTTTAATCATTCAAAACCCAAAAAGCCGAAGCAAAAACAGGAAGAAATCTATGGAATACTTCCTAAAAAGCGTAGTGACCAGTATGATATGCATGAAATCATATATCGCCTGGTAGATGGCTCGGAATTTGAAGAATATAAAGAAGGATATGGCCAGACCATAATTACGGGATATGCAAGAATTGACGGCTGGGCCGTTGGAATTGTGGCAAATCAGCGTAAGATAGTCAGGACCAGGAAAGGTGAAATGCAGTTTGGCGGAGTGATCTATTCAGATTCAGCCGATAAGGCCACGAGGTTTATTGCCAATTGCAACCAAAAGAAGATCCCTCTGGTTTTCCTTCAGGATGTTACCGGTTTTATGGTAGGCAGCAAAAGTGAACATGGAGGAATTATTAAGGATGGAGCCAAAATGGTGAGCGCTGTAAGCAACTCAGTAGTACCCAAATTTACAGTTATCATTGGTAACTCCTATGGTGCCGGCAATTATGCCATGTGTGGAAAGGCCTATGATCCAAGACTTATCGTTGCCTGGCCAAGTGCAGAACTGGCGGTTATGGGCGGAACCCAGGCAGCCAAGGTACTTGCACAAATAGAGACTGCTGCCATGGAGAAAAAAGGCGAAAAAGTAGACAAGGAAAAGGAAAAAGAAGTATTTGATAAATTAAAGGCCCGCTATGATGAACAAACCTCTGCATATTATGCTGCAGCAAGGTTATGGACAGATGCCATCATCGATCCTATGGATACGAGAAAATGGATCTCCATGGGAATTGAAGCGGCCAACCATGCACCAATTGAAAAAGATTTCAACCTGGGTGTAATCCAAACCTGATCTTTTAAATGAAGAAGTTAATCTTAAGTCTGGCGGCATTGATGCTCGCCACTGCAATGAGCGCCCAGATTGTAGGCTCCAATCATACAGAATATACTGAAGCCGATACCCTGAGAGGTTCGCTACGTCCAGAAAGGACGAATTTTGATGTTCAAAAATATCATCTGAAACTTAAGATAGAACCCAACAAAAAATTTATTTCGGGGTCCAACACCATCAGCTTCGATGTTGAAAAAGAATTGCCTGTAATGCAAATTGATCTCTTTGAAAATATGAAGATCGACTCTATTGTGCATCAGGGTAGAAACCTGGAATATGAAAGAAGGTTCAACGCTGTTTTTATAGAATTCCAGGAAGCGCTTAAAAAAGGCACTAAAGATTCAATTCAGTTCTTTTATCATGGAAATCCTATTGTTGCGGAAAATGCTCCGTGGGATGGAGGATTCGTATGGACAAAGGATAAGGAAGGAAATCCGTGGATCGCTCTGGCTGTACAGGGAACCGGCGCCAGCCTGTGGTACCCAAACAAGGACCATCAAAGCGATGAGCCTGAAGAAGCCAGGATGGATATCGCTGTTCCTAACGGACTGATGAATGTTTCCAATGGCCGTTTTGTGGGTAAAACCGATCTGGGGGATGGATATACCGAGTGGAGCTGGAAAGTCGTGAATCCCATCAACAATTATAACATAATGATCAATGTGGCGAACTACGTCCATTTTTCTGATAATTATAAGGATCTTGACCTGGATTACTATGTCCTGCCTTACAACCTTGAAAAGGCCAAAAAACAATTTGAGCAGGTAAAAGGGATGATGGAATGCTTTTATGAAAAAATGGGCCCCTACCCTTTCGAGGAAGATGGCTTCAAACTGGTGGAAACACCCTACCTGGGAATGGAACATCAAAGCGCCATAGCTTATGGAAACAACTATGGAAATGGGTACTTAGGTAGTGACCTTTCAGGCACAGGTTATGGCCTGAAATGGGATTATATCATCATACACGAGTCAGGTCACGAGTGGTA
>JAWWBH010000240.1:0-4406 GCA_033721075.1 Christiangramia sp.
GGCTTCTATTTCGGTCTTGTTCATCACCTCAAGCTCTTCAAATAACTTGATAGTGCTTTTGCTTACCTGAGCTTTAAGAGCTTTTGGCGTGGTACGGTTATTACTTAAGCCACGTTTCTCAGCTTCCTTTTCCCATTCTTCAGAATAGTTATTCCCTTCAAAACGAATCTTTTTAGATTTCTTGATATACTCTCTAAGAACATTGAAGATAGCATCATCTTTCTTCATCTTTTTGTCCTTAATCAGTTTATCCACCTCAACCTTAAACTCTTTTAACTGCTTGGCAACAATACTGTTAAGAACAGTCATCGCTCCGGCACAGTTAGCAAGTGAACCTACTGCACGGAATTCCCATTTGTTTCCTGTAAAAGCGAATGGAGAGGTACGGTTTCTATCGGTATTATCCAGAAGTATTTCTGGAATCTTACCTACAACGTTCAATTTAAGATCGGTCTTTTCCTGAGGAGAAAGTTTTCCATCGGTTACTTTTTCAAGTTCATCAAGAACCTTTGTTAACTGTGTACCAATAAACACTGATAGAATTGCCGGTGGCGCCTCATTTGCTCCTAAACGGTGATCGTTTGACGCACTTGCGATCGCAGCTCTAAGCAGTTGCTCGTGATCATATACAGCCTTAATAGTATTCACAAAGAATGTAAGGAACTGTAAGTTCTTCATTGGTGTAGAGCCGGGAGACAGAAGATTTACTCCAGTGTCAGTGGCAAGAGACCAGTTATTATGTTTACCACTACCATTTATACCAGCGAATGGTTTCTCGTGCATTAACACACTAAGATTATGTCTTTCCCCTACTTTTTTCATCACATCCATGATCAGTGAATTGTGATCTACTGCAAGGTTAGCCTCTTCAAAGATTGGAGCCAGCTCAAACTGATTAGGAGCTACTTCGTTGTGACGAGTCTTAACCGGGATACCTAATCTCATACATTCTATTTCCAGATCCATCATAAATGAGATAGCTCTTGATGGAATAGATCCGAAATAGTGATCATCCAGCTGCTGACCTTTAGCAGGTGAGTGTCCTAATAAAGTTCTTCCGGTTAGGGTAATATCTGGTCTGGAAGCGACGAGTGCAGAATCTATAAGAAAATATTCCTGCTCCCATCCTAAGGTAGCATTTACCTTCTTCACATTCTTATCAAAATATTTGGCAACATCGGTAGCCGCATGATCTACAGCCTGTAAGGCTCTTAATAAAGGGGTTTTGTTATCTAAGGCTTCTCCTGTATAAGAAACAAAGACCGTAGGAATACATAGGGTGGTTCCCCAGATGAATGCGGGTGATGTAGGATCCCAGGCGGTGTAACCACGAGCTTCGAATGTATTCCTTATTCCTCCACTTGGGAAACTAGACGCGTCAGGTTCCTGTTGAACAAGTTGGCCACCTCCAAATTTTTCGATAGCCAGGCCTTCTCCTAAAGGTTCAAAGAATGAGTCATGTTTTTCTGCAGTGGCTCCGGTAAGTGGCTGGAACCAGTGAGTATAATGGGTAACTCCCTTGGAGATCGCCCATTCCTTCATACCAGTTGAAATGTGATCGGCAACACTACGTTCAATCTTTTTGCCCGTCTTCATCGCGTCTATCACATTATTGTATGCTTCTTTGGTAAGAAACTGTCTCATTACAGTTTCATTGAATACGTTAGATCCAAAAATATCAGATCTTCTGGCTGGCTCTTTTATTTTAACCGCCTTCCGGTTCAAAGTTTCCTTGATTGCTTGAAATCGTAAAGTTGACATATTAATTTTTAAAAATTTAAGTTGTTGATAATCTATTTATTAAGGTTAAGCTGGTCAAATCCTTATCAAAAAAACCGGTTTTTGTAAAATAATTCGGTTTGAAGATGCGAATATAGGATTTATGTATTGAAAAATTAAAAATTAAGGGCTTAAAAAATAACAAATTACAATAATGACCCCTTGTTTTTTAGGGTTAACATAAAAATTAACTCATTTTTACACTTTAACACCCCGTTACAAAAGGGGTTTAAGATTTTATTAATATTTTTGGTGCTTTATGATTTTCAATTAAAACAATAATGAATTATGAGCAGCAAGGCAAAACTTGAGTACATTTGGTTGGATGGTTATTATCCCACCCAAAACATGCGGAGCAAAACCAAAATTGAGGAAAACTTCAGCGGAAAGCTGGAAGATTGTCCAATCTGGTCTTTCGATGGTTCTTCAACCAAGCAAGCCGAAGGAGGATCTTCAGACTGTCTTTTAAAACCTGTTGCGATCTATCCTGATCCGGCACGTAAGAATGGTTATCTTGTAATGTCTGAGGTTCTAAACCCAGACGGCACTCCACATGAAACGAATTCAAGAGCGACAATTAATGACGAGGACGAGGATTTCTGGTTCGGTTTCGAACAGGAATATTTTATAATGGATACCAAGACACAGCTGCCTCTAGGTTTCCCTATGGGTGGATATCCAGGACCTCAGGGAATGTATTATTGTTCTGTTGGTGGATTGAACACCCATGGAAGAAAACTTGTGGAAGAGCATGCAGACCTTTGCCTGGAAGCAGGAATTAACTTTGAGGGAATCAACCAGGAAGTAGCAAGCGGCCAGTGGGAATTCCAGGTTTTTGCCAAAGGAGGTAAAAAAGCCGGGGATGAAGTTTGGGTAGCCCGTTATTTGCTAGACCGACTTACCGAGAAATACGGATACTATATTGAGTACCATCCAAAACCAGTAAAAGGAGACTGGAATGGTTCAGGTATGCACTGTAACTTCTCTAATACGCTTTTACGTACTGCTGGTTCTAAAGAGATTTACGACCAGGTATGTGAAGCATTTAGACCTGTTACCAAGGAGCATATCGCAGTATATGGAGAATATAACGATCAAAGGTTAACCGGACTACATGAAACCGCATCCATCAACGATTTCAGTTACGGAGTATCTGATCGTGGAGCCTCCATACGTATTCCAATTATCACCGTAGAAAAAGGTTATAAAGGATGGCTGGAAGACCGTAGACCGGCTTCAAATGCTGACCCATATAAGGTAGCGGCCAGAATTATAGAAACGGTAGAAAGCGTAGAAGCTGAACCGGTTTCTAATTAGGGAAAATTAAGCTTAGAAAAAGAAAAAGGAAAAACCACCCGATTGGGTGGTTTTTTTATTTTTTACATCAATGTTAATACAATAAATACAGAATAACCTGTTAGCAAAATAAAACCTTCCATACGACCCATTTTTGAAAGTTGGGGTATTAGGAGTAATGGTAAAAGGACAAATGCGATTCCAAGCATCCAGAACATATCGTTTGTAAGGATCTTTTCAGACTGAATCTCAATGGGTGTAATAATAGCCGTAAGTCCCAGTACCGATGCTATATTGAATATATTGGATCCTATAAGGTTACCCAGGGAAATAGCTTTTTCCTTTTTGATGGCAGCAATTAATGATGCCGCCAGTTCCGGCACACTGGTACCTATGGCTATCACGGTAACCGAGACCACTCTTTCACTCACACCTACCTGGGTCGCTAACTCTACTGCCCCTTTTACGAGTAATTCAGAGCCACCCCAAAGGGCAAAAATACCTATCAGCAGCCAAATGCTCATTTTGAATCCGCTCACAGAGCGAAGGGAAACGTCCACTTCTTCTATAATGATCGTATCTTTTTTCCTGGAACGTCTTATCAGAATAAAAAGATAGACCACCAGTCCTGCAAGCAATGCCATACCTTCGATTCTCGATAACTGATCATTACTTGCCAGGAAAAAATATAGAACGATTGAAAAGATCATCATTACCGGCCAGTTGATTCTGTAGAAATCCCTGTCAACCATTAGAGGAGAAACCATAGCCGTAAGACCAAGTACCAGCCCTATATTGGCAATATTGGAACCGATCACATTTCCAAGGGAAATATCAGAAAAACCGTCTATAGCTGCCTGAAGACTCACCAGCAACTCCGGGGCCGAGGTTGCGAAAGAAACAACCGTAAGCCCTATTACCATACGCGAAATATCAAGCTTCAGGGAAAGTGCCACCGAGGACCTCACCAGGAATTCACCTCCTATTACCAGCAATACAAACCCAATGAGTAAAAATACGACGCTCATATTAACAATTTTTGACGAATATAGGGATTGTAGGATATAATATCCAGAATAATATCACATCAGCAGGAAAAAGGATCCTCTTTGGAAGAATACCTAATTTTATAAAATCTCTATCTTTGAGTAAACTACCACCAACAAATGAAAAAGAAATTCTTTAAAATGCTTGCGCGGCTGAATAAGAAGATTTTGCCGAGCTATTCAAAGAAAAGGCTTGACCTGCGAAAAGCCAGCAAACTTCAAATGGCAATTATAGGCTGGAAATTATGGGTTACTAAAAATTCCCTCGACTAAGTATACCTGATA
>JAWWBH010000241.1:0-4396 GCA_033721075.1 Christiangramia sp.
AGCAGAAAGTTCATAATTTAATGTTTTTAAATTTTTTACCTATTTACTTTTTTTATCCTGAAGGTTCTCTTTTTTAAATAACTCCAAGAACTGAACAAACACATTGCTGAATTTCCATTTACTTCTTTTAGTGCCTTCGCATTCCCTTTTTTTGAGCCAAACATACCCTGTAGATTCAGAATCGTAAAAAGGACTTATAAAAAGGTAAATACCGGCTTTATGCAGTCCGTCGATTCTGAATCTATTTCTTTGGCCAGAAAATAGGAATGCGATCTAAAAGCTTTATGAAAATTTCTTCTGAAGTTTCTCAGCGGATGCAATCGGAACCTGTGAGGTTTGGATCCAAGAATAATCAGCGCAACTCTTTTGCCGGAATAAAGCACAAGCGAAATGTAGGCGAATGTGGTCAGCGTTTTTTAAATTTTTTTCTCTAAAAAAACCTCAAGTATTCATTTTTTAGTAAAAAACTTCCCGGTTTTACTGGGCTGAGAGCATTTTTTCATAAAAAAGTTTTTTACGTTTTTTCAAATTCATAGGATTCAATACCAAATGAAATCAGATGTAAGTAAAACTATGGGAAAATCGAAAATAACATCGCGCAGCGTGTTATCCTCTTGCTTTTCCCCCTTAGTTTTGCGAACACGCTTTATATTATATGGAGAATATATTATTATAGTAAGTCATTAATCTGGTAAAAAGCATGATAAAAATTCGAGAATAATGCAAAAATGAATGATGAAATATTGGAGCATTATTTTTAATTTAAAACTACTCTTAATTATTGATTTGAAATTAAAAACAGTAAGGTTTTAAAAATTTAAGTGATCCCTTGACACACTATACTCATACCATAAATATTTTCTGATGACTCTTAAATAAGGTAAGGATATCTATAATTAGTCCTTTCTGGATTATTTTCAAACCTCATTAGACTATAAGTAGACCTCTTCAAACCTCTAATAATCTAAATTTAGTTAATATGCTTATCTCCATGCTGAAGGCTGATTTAATTTTTTAATAAATCCTGTTTTTTCTCTTTTAGTTGGGTTAGGCTTAAATGAGTAACAACCTTGAAAATTTTAAATTTTATTTCCAATTAAAGTGATAAAACCTAGTTTCAGTTCATTATTAATCTTGATCTCTTCCTTTCTATTCTTCGGAAGTGCTCTAGGTCAGTCAAAAAATAAATCCTACAAAGAGCAATGGCAATTTCCACCAAAGGATAGTTCATTTATTGTCACGGCAGAGCAGCAACGTGAATTATATGCCACGGAAGAAGAGATGCAATGGTTCAAAGATGCCAAGTTTGGAATTTTTGTGCATTGGGGGCCGGCACTATTAGAAACCAATGTATTAAGCTGGGGAAGATATGGCGAACGTCCCGGGGCAGGCCGACCTGCCAAAAACGGAGTTCCCAAAGAGGTTTACGATCATCTTTATAAAAAATTCAATCCTGAAAATTTTGATGCCGATCGCTGGATGAAGCAGGTAAAATCCTGGGGAGCGGAGTATATTGTATTTACTGCGAAACATCATGATGGGTTTTGCTTTTTCGATGCTAAAAATACCGATTACGATATTATGAGTACCCCGTATGGGAAGGACATCGCCAGACAACTTGCTGATGCAGCTCATGAAAATAATGTAAAGCTTTTCTGGTATTATTCTCAACCCGACTGGACACATCCCGATAATCTAAGGGAAAAGCATTACGAAAACTACCTTCCTTACATGAAAGAGCACCTGGAAACGCTTTTTACCGATTATGGAAAAATCGATGGGATTTTCTGGGATCATCTCGCGACTAAATACTGGCAATGGGACAGCTATCATATTTATAAAAAGATGAAAGAATGGCAACCGGGAATTATCAGTAATGCCCGAAATGGTTTTGGCTGGCCATTGAAAGATCGCGGGGATTATGATACTCCGGAGCAATCGCTTGGTCCGATTGATCACCACCGCTATTGGGAAGCCTGTTTAACCATGACAGATAAATGGCTGTACAGCCCTAAGGGCCCTATCAAAACATTTGAAAGTGTTCTGGGGATGTTAGTGCAGGTGGCAGGAAATGGCGGAAATCTTCTACTTAATCTTGGGCCTGATGGAAAAGGTGAATTTGTTGAAGAAGAAGTTGAGGAAGTTCAGAAAATTGGAGAGTGGATAGAAAAGTATGGTTATACATTGAAAAATACCCGTCGCGGAATTTATATGGGTGGCGATTATGGGGCCACCACTCAGCAAGAAGAAACACTTTATTTACATTTTCTGGAACAACTTTCTGATGACGCGGAAGCAGTTTTTGAACTGCCGGAGTTACCGATGAAAATCAAGGCTGTGGATGGAGTTACCGAAGGTTTTAAAAATTACGAAGTCGAAAACGGTCATTTAAAGCTCATTTTCGACAAGTCTGATTATCAAAATAACCTGGATAATATCGTAAAACTTGAACTTGCCAAAGATCCTGCAGAATTTGAAAGGATTGAAACCTGGGAAGCTATTCCTGTAGCTGCATCAGAATTTGAAGTTTCGGCAAGCTCTTCAGATCGTGATAATCCGGAAGTACTTTACAAAACTAATGGGAATGTGTTTAGTGAAGGCATTCACCTTAAAAAATGGTGGTCTCCAGCTAAAAATGATAAAAACCCAACACTCACCCTGGAATTTAATCAGCCCAAAGAAATTACAACAGTCTTGCTGAGTGAGCATATCCGTACCCATTCGGTTCGGGATTTTGATATCGAAATCAAAGATCAGAGCGGTGACTGGAAAAGGATCTTTAAGGGCAGTGTTATTGGGGAAGGTTTAAGGATCAGACTTAGTGGAAATGAAATCTATGGAATTCGGCTAGTGGTTAATAGAAGCCAATACAGGACTGAGATTACAGCATTTAATATTTATGAATAAGCTCATTTTTTACATATTTATAATTTTCGGAATCACACTGAATGCTCAGCACTCAGAAAAACCCAATGTGATTATCATTCTTGCAGACGATATGGGTGTCGGGGATATTTCAGGAATAAATCCCGATTCAAAGATCGCCACGCCAAATATCGACAAATTGCTAAAGAAAGGTATTCGGTTTACCGATGGTCATTCTTCATCTTCGGTTTGCACTCCTTCAAGATACAGCCTCCTTACAGGGCAATATTCCTGGAGAACGAGACTGAAGAAAAAAGTACTTCAAGGTGATAGCAGGGCAATGATAAATCCTTCAGTAAAAACTATTGCAGGAGTTTTTAAAAATAGCGACTACAAAACGGCAATGATTGGGAAATGGCATCTTGGATGGGACTGGCAGACGAAGAATGGAGAGATATTGCAGGAAGATCCTGAAAATCCGTACTGGATCGCAAAAAATGATGCCGCTAAGATCGATTATAGGAAGCCTTTTAAAGGCGGTCCAACAGATCGTGGCTTTGATTATTTCTACGGGATTAATGCGTCTCTCGATATGCCTCCCTATACGTTTATTGAAAATAATAAAGTGGAGACTCTGCCAGATTCGAACTGGAAGGGACAGGGAAGAAAATCTGAAGGTCCCCGGGCACATCAAAAATTTATGCGTGGCGGTGTTGCAAAACCAGGTTTCGATCCGCAACAGGTATTCCCGGTTTTAAAGAATAAAACTATTGAATACATTCAAAATGCTGACACAAAAGCTCCGTTCTTTTTATACGTTTCACTTACAGCTCCACATACTCCGGTTTTGCCAGATGAGAAATTTAAAGGAAAAAGTGAAGCCGGTGCTTATGGTGATTTTATTGTGCAGATAGATGCTGCTGTTGGGGATATCGTTGCGGCTATTGAAGAAAAGCAAATTTCAGAAAATACCATTATAATTTTTACGGCCGATAATGGTGCTTCCAAATCTTCCTTTCCTACAGAGTTTGAAGCAAAATTCGATCATAAACCAAGTTATAATTTCAGAGGAAGAAAAGGCTCTTTGCACCAGGGAGGGCATGCCGTTCCTTTTATTGTTAGCTGGCCGGGGATAGACCCTAAAACTATCGATACCCCGGTTCTGCAAAACGATTTTATAATGACTTTTGCAGATCTGCTGGATGCGGAAATCGATGAAAACGAAGCTGTGGATAGTTTTAGCCTTATGCCGCTAATTACAGGGGATGGAACTTACCTTAGAGAGGCTTCGGTTTATAACAATTTTGGCGGTTGGTTGTCTATAAGAATGGATGACTGGAAAATGGATATGACAAGGTCCAGGAGAAAGATCAGTTTGTATCATATAAAGCAAGATCGGCAGGAAGAATTTAATTTGGCTGGAAAGGCCAAATACAGAGAAATTCGACAAAAACTGGAAGAAAGGCTATCAGAAATAGTTCTAAATGGGCGCAGCACTCCCGGCAGGAAATTGAAGAATGAAGGTCCGGAA
>JAWWBH010000242.1:0-4391 GCA_033721075.1 Christiangramia sp.
GTTCTTTAGTGATTACATAAAAAAGTCGATTAGATGTCAACTTATAACAGGACGGGACACACATACAAAAAAACGCTATCCAAATGTAAAGCCTAAATTTATTATTACTTTATCTGAACAAAAGCTGTAGCAGCTTCTTCAGTTTTAGGTTTATTTTTCTTCTCTAATGAAGATTTCTTCTTCACGCTATCAAACATAACAGGTGTAGCGATGAACAATGACGAATAAGTACCTACAATAACACCAACAATAAGAGCAAACATAAAGCCTCTAATGCTTTCCCCTCCAAAGATAAAGATGGCAAGTAATACCACCAGGGTAGTAAGCGAGGTGTTTAATGTCCTACTAATGGTACTATTCAAGGCAACGTTCACTATCCTCCCAAACTCCCATGAAGAATGTTCATTTACATATTCCCTTATACGGTCAAACACAACCACGGTATCATTCAAAGAATAACCGATCACCGTTAATATCGCCGCGATAAAGGCCTGGTCAATCTCCATATTGAAAGGCATCACTTTATAAAGCAGGGAGAAGATTCCAAGCACTACAAGAACATCGTGGAATACCGCTACAACTGCTCCAAGACTGAATTGCCATTTACGGAAACGTAAGAGGATATAAAGGAAAACAACTATTAGTGAGCCTAATACGGCCCAGAAAGATGCATTCTTAATATCATCAGCAATCGTTGCTCCAACTTTCATAGACTGCATTATACCCACGGTCTTGGCATCAGAACCATCTACAAACTCATCATATGTGAGGTCTGCAGGGAGATATGGTTTAAGTGCATCGAAAAGTGACTGTTGAATTTCCTCGTCAACCCCAGCTCCCTCTTCGTCTACTTTATATTTAGTAGTAATCTTCAATTGGTTATCAGGACCAAATGTCTTTGCTTCGGCACTTCCGAAGGTTGCAACAAGATCATTCTGAACTTCAGTAGGATTAATATCCTCAGCAAACCTTACAGTATAGGTCCTACCACCTACAAAGTCAACACCCTGGTTAAGTCCCTGTACGAAAAGAGATCCAACACTTATAATAATAAACAATCCTGAAATAACGTATGCAACTTTTCGCTTCTTAAGGAAATCGATGTTCATATTAGTGAACAGATTCTTGGTAAGAGATGTCGCAAATTCAAGAAATTTACCCTTTTTACCATATCCATCTATGAACAATCTGGTTATAAAGATTGCCGTAAAAAGAGAAGTTGCAATACCAATCAGCAAGGTGGTTGCAAAACCTTTTATAGGACCGGTTCCCAGTATAAATAAAATTAGTCCTGTAAGACCTGTAGTGATATTGGCATCAAGAATTGATGACAAGGCGTTATTGAAACCATCCTTAATCGCATCCTTCTGGATCTTCCCTTTAGCAAGTTCCTCTTTGATCCTTTCAAAAATTAGCACGTTCGCATCAACCGACATACCAATGGTCAATACAATACCCGCAATACCCGGAAGCGTAAGCACCGCTCCAAGCCCAGCAAGGATTCCAAAAATGAAAAGAATGTTGACCACAAGTGCGATATCTGCAAAGATCCCGGCTTTACCATAATAAAGTACCATCCAAAGAAGAACAAGGATCAATGCAATAACGAATGAATTAACACCGCTATCGATAGCTTCCTGACCTAAAGAAGGTCCTACTACTTCACTTTGAATGATGTCTGCAGAAGCAGGAAGTTTACCAGCTCTTAAAACGTTAGCCAAATCCTGACCTTCTGTGATACTAAAATCTCCTGTAATCTCACTTCTTCCTCCAGAAATTGGACCACTTGAAACACCAGGTGCAGAATAAACGACATTATCAAGCACTATAGCGATCTGGCTCTGTTCATTATAAGCCTTCTCTGTCATATCCTCCCAGATCTTAGCACCGGTACCATCCATTTGCATGCTTACAGCAATTCGGCCTAACTGATCGTAGGTTTGCTGTGCATCAGTGATCACACTACCGCTTAATGGAGGCTCCATATTACGGTTTCCTTTCAGAGCATATAATGCAGAGGTCTGGGTTTCATCATCTGGCACACCCCAAACAAATTTCGCGTAACGAAGCTCTGAAGGAAGCAGAGAGCGAATTTGAGGCCTGGTGATATAATCCATCACCTTAGCTGTATCCTGAACCTTGAAAGTCGCCAGAACAGGACCTCCCTGATATCCAGGAGAAACAATAAGATCAAATATTGGATTATTACCTGTCTCTACCTGCGTAGTATCTTCAGCATCGGCTAAAAGTTCATCAATTTCATCATCTCCTGAGGTTTCAGTAGAATCAGTTGTTTCCTCAGAAGCAGCTTCTTCTGAACGCTGCATTTCCGCCAGGCGGTTATTTGCCTGAACAAGGAAGTTACCCAACTCATTGCTTTTATATACATGCCAGAACTCTAACTGAGCCGTACTCTGCAAGAGATTCTTAACCCTGCTAATATCCTTAGCACCTGGAAGCTCTACAAGTATTCTTCCTGAATTTCCTAAACGCTGAATATTTGGCTGTGTAACACCAAATTTATCAATACGCTTTCTTAGTACTTCGAAAGCTGAAGTAATAGACTCATCAATCTTTCTTCTGATGATTGGCTCAACTTCTTCATTTGTCATGTTGAAGTTGATCTCATCACTTAAAGTCTTGTTCGCAAAAATATCCGGAGAAGCCAGCTTGGCATTTGGAATATTATTGAAAGCCTCAAAGAAAAGATCTACATAGTTCTCCTGGCTATCGGTTTGAGCAGCATCGGCTTCAGCCAGCGCTTTTCTAAAAGCGGGATCTTTTGAATCATTTGCAAGGCCACTTAGAATGTCCTTCACCGAGATCTGAAGGATCACATTGATTCCTCCCTTAAGATCAAGACCTTTATTAAGCTCTTTATCTTTTGCATCATTGTAGGTTATACCTGCGATCACCTCTTCATTCCCGATCGAATCCAGGTACCTGGCCTCAGCATCATCACGTAGCCGTGAATAATCCTCTACATCATCCCCTATTTTCTGAACCGCGAACTCTTCAGCCTCATCTTCAACCTCGGCGGTTATAAATGTAAAAGACAGCTGATAAAGGCATACCAGCCCAAATAAAATTGCAAAAACTTTAATCAGTCCTTTATTCTGCATTATTCCTCAAATTATTGATTATAGGTCTATTTTTAAAACGGACAAATATAGGACTTCATAATTCAAATCCCAATATTTTTTTTTGGATAATTTTAACTTTTAAATCCAACAAAAAAGCCACAAAAATTGTGGCTTTTCAATGTATTTCGACTGAATTTTTCTGAAATACTAAACGTCAAGCAAACCATTGGTTTTTTTCACACCTTCGGCACTCTCTTTCATTTTTGCCATTTCAGCATCATCCAGCTGCAATTCCACAATTTTTTCCAGGCCGTCCTTTCCAAGAATGGCTGGCACTCCTATACAAATATCGTTCAGACCATATTCACCGTCAAGGAGGGCCGAACATGGAAACATCTTTTTCTGGTCACAGGCGATTGCCTGAACCAATCCAGATACAGCAGCTCCCGGAGCATACCATGCACTGGTTCCTAACAGTTTAGTAAGAGTTGCCCCACCTACTTTTGTATCTTCTGCAACCTGGTTTAATCTTTCTTCAGAAATGAAAGCCTTCACAGGCACACTGTTTCTAGTAGCTAACCTGGTAAGTGGCACCATTCCGGTATCACTATGCCCTCCGATAACCATTCCGTCCACATCTGAAGTAGGACAACCTAAAGCTTCACTTAACCTGTATTTGAAACGTGCACTGTCAAGAGCACCTCCCATTCCTATGATTTTATTCTTGGGAAGACCGGTAGTCTTATGAACCAGGTATGTCATGGTATCCATAGGATTACTAACCACGATAAGAGTAACATCTGGAGAATGCTTAATCAGGTTAGATGAAACCTCTTTCACGATCCCTGCATTGATTCCAATTAACTCTTCTCTTGTCATTCCAGGCTTTCTGGGGATTCCACTGGTAATTACAGCGATATCGCTATTTGCAGTTTTTGAGTAATCGTTGGTACTTCCGGTTATTTTGGTATCGAAGCCATTCAGACTTGCAGTTTGCATAAGGTCCATTGCTTTACCTTCAGCGTAACCTTCTTTGATATCGAGTAATACTACTTCAGAAGCAAAATTTTTAATGGCAACATATTCGGCACAGCTGGCACCTACGGCACCTGCTCCTACTATGGTAACTTTCATGTTAAAATATTATTTAATTTCTATTAATAATGACTGCGAAATTACGAATAATGAGGCAAGAATAATAATAAGGAATGGTTAAATCAGCCATTGATTATAAAATGAAGTGTAATCCCAGATTTAGATTCAAAAATTTACCAGCAGTCGCCATCGTACTTATTTTAAACCTATTAA
>JAWWBH010000243.1:0-4306 GCA_033721075.1 Christiangramia sp.
CTATTGCAATAAGGCCAGGGTTGTCAAATACCATGGTAAGGTCCATTTTCATACCAATGGTTGCTACCAGGATATAAATAAAGATGCTTCCCAGTTTACTCGCTCCTGCACCTTCGTATGATTTGAACCTTGAAAAGGATAATAAAATACCTATAGCCGTAGCAATAGTGATCATCCAGAAGAACTGGGAAGAAAATGATGAAAGTGCACTTTTAGAATCATTGAAGACTTCGAAATTATCAAGTAAGTAGGCTGACATTCCATCAGCCCCCCAATGAGCTATACCAACACCTCCAAATGCCAGGGCAAGCATGATCATAAAATCGGGAAGCTTGGGTATCCTGGTTACACTTTCCGCATAATTGCTCACTTTTACTTTTAGTTCCTCGATAGCTGAATTGTCAGCTTTAAGCCAGTTGTCTATGGAATTATTTTTACCAATTCCCATAAGGATGATCGCCATCCAGAGATTGGCAACTACAATATCAACAAGTACCATCCCACCATAAAGATCAGGATTGTACTCGTAGATCTCCAGCATGGCAGCCTGATTGGCACCACCACCTATCCAGCTCCCTGCTATAGTGGATAATCCCCTCCAGATCGCATCTGGACCAACTCCCCCCACGGTCTCCGGCGAAATGGCAGATATGATAAGAATCGCAATAGGTCCTCCCAATACAATGCCAATAGTACCCGCAAAAAACATGATAAGGGCCTTCGGGCCAAGATTGAAAATTGCCTTCAGGTCTATGCTGAGTGTCATGAGGATTAAGGCTGCCGGGAGAAGGTATCTGCTGGCTACAAAGTAAAGTTGTGAGGTTTCGTCATCAATGAGCCCCAGAGAATTTAGAATAGCCGGAATCAGGTAACACATTAAAAGTGCCGGAACTACCTTATAGAATTTCTTCCAGAAACCGTCTTTTTGTGATGAGGTATAAAAGACAAAGCCCAGGGCGAGCATCAATAAACCAAAAACGATAGCATCGTTGGTGAAAAAGGTTGTATTCTCCATAAAATTCAGACTAGTTTGGGCGGCAAAATACAATTTTTATTGAATCCGGCTATGGGAAGTTTCTTTTCTTAGATCTTTAATATTTCGGTGATACTTTTAGCCACACCATCCTCTTTTCCGGGAGTGGTGACCATATGGGCTACTTCCAGCACCTCAGGTTTAGCATTGCCCACTGCGATCCCCATGCCCACACCTTTAAGCATTTCAATGTCGTTGTAATTATCTCCAAAGGCCATGCATTGAGAAAGTGGAAGTTTAAAATGATTATTTAACAGGTGTTCTACAGCAGTAAGTTTTGAAATGGATCTTGGGGCAATTTCAAGATAGGAAGGTTTTGAGCGGTATAGATGAAGGTCGTTCGGGAAATTATCTTTCAGGAAATCCCTGATGGCATCTATCTTTTCTTCTTCGCCCATAGCCATGATCTTGTGAGCGCCCTTATCTTCTTTCAGCCATTTATCGATAACATCCTGATTGCTCTTAAGTTCAGGATGTACTTTAGTGTTATTGATCTCCCGGCGTGTCCAGAAATCATCCCTGGGAGCATACCATTCGTCGTTATGAAAGAGACTTAAATGTACATCAAGTTCCTGGTTAAAATCGTGCAGTTCTTCCAGGATATGAATAGGGATTTCTGTTGAACTTACCGGCTCATCATTTACCAGGATAAGCCCGCCGTTATAGCTTATGAGTGGAAGGTGAGAAATATCCATTTTCTCCTGCAGATGTCTCATGGCTGCAGGCATTCTTGACGATATAAGAATGAACGGAATATCCCCGTTTAATTTTTTTATGGTTTTAATTGTGTAATCTGAAATGTTTCTTTCGGCATTTAGTAATGTGCCGTCAATATCTGAAAAAATGATCTTAAACATTAATCTTCTTGTTTTTTTGATTTAGGGTGTCTTTTGGCTTCTTTTAAACTTTTGTTCAGCATCCACTCAATCTGTCCATTGGTACTTCTGAATTCATCAGCAGCCCATTTTTCGATGGCTTTGAGCATCTCTTCGTCGACTCTTAAGGCGAATGCTTTCTTTTTGCCCATAATTTATTCAAGTTCTTTGATAAATTCAGTGATTACCGGTATCAATTCCGGATGTAGTGGCTGGTTTGGTTCGTTGTATGATTTGGTATTTACAAGCCTGTCTTTGCTATCTATCTTTCGAAAGATATGGTTCATATTTTCAAGGATCACAAGCTCCGCATCTTCATTAGCGTTTTTCAGCATTTCAGCCTCTTTTGTTTCCACCTGAATATCTGCTGTACCATTTATAATAAGCACAGGGATATCCAGTTCGGCGATTTCCCTGGCCGGGTCGTAAGTCATCCAACTTAGCATGAAGGGCTGAATGGTAGGTTTGAACATGGATTCCAGCATGGGACTATAGCTGGTAGTCCTGCCATTTTCCCTAATTTCATCAAAGGCTAACCTCGCATTTTCAGCCAGGGGAGGTGCCATTTTGTGAACTTGCTCAACAATAATATTGTCTATAGGCTGGCCCGCTCCCTCAAGGGAAATATATCCATCTACCATATCTTTCGCTGCTAGCATTCCCACTAGTGAACCCTGACTGTGACCGGCAACAATGAGATTGTCAAACCGCTCATCTTCATCAAAGTATTTTATAATATCTTTTGCATCATTCACGAAATCGTCAAACCTGAGATCCTTTTCCTTTAATTTGAGTTCGTTCATTTTAAAGATTCTCTTATCAAAGCGGAAGGAAGCTATTCCGTTTTCAGCAAGCTGATGCGCTATTTTTTTTATTCCGTCATTTTTCATCATAGGTTGATTCCCATTCCTGTCAGTAGGTCCTGAACCCTGTATAAAGATCACCAGGCTTTCGGTTTCCCTGGAATCAGGAATAATAAGTGTTCCTTCAATAGCCTCATTTATCTTAAGTTCTTCCTCAATAAACCTGGATTCCTGCGCAAATCCAGGATTTAAAATGAACATCAAAAGACCAACAACAAAATAACTTCTCATTTTAATCAACTTTCTCATGATATCGTTTAATTACTTTTTCAGCTGCCGTAGGTTTCTGGGTGCCTATCAGAAGTCGTTCGCCTTTTTTTGTGATTATTTGTATCCCCATATTTCCTGATACATTATACGCCTTCGATTTCTTGGAACCTCTAATTCCCCAGCCACCATATTCCATAAACGGTTTATATTTTCGAACATACACCTTGCTAATATCATTCCATTTATAAGAGCGTTTAAAAATACCATATGGTTCAAACCGAGTACTTATACCTGTTTTATCAATCCTTGTATGAAGCCGGGCGATCCAAAACATTACTGCAATTAAGAGGAATAGGATAAAACCCAGGTGTTTCCAGTTTGTTGTCTGGAAATCGCTTAAATCAATGAAAAAGGCAAGGCTGGTGGCACACAGAGTAGTGCCAAGAATAAGCAATAACCACCATTGCCTGAATGCCTGTTCTTCCTCAAAAATTCGCATTTTAATGGTTTAGGGTTCCCGCATTCACCACCGGAGTAGCATCTCTGTCCCCACAAAGCACAACCATAAGGTTACTCACCATGGCAGCCCTTTTTTCCTCATCAAGGTCTACCACCTTCTTTTTACTTAGTTCATCCAGTGCCATTTCAACCATACTAACAGCTCCTTCGACTATCTTGTGCCTGGCTGCCACTATCGCCGTGGCTTGTTGCCTTTTAAGCATGGCACTTGCAATTTCATTAGCATAGGCGAGATAACCAATACGAGCTTCAAGTACTTCTATTCCAGCAATATTAAGTCTTTCTTCGAGTTCTTTTTCAAGAGCATCACTTACTTCATTCACGCTTGATCTAAGGGTGATATCTTCATCAAGGCCCTCATCTGCAAAATTATCATATGGATAAAGACTGGCAAGTTTTCTTACAGCTGCATCGGTTTGTACAACCACAAAATTTTCAAAATTATCAACGTCAAAAGAAGCCTTGAATGTATCCATTACACGCCAAACGAGGATAGTGCTTATCATTACAGGATTCCCCAGTTTATCATTTACTTTTAGTCGTTCGCTATCAAAGTTACGTGCTCTTAAAGAGATCTTCTTTTTGGTGTAGAAGGGATTAACCCAAAAAAGTCCGTTTTCCTTTACAGTTCCCTTATAATCTCCAAATAACAGTAGAACACGTGACTCGTTGGGATTGACCAGGATTAGGCCAAAAAGTATGATTATGGCAAGAAGGGTGGCGAATCCCCAAAGAGGATTTCCGGTTGTGGCAACTGCAATTATACTCCCTATAAAAAGTATTAGAAAGAGGAATAGCATTAGGTA
>JAWWBH010000244.1:0-4304 GCA_033721075.1 Christiangramia sp.
GGTTTATACCTGGCCTGAGGTTGCGGCGGTAGGAAAGACTGAAGAGCAATTGAAGGAAGAAGGAGTAAAATATAAGGAAGGTAAATTCCCAATGCGTGCGCTTGGACGTTCAAGAGCTAGTGGTGACATTGACGGATTGATAAAAATTCTTGCAGATGAAAAGACCGATGAGGTTCTTGGAATTCATATGATAGGAGCCAGAACAGCAGATCTTATTGCTGAAGCAGTGACCGCGATGGAATTCAGAGCGTCTGCCGAGGATATTTCAAGGATGAGCCATGCTCACCCAACTTATGCAGAAGCTGTAAAAGAAGCTGCACTTGCTGCAACAGAGAACAGACCTTTACATATTTAGGTTGTTTAGCATATAATTAAAGTGCCCTGTAAAAAGTATTAATTAAGGTCATTACGAACGCAGTGAAGTAATCTTTTGTGAGATTAACACACTTTAAGATTGCTACGTTCCTCGCAATGACACAAAAAGCTTTTTACAGGGCATTTTCCTATTTAATCCTCGATGAATTTATCTCTATATCAGCGCCTTTCCAGCTTTTAGCAATTTGCTGGTCCATTCTGTTTACATTTTTCTGATCATTAAGATTTTCATAGGCTAATCTCAAACCATGCTGAGCCCATCCATTCTTAGGGAGCCTTCTCAGGTCTTCTTCATAAGTAGCAATAGCTTCTTTATATTTTCCAGCTTCTATCTGCACTGCTCCCAAATGATGTCTCACCGAAAAGAACCAGTCTGGTGGCTCATCATAGTTAAGGGAATCTTCGATTTCCACAGCTTCCTTGAGTAAAGCTATGCTCTCATCATATTTTTTCTCATTAGCCAGTATTTCAGCTTTAAGAACTCTCCTGGCTATCTGCATTAATGTGGACACTGAATTAATTTCCCAGATACTTACTTCCTCAAGGTCTTTGTTTTCTGACAATTTTTCGAGTTTTTCCAGCTTTTCATAAGCGTTATCCAGGTCATTATTTGCCATATATGCCATTCCCTGCGCATAACTCTTGACCGCTTCCAGGTAGGGCAGGTCATAGGTCTTAAATTCTGAATTGATCAATTCATTCCAGCGACCCAGTTTAACCTGTACATATAATGGAATCGAATAATAATGCTGTAGTGTCCCCCAGCCAGGTTCTTTCATAAGATCCGGGTGCACATGTTCAGATAGTTTATTGGCGCCGATCATAGCCCATTCACTATTGCCTTCCAGGGTGGCTGTAGCCGCCAGAAAATGATAATTATGCGGGTAATATGCTAACGGATAGGCTCCCTGTGCATGGCAGGCACTTACATAAATACTGTCTACCTCCACAGCCCGGATATTAGCAACGGTTCCCTTATGATATTCTCCGGTCCTGATATAAACATGTGAAGGCATATGAACCAGATGTCCGGAACCCGATACGAGTCCGTCGTCAAATGACTTTGCCGCAGCGTTTGCTCTTTCTGGTGTATTAGAAGCTTCCACGGCATGTATATAAAAGTGATTGGCTCCGGGATGTTTCGGATTGTTTTTAATGATATTCTCGAGTAATCCAATAATCTCGGGAGTCCATTCTTTTGGCTTCCCTTGTTTATCAAATAGATCCCATGGATGTTGATCCATAATGGATTCAGCATAGATGGCCGCGATATTCTCATCATCTGGATATTGTTGATGAACTTTTTTCATAGCGTTACTATAAGCTACATCAAGATTGCTTCGGTCTTCCACAGGCTCCTTAACATAGCGTTGGGCCATAGCATTAATGAGCGCCAATTCTTTTTCAGAATCTGATCCTATTTCTTTTGCCTTTTGAATTGCATTATATGCTCGCTCATAATTGTCTTCTTCCATTCCGGCGTTATAATTAGGACCTAATACATACGCATATCCCCAGTAGCACATAGCACATTCAGGATCTAATTTTGTGGCGTAATAAAAAGACCTTGCCGCTTCAGCATGATTAAAACCATAGGCCAATACAAGTCCCTGATTAAAATATTGCTGAGCTTCTACATTCTCCGTCTGAATAGGATACTTAACAGCATCCAGACCATCAAATAATGGGGCCTTATTATCAGATTTATACCAGTCTGCATCGGTAACCTGTGGTGCGCAACCGTATTTACTTTCCGGTGGTTCCTTTATACTAATCTCTTCCGATTCTTTTTCAGAATTCTTACAGGCGAAGATTAAAAAGAGAAGAACCATGAATACTTTTACCTTCATGATCGGATGTTTTGGTTAGAAAAATTTCGGGGAGGCACTTATAAATGTACAAAATGAAGATGAAAAATTTATGATTTTCGAATAAGAACATTCACTACCTTTAATAAGTTAATTCTAAATTTTAGAAATCATGGGAAAAGATAAATCCCCTTCGAAGAACACGGCGAAAAAGGAGCCAACATTGAGTTTAAAGGAAAAGCGTGCAGCCAAAGCAGCAAAAAGAAAGAACAGAACTTAAAGTTTTAAGAAACCATTCATGCCAGGTTTATAGTATAGCTGGCATTAAATTCTTTAGCGGGCATCAGTTTAATGATGCCTTCTTTATTTTTAAGGTTTTGATCTGTTTTCTCAACATCAGCAATACCTAGCCATGGCTCAATACATACATATGGAGCTTCAGGTTTTGCCCAGATTCCAAGATTCTTGAAGTCTTTGTATTCAATGGATAATATTCGGCCATTTTTTCTGCTTACCAACTCAGCTTTTTTAGAAGGAATATCCTTAAATATTAATGCGTCATTATTAAAGATTCTTTTGGTAAGCCGAATTCTTTTTTCATTATCCAGAACCGGCTCTGTTTGGTCACTCACCAGTCCTTCTTCATTTAATATATGTTTTCTCAGGTTCATCTCCTTGTCGAATTCTATGGAATAATCACTTATATCTTCTCCTTCAAAAAGACAGATGTTAAATGCCGGGTGCCCGCCAAGGGAAAAAAAGATCGGCCTGGAATCCAGATTAATTACTGAATGGTTTATTTCCAGTGATTTCTCTTTTAGAGTAAAACTAATCCTGAAATCGAATTTAAATGGATAGGTTTTCAGACTTTCCTCAGAATAAATAAGTTCAAAAACGAGACGTTTGCTGGCTTTTTCCTTAAGTCTTACATTTTCATTATACCGTACAAAGCCATGTTTGGGCATTTCATATTCCACACCTTCATGATAATATTTTCCTTCTTTCAGGACTCCAATTACAGGAAACAGGTTAGGAGCGTGGCTTGACCAGATTTCAGGATCGGCCTGCCATATATGTTCCATACCTGTTTCTTTATTTATCAGGCTGCACAGTTCGGCCCCGGTTTCCTTAACGGTGATCTTCAAAAACTCATTTTCTACGGAATGCTTTGTCAAAACAATTCAAATTTTCCCTAAAGTTACAATTCTCGAAGTAGTGGAAAAACTCAAATATGACTGACTTCTAAATTTTAGGTATTTTAGACAAAAATTCTGTGTAAATGAAAAATATTCTTGCTTTTGCAGGTTCTAATAGCAGTGTATCCATTAATCAGCAACTTTTGGAAAATATTGCTGGCCGTATCCAGGGACACCATATTGACATGATAAAACTTACAGATTATCCTTTGCCAATTTACAGCAGGGATATTGAAGTAAATGAGGGCATCCCTGAAAATGTAAAGAAGCTAAAAGAACTTATAGATTCTCATGATGCTCTGGTGGTGGCTGTGAATGAACATAATGGAGCTTCTTCGGCTTTTTTCAAGAATAATATAGACTGGTTGTCCCGGCTAAAACGAAATTTCCTGGATGGAAAACAAATTCTTCTTTTTAGTACTTCTCCGGGAAAAAGAGGCGCAAAATCTTCGCTGGAATATACAAGACACATTTTTGCCCGCTTTGGCGGCCAGGTTATAGAGAACTTTAGTTTTCCTTCATTCAAGGATAATTTTGAGGATGGAAAGGTAATTAACGAAGTCCTAGACATGGGAATTGAGGATGTGCTTACTACCTTTGCGCATCAAATTGAAGATTAAGTGCGCACTTCCAGAGTTTTTTCGGTAAAAGAAACAAAGAAATTTAAAGAACAGTTATTGTCCTGGAGCAGGCAGTTTCAGGAAATTGCCTGGCTGGATAGTAACGAATACGATTCCAAGACTGGCGAATATGAAGCCATTCTTGCCGTAGAAGCTTTTACGGCGATAAAGACCGATTATGTGCAGGCCTTCGATAAACTCAAAGAATACCAGGAAACCACTGCCGACTGGATCTTTGGTTATCTGAGTTATGACCTTAAAAATGATGTGGAGGATCTTATTTCCTTTAATTATGACGGTTTGCA
>JAWWBH010000245.1:0-4278 GCA_033721075.1 Christiangramia sp.
ATTGGTGATGGTGGTACTGCCGGGTTCCATGGACTGCTGTATGCTTGCTCCTGGCGGTGAGACCTCAACGATCTCTGAAAAATCGGGAACAAAATACTGGCAGTTCTCATTGGCAAATACTTCGTAATCTCCAGGACAATTAAGGGATAAAGTGGTTTCCTGGGTAACATTCACCTCAACATTTACCTCACAGCTCGACGAATTATTGGCTGCATCGGTGGCAGTAAGGATAACCGTCACCACCCCTTCATCATCTGCTGTGAAAGTATCTTTGCTTAAACTCAGATTGGTTATTTCGCAATTATCGGTAGAGCCATTATCGAGGTCTGCGGCAGTTATGGTTCTCGTTTCGTCCTGAGCAATTGTAATGGTATAATTGGATACACAATTAACCTGTGGCAGTTCATTATCTGCTATTGTCACATTAAAACTGCATTCGGCACTATTCCCAGAATTATCTGTAGCCCTGAATGAAACAGTAGTGACACCTACAGGGAAAAGTTCTCCAGATTCCGGCCCACTATCAATTCTTTCCACACTCACATTCCCGGAATTATCTGAAGCCACTGGATCATCGAAATTCACTATTGCACCACAAAGACCATCATCATTGTTTCTGGAAATTGAAGCGGGACAGGTTATCACGGGATCTTCGGTATCTTCAGACTCGGTAATCGTAACAGTAAAACTACATTCAGAAGTTTCTCCAGCGACATCAGTTACTACGAATGTATTTACAGTATCACCTAAAGGAAATTCACTACCTGATGGCAAGCCTTCGGTTTGTTCTACGGAAGCACCGGGACAATTATCATCAAAAGTAGGTGCAGAATAAGTGATCATTTTTCCATCCTCCCCAACAGGCACCGTCTCTTCAATATTTGAAGGACAAGCGATTACAGGATCTTCGGTATCGGAAACTGTAACCGTAAAACTGCATTCTGTTGTATTACCTTCATCGTCTGTAGCTGAAAAAGTAACTGTAGTAGCCCCAACAGGAAACTCACTTCCAGATACTGAACCTTCCGTTTGGGCCACAGGCACATTCCCGTTTTCATCTGAAGCTGAAGGAGTTGCAAAATTAACTACGGCTCCGCATTTATTTTGTTCATTATCAACTGAAATATTAGAAGGACAGTTAGCAAAGATCGGAGGCTCATCGGGATTCTCAGCCGGATTTACAGTTATTTTGAAGGTACAGGTAGAAGTATTCCCGAAAGAATCGGTAGCGGTGAATTCAACTGTGTTTTCACCTACGGGGAATTGACTCCCTGAAGCCAGGCCTGCAGTTCGGGTTACAGTAACACCACAAGCATCCGTAGCTGTTGCAGTAGTATAATCAACAATTGCATAGTTATTCCCTGGTTGAGCGTCTGCAATAATATCTACCGGACAGGTGATCTCAGGAGATGTTATATCCAAGGCCGGCGTTCTTTTATAGATTTCAAGGTCAAAATCCAATGAATTCCCCCCCACAGTGTTTGCATTAACAGTATACATTTTATTGCATTGATTAAAAGCAAGATCTACAGGGAATTCAATATTCAGGTCGTTGTTATCGTTATCGGTAAGTGTTTTTACTAAATTACGGTTTGAGTCAAAAATCTTTATTTCAAATTCATTATTTTCAATGCCCTGATCAATCTCATTATACAAATTCAGAGCTTCCGTCGAGCTCAAATTTTCGTAATTAATAAACTTCTCGAAGTCAATTCTGTTACTATACTCTAGGACATGAATAAAATCGAAACTGTCTATAACAACGCTTCCAGGTGAAGTAAGTCCATCTAAAACGGTTGAGTTTTGTAAACTAGAATCAAAAATCAATAATTTTGGAACATTATTACCCGCCTGACTAACATAGACATTCTTTTGGGAATCAATTCCAATACGGTAAGGTGCATCTACTTGGCTGGTTGAAGCAACAACAGAACCTGTTAACTTATCATAAATCCTTATTCTACTCATTCGAGAACTTTCGGGTCCACTATTACCGTCATTAAACTCTGCAACATAAACATTGGTTTCGTCAACAACTACACCTATTGGCCTGTAAAAGGAAGTGAGAATTGTTCTCGAAGACAAAAAATTACCTTCAGGATCAAAAACCTTAACTTTCCCATTATCAAAGAACTCTCCACTTGCCAAATAATCAACTATATATATATATCCCTGGTTATCAACAGCCATATCTAAAGGACTATCCAGCTGATTTTCTGAAATGAAATCTAGGTTAATTGGGTCTCCATTCTCATCTAATTTATCCACTCCTTTTCCAAAAGAGAGTACATACACATTACCTTTCATATCTGTATCCACTGCAATCCTAATATCTTCCGTATTAGTCTCTACGCAAAAACAGCTAAAATTAAAACTAGCAGTGACAGTTGCTAAATCTCTATAATCGGACCAAACGTAATTTGGTGTTATATTCGATGGTTCCTGTCCAAATCCCTCTATAAAAAAGACAAAAAAAAGAAATAGAAAAGTGCAAGCCTTCCGTAGCGGAAAGCCCTTAGAATAACATATCTCGGCTGCACTTATCAAGTCTGGGCTTATTTGGTGAACGCCATAAAGATAAGTATTGTAGGAAAACCGTTCTTAAAATTATGCTAAGATTGGATTTTTTGGTCGTTAACAGACCGGAAAGAAAAATAACCGGGAATTTCACCTGTTTTTAAAACATACAGCGAAAGTCATACCGCATCACGTTCTGTCCCGCGATGCAGTATTTCTCCCGGAAACTGAAAAAAATCTTAAGCTTCTGTCTCTTCCTTGTTCTTAACAACAAGTCTGAAACCTTCCCCGTGGATATTCAGTATCTCCACGTTCTCGTCTTTTTTCAGGTATTTTCTAAGTTTGGCAATATACACGTCCATACTCCTGGATGTGAAATAATTATCGTCTCTCCAGATCTTTGTGAGCGCAAGTTCCCTTGGCATAAGATCGTTCTCATGCAATGCCAGTAATCTCAATAGTTCGTTCTCTTTTGGAGAAAGTTTTTGTGGTTCCTCATCCTTGAAGGTAAGGAATCTAAGTTTTGAGTTAAGGTGGAAATCACCTATCTCGAATTCAAATTGTTTACTGTCTGCAACACTATCGGTCGCTTTGCGCTGCATGATAGCCTTTATCTTCATAAGAAGCACCTCGCTGTCAAAAGGCTTGTTAAGGTAGTCATCTGCCCCAACTTTATAGCCCTTAAGCACATCTTCCTTCATCGCCTTGGCAGTAAGGAAGATGATTGGCACCTCCTCGTTCTTATCTCTAATTTCCTTTGCAAGGGTAAAACCGTCCTTGTACGGCATCATCACGTCCAGAATGCAGAGATCAAAATCATCCTTTTTGAATTTCTCAAATCCTTCCATTCCATTTTTGGCGTGTGTAACCTCGTAGTCGTTCATTGCGAGGTAATCTTTAAGAACGGTTCCGAAATTTGGATCGTCCTCTACTAACAGAATTTTTTTGTTTTCAGTTTCCATGTATTTAAGATATTAGTGGTAGTTTAATAATAAAGGTACTTCCTTTTCCTTTTTCGCTGTTCACGGTGATGGTTCCATGATGATCTTCCACGATCTGTCTTGCATAAGCGAGACCAAGGCCGTGGCCTTTTACATTATGGATATCGCCAGTGTGTTCGCGATAGAATTTTTCAAATATTTTTTTCTGAACCAGTTTGGTCATTCCAACTCCCTGATCCCTTATCTCACAATAGATATAATTCTTAACGTTCGCCGTATAAATATCGATCCTTGGAGCATCTTCAGAATATTTAATAGCGTTATCAAGGATATTCACGATCACATTGGTGAAATGATCCTGATTAGCGAGGATCGAAGAACGCAATGCTCCAAAATGTGTCTGAATATAGCCACCCCGATCTTCAACTATAAGCTCAACGTGGTTTACAGCGTCAAGGATTATATCGTGTAACTGATGTCTTTCCTTTTTAAGGTCAAGTTCGTTCTTTTCCAGTTTGGAGATACGCAACACATTCTCTACCTGAGCGTGCATTCTCCTGTTCTCATCCTTGATCATTTGCAGGTACCTTGATACTTTAGACTGATCGTCCATGATCTTTGGATTCTTGATCGCGTCTAAAGCAAGATTGATGGTTGCAATAGGAGTCTTGAACTCGTGGGTCATATTATTAATAAAGTCTGTCTTAATCTGTGATATCTGTCTTTGCTTGATCAATTGAGAAAGTGCACTGGAGTACGCGATCACGATGATCAAAGTAAATATGATCGAGAGGCAGGCCATCAGTATCACTGAAGACAA
>JAWWBH010000246.1:0-4244 GCA_033721075.1 Christiangramia sp.
AAAAACCTTTAATTGAGAATTCTAAGAAACGATGGATCTTTTTAGGAACTACCATCGTATTGCTTCTGGCTTCTGTAGCAATGTTCTTTACCAACTCTGTAGTGGTGAAAATGTTGCCTTTTGACAACAAGAACGAATTCCAGGTAATTATAGATATGCCTGAAGGAACCACTCTGGAACGAACGGCTGTAGTCACCAGGGAAATTGGACAATACCTGTCTCAAAGACCTGAAATAGTTAATTATCAAACCTATGTAGGAAGTTCAGCGCCTATAACATTTAACGGACTTGTAAGACACTATGACCTGCGAGGATCCAGTCATAGTGCTGATATACAGGTGAATCTAACAGATAAAGGCGAAAGAAGTGCCCAGAGTCACGATATCGTGAAATTGTTGAGGCCAGATGTACAAAAGATCGCGGCAAAATATAACGCGAATGTGAAGCTGGTGGAAGTTCCGCCAGGGCCTCCTGTTTTATCTACTATTGTCGCGGAGGTATATGGACCTGACTACGATAAGCAAATAAAAGTAGCATCTGATGTAAAGGACATTTTGAACAATACCGAGGATGTTGTGGATGTTGACTGGATGGTAGAAGCCGATCAGCCTGAATATAAATTTAAGATTGATAAGGAAAAAGCAATGCTCTATGGGATTGCTCCAAAACAAATAGTCTACACTCTTAATACTGCTCTTGGGAATAATGCCGTAACCCAACTTTATGATGAGGATGCTGCTGAACAGGTGGGAATTGTCCTTGCTTTAGACGAAAATGAAAAGTCTACTGTTAATGATATTTCACAGATTCAGGTCAAGTCTCAAAACGGTCAGATGGTTTCTATAGGCGATCTGGTTAAGGTGGAGAATGACGTTAGAGAAAAGAACATTTACCGAAAGAACCAGAAACGAGTGGTATATGTACTGGCTGATATGGCCGGTGAACTTGAAAGTCCGGTTTATGCTATCCTGGGAATGGAAGAGAAACTCAAGGATATAGAACTACCTGAAGGTTATACAATGAACGAGCTCTATATAGAGCAACCTCAGTATGAGGATGACTATACAGTAAAATGGGACGGAGAATGGCAGATCACCCTTGAAGTCTTCAGGGATCTGGGAATTGCCTTCCTGGGAGTGATTATCATAATCTACATCCTAATTGTAGGTTGGTTCCAGAACTTTAAAGCGCCAATTGTAATGATGGTAGCTATCCCGCTTTCCCTTGTAGGGATCGTACTTGGCCACTGGCTATTGGGAGCTTTCTTTACAGCGACTTCCTTTATTGGAATGATTGCCCTGGCGGGTATTATGGTCCGGAACTCGGTGCTGCTCATTGACTTTGTAAACCTGAGGGTGGAAGAAGGAATACCACTGAAACAGGCTGTGATAGAAGCCGGTGCAGTAAGGACCACGCCTATCCTGCTTACCGCAGGGACGGTGGTGATTGGAGCTTTTGTAATCCTCTTCGACCCAATTTTCCAGGGCCTGGCAATCTCGCTTATTGGCGGAACCATAGCTTCTACAGTGCTTACACTACTGGTTGTACCGCTGGTATATTATATGATCGAAAAGAAAAACCATAAATAAACCAAGCTACTGGAGGCTAATAAAGCTTTCGCTAGTTTTACATCAAAAAATCATGAAACTATTAATTGTTACTTCGGTTTCAGAATTCCAAAAAGACATTCTGAAAATTTTCAGGGAATCCCATATTGAAGCCTTCAGCAGTTCTGAAATTGGCGGATATAAAAATTCTCTGGTAGCAACACAAAGCTGGTTCCCAGGAGAAAAGGGAGCGAACGAATCCCGAATGTTCTTCAGCTTTACTGATGATACAAAAATAGACGGCTTATTTAAGCTGATAATAGAATTTAATAAACAGCTCGAGACTGACAACCCGGTTAGAGCCATAGTGTTACCTATTGAAAGACATATTTAATTAAAATCGATAAAAAATGAGAAATAGAATAGTACGCGGCGTAGCCGGAACATTTATTTTAATAAGCCTGATGCTTGCCTTATATGTAAATATTAACTGGTTATGGTTTACCGCATTCGTAGGTGCCAATTTGCTCCAGTCTTCCATTACAAAATGGTGTTTGATGGAAGATATTTTAAAGAAGTTCGGAATAACCAATTAAAAATCACTGAACCAGGACCGGCCATTAAGTCCTGGATAGTGTTTAATATTCCGGAAAAATAATTCTGCGAGCCTTTGTAACACAAGTCACTGTGTAGGAACTCCTTACGAATTATTTTTGCCCTGTTGTTATTAAAACAGAAATTATGAGTATTGAAAAATTGATAAAAGAAAATAAAGGTACCATCATAGATGTTAGAACCAGGAATGAGTACAGTTCCGGACATGTAGATGGATCCAGAAACATTCCTTTGACTGAGTTACCGAATAACCTGAACGAACTGAAAGAATTGCAGGAGCCTCTCATACTTTGTTGTGCATCTGGCATGAGAAGTCATCAGGCACAAAGATACCTTCAGGAACAGGGATTTGAATGTAAAAATGGGGGATCCTGGTTAGAATTAAATTATTTAAAATTCAATTAATATATGTTTGAGCTATTAAAAAAACTTTTCACTTCTGAACCGGAACCGGATTATTCAGAATTACTTAAGAACAACGGAATCATCGTAGATGTTCGAACCAAAAATGAATATGCCATAGGTCATATTAAAGGTTCAAAAAATATTCCGTTACACAGCCTGAATAATAACCTGGGGAAACTCAAGAAAAAAGATCAGCCTATTATTACCTGTTGTGCATCGGGAATGAGAAGTGGAAATGCAAAAAGCATTTTAAAGAATCTTGGCTACACCAATGTTCATAATGGAGGTGGATGGAGAAATCTTCATAATAAATTATCGCAATGAAAGACAGACTGCTTAAAGGCTGGAATATATGGCGTATAATTTATCTGGTTATAGGATTGGCAATGATCATCCAGGCGGCCAGTTATGACCAATGGATTGGGATACTTCTTGGAATATACATGACCGCTATGGGAATGTTCGGGTTTGGATGTGCTGGTGGCAACTGTGCTAATGGTAGTTGCAGCATACAGGAAAGGCCTGATAATTAGAAGATGAAAAATTAATTGAATTGAATTTAAAAAGGTGATGGTTTAACTACTATCAACTTTTTAATTTTAGAGTAACAATGGTTGCAATCAAAACGCTTATTAAGTTTTAATTTCATTGAATAAAACTAAAATCCTTAATTATGAAAACCCTTGGTATGATAGGAGGAACATCCTGGCACTCCACAATTGTATATTACAGGTTAATCAATGAATTGGTAGGTGAAAAAATTGGGACTCAGGGTAACCCTGAACTTATCATTTATAGTATCAATATCGAATTGATGAGGGAACAGGATCGTGATAAAATAAATGCCAAATATCTGGAAGTGTCTAAAAAGCTGGAACAGGCCGGAGCTGAAGCTATATTGATATGTGCCAATACTCCGCATATGACCTATACATATATCCAGCCCAAACTTGATATTCCGGTACTTCATATAGGTGAAGCCATAGGTAAGGAAGCAAAAAGACAAGGATTAAAAAAACTGGGCTTACTGGGCAATAAACCTACGATAACAGGAAATTTTATACCGGATTATCTTAAAAATAACTTTGGAATTGAGGTTATAATTCCCACGGAAAATGACATTCTGAAATCCCATAATTTCGTGTCTAAGGAATTAACACAGGGGAAATTTACCGATGAAGCCAAAAAATTCTATCTGGAACAAATAGATCTATTCCAGGAACAGGGAGCTGAAGGAGTGATCCTAGGTTGTACAGAACTTCCTATGCTCCTTGATCAGGAAGATGTGAAATTCCCCTTAATAGCCACAACTCAATTGCATGCAAAGCTTGCTGCAGATTTTATTTTACAAAATCAAGCTTAACAAAATCCTTTAATCATGGCTTGAATGTTCTGCTATTACCTTTTTATCAAGTTTTAAGAAGTATGCTGCGTTATTATAAAATATATCACGCTTTTGTTCCTGGCTCAGGAAAGGAGCTTCCTCAATCGCTTCTACCGCTGCACCGATCTTCATTGGCCATACCATCTGGTCTGAACCGAACATGATACGTTTTCCAAGTCCTGCTCGCACAAATGCCTCTAAATAGTCATAAAAAGCTGTACGCGGAATCACCCAGGTGATCGTTGATACATCAGCATAGAGCTGAGGATACTGATACATCATGGCAATCATTT
>JAWWBH010000247.1:0-4240 GCA_033721075.1 Christiangramia sp.
CTTCTAATAACATAACCGGCCCCTGTATTACTTGGCAGTTGACCATCGGCAATAGAGAAAGCCACCGCCCTAACATGATCGGCAATCACCCTCATGGCTATATCTGTCTCTTCAGATTTAGCATATGTTGAACCGGTAATCTTTTCAATTTCACTTATGAGAGGAGTAAAAACATCGGTATCATAATTTGAGGTTTTTCCCTGCAGTACCATACAAAGACGTTCAAAGCCCATCCCCGTATCTATATGCTTTGCAGGCAACTCCTCAAGATCTCCGTTGGCCTTTCGGTTATATTGCATAAAAACGAGGTTCCAGATCTCCACCACCTGGGGATGATCCATATTTACAAGGTCTCTCCCCGGCGTCTTTGCCTTTTCTTCATCTGACCTTATATCAATATGAATTTCGGAACATGGCCCGCATGGCCCCTGGTCGCCCATCTCCCAGAAATTATCCTTTTTATTTCCGAAAATGATCCTCTCTTCAGGCACGATCTCTTTCCATAATTCCAGGGCTTCTGTATCCAGGCCAAAATTATCACGGTCGTCGCTTCCTTCAAATACCGATACATACAGATTTTGAGGATTGATCTTGTACACCTCCGTCAGCAGTTCCCAGGCCCAATTAATGGCTTCTTTCTTAAAGTAATCCCCAAAGCTCCAGTTTCCAAGCATCTCGAACATGGTATGGTGATAGGTGTCATGCCCTACCTCCTCAAGATCATTATGTTTACCACTAACCCGAAGGCACTTTTGGGTATCGGTCACCCTGCTGCTTTTTGGCGTGGAGTTCCCCAGGAAATACTCCTTGAACTGGTTCATTCCCGCATTGGTGAACATCAGCGTAGGATCGTCTTTTATTACCATGGGGGCCGATGGAACTATGGTATGGGATTTCGATTTGAAAAACTCTAGAAACTCTTTGCGGATATCCTGTGACTTCATTCAGTTATTTTCTTGCAAAATTCATTAAATTATGAAGACGGCAAAACAATTACTATATTTGTTCGTTTACCGTATTAAATTGCACGGTATTTGAGCCGTTTCGAGACGCAAAAATAGCATAAATTTAACTCATGTCGAAGGTTAAATATTATTACGATAGCGAGACCCTTTCCTACAAGAAGATCGAGCAAAAGAAAGGCCGTCGTTTTGGCATTATCCTACTTGGTATCACCGGTTGTTTTTTAGGCGGATTCATTCTGCTTATGATCTATCTGAATATCCCTCAGATAGAAACTCCCAAAGAAAAAGCATTGAAACGCGAACTTCAGAACATGAAACTTCAGTATGGTTTGTTAAATAAAAAAATGGACCAGATCCAGGATGTAATGGCGAACATTGAAGATCGTGACAACAACATCTATCGCCTTTATTTCGAGGCAAATCCCATTCCTGAAGAACAAAGAATGGCAGGGTTTGGCGGGATTAACCGTTACAAGGATCTTGAAGGCTTTGACAATAGCAAACTCATCATAGAAACCACCAAGAGAATGGACGTACTCACAAAACGTCTTGTGGTCCAGTCTAAATCATTAGATGAGGTTGCTGATCTTGCCAAGGAAAAAGGAGAGTTACTCGCTTCGATCCCGGCTATACAGCCAGTGAACAATGAAGATCTTAGTCGAATTGCTTCCGGGTATGGCTGGAGAACCGATCCGTTCACCAAAGTAAAAAAGTTCCATTACGGAATGGACTTTACCGCACCGCGAGGAACCCCGGTCTATGCTACAGGAGACGGGCGAGTGGTAAGGGCAGACAGCAGGTCTACCGGATACGGCAACCATATAAGAATAGACCATGGCTATGGTTATACCAGTCTTTATGGACATTTATACAAGTACAATGTACGCAGGGGCCAGAAAGTAAAACGAGGTGATGTAATTGGATTTGTTGGCAGCACGGGCCGGTCTGAAGCTCCACATCTTCATTATGAGATCTTCAAGGATGATAAACGGATCAACCCAATAAACTTCTATTACGGAAACCTTTCTCCTGAAGAATTTGGCAAAATACTCGAGAGAGCTCAACGAGAAAATCAATCGCTTGATTAATGCACATCAACCTTCCTGAAAAGCGATACTACAGCATAGGCGAAGTTGCACAGGCCTTTAAGGTTAATGCCTCCCTTATAAGGTTCTGGGAAAAGGAATTTGATGTTATTCAGCCTAAAAAAAATGCCAAGGGAAACAGGAAGTTTACCCCGGAAGACATAAAGAACCTCGAGCTTATATATCACCTGGTAAAGGAAAGGGGTTTCACTCTTGAAGGCGCAAAAATCCACCTTAAAGAAGAAAAACAAAAAACGCTGAGTAACTTTGAAATAATTCGTAAGTTGGAGACTATAAAAGCAGAACTGATCAACCTTAAAAATCAATTGTAATATGAAAAAGTGGTTAATCCCATTAATAATTATCGTTATAGGTGTAGTTGTAATTTGGAAATTCACAGCCGGATTCAATAACACCGCGGTGGCCAAAGAAGAGAACGCCAAATTAGCATGGGCTAATGTTGAAAGCTCATACCAGAGAAGAAATGACCTTATTGGCAACCTGGTAAAGACGGTCGAAGGCGCTGCAGATTTTGAGCGCGGAACTTTGACAGATGTTATCGAAGCCAGAGCCAAGGCTACCTCTGTAAATGTAGATGCCGATAATTTGAGCGCAGCCCAGATACAGCAGTTTCAGGAGGCACAGCAGGGAGTTACCTCTGCTTTATCAAGATTACTTGTGACGGTAGAAAGATACCCGGAACTTAAGGCAAATCAGAACTTTTTACAACTGCAATCCCAGCTGGAAGGCACCGAGAACAGGATAAATGTCGCGCGGGACAGATTCAACGAAGCGGTGACCGATTACAATACCTACATTAGGGTTTTTCCAAATAATCTCTTTGCGGGAATGTTTGGCTTTGAAAGAATGGAACGTTTCCAGGCAGATGCCGGAGCCGAAGAAGCCCCCGACGTAGAATTCGATTTTTAAACCAATGGCTAAAGAAGCAGACCAGGGTTTTCTTTCAAAAAAGGAAGAGAGCGAAATAGTAGAAGCTATTCGAAAAGCAGAGTTGAAAACCTCGGGTGAGATTCGCGTGCATCTTGAGCGAACCACCGATGGCAAGGATATCTTTGACCGGGCAATGGAAGTTTTCCATATGCTCAAAATGGACAACACCAAGCAGGACAATGGCGTCCTTATTTATGTTGCCGTGGAAGATCGTAATTTTGTGATCTATGGAGACAAAGGAATAAATGAGGTGGTACCGGACGACTTCTGGGAAAGCACCAAAGATCTCATTGTATCCCATTTTAAAAAAGGTCATTATAAGGACGGACTTGTAGAAGGGATCCTTAAAGCCGGAGAACAGCTCCAGGAACATTTTCCATGGGATGAAGGAGATAGAAATGAGTTATCTGATCAAATTTCAAAAGCATAGGCTTATCAAACGATTTATATTTTTTCTAATACTTCTTACCGGATTTACCTCTCTGGCTCAGCGAGATATTCCTGAAAAACCATCAAAGCAGACGAGTGTTTATGATGAAGCCCAGATGCTTTCTTCTTCTGATAAAAAGAGGCTTGAACAAAAGCTCATCAATTATGCAGATACCACTTCCACACAGATAGTTGTTGTGACCATAGAGTCTCTGGAAGGTGAATATGAAGGAACCTATGCAGCCCACTGGGCACATGAATGGGGAATTGGGCAGAGCAAAAAAGACAACGGACTCCTTATCCTTGTAGCGGAAAAGGAAAGGAAGATCTGGATCACTACCGGTTACGGCCTGGAAGAATATATGACCGATGCCAAGACCAAGGAGATCATTGAGCTTATCATATTACCGGAATTCAGGAACGGTGATATATTTGCAGGATTAAATAAAGGAACTACGGCTATCTTTGAGGTTTTAAACGGAACCTTTAAAGGTGCTCCTGGCAGAAGTTCGGGAAACGGTGGCCTGCCTCTACGTTCCATCATAGTCTTTATAATCTTCATTGTAATCATCATCTCCATGTTCAATAAAAGAGGCGGTGGCCGCGGCGGAAGAGGCGGTGGCCGCAGCGTCCTCTGGGATGCAATTATTTTAAGCTCTCTTGGGCGTGGAAGTTTTGGCGGAGGAAGCTCCGGAGGCGGATTCGGTGGTGGCGGAGGCTTTGGAGGAGGCTTCGGCGGCGGCGGATTTGGCGGCGGAGGCGCCGGAGGAAGCTGGTAGCTTCAGGGTGTAGTTGACAGTTGCCGTGGGC
>JAWWBH010000248.1:0-4225 GCA_033721075.1 Christiangramia sp.
ATGGACGAAACAGCTTCAGGATAATGAAATTAAGGTGGTTCATGTGGTGAGCAGTGTGAAATTTGCCATGAAATCGGAAGATGCGGGAGTAGATGCCGTTGTGGCTGAAGGTTTTGAAGCCGGAGGTCACAACGGGCGGGATGAAACCACCACCTTCACACTTATTCCTATGGTAAAGGAAAAGATCTCCATCCCTCTCATCGCGGCCGGAGGCATTGCTACAGGAAGAGGAATGCTTGCTGCCATGGTCCTGGGAGCCGATGCCGTGCAGGTTGGAAGCCGTTTCGTCGCTACCCCGGAGGCTTCTTCCCATCAAAATTTCAAAAGTATGGTAGTGAATGCTCAGGAAGGAGACACCGTGTTAACACTAAAAGAACTGGCACCGGTACGCATGCTTAAAAACAAATTTTATGAAGAAATTCAGGAATTGTATAAAAAAGCACCCAGTAAAGAGGAACTAATAGAGTTATTAGGAAGGGCCCGGGCAAAAAGAGGCATGTTCGAGGGGAAACTGGATGAAGGCGAACTGGAGATAGGCCAGATCTCTGGTCTTATTCATGACATTAAACCTGCTGCCCAAATTGTAAACGAAATGATCTCAGAATTTGAAGCTGCCAAAAAGGAAGTAGCGCAGTACTAGCTCGAATATTTCTTCAGCTTTTCAAGTTCATTAGCTACGAACTTTCGCCAGCGCATTTCGGCATCGAAATCTTCACTATGCGAGGTTTCCTTATCAAATCTTTTTTGCATTAAGGATCTTTCGGTCTCAACCTTATTGTATATTCTTTTTAGATCCAGTCGTATGTTACGGCCTATTTCATATTCGGCCAGGGCTTTACGCAACTTTCGTGCATGCAGTTCAGAAATATCAAAATGCAACTGCTCATGGTCCAGAAGGTATTCCATATCATCCACCTCCTTAACCCAGGAATGTTCCGGATAGAAATTGCTTGTAACTTCATGATTAAGAACAGGAGTGCCAGTTGCGGTACTGTAATCCCAGCTATATCCTATCCCCGAATTGGTATTTGCCGAATAAGAGAGTGATTCAACAGGCTCTGCCCTAAAATCCTGCCAGGTCAACGGCCTGTCTTCCTGCCACCTTATTTTCACCTTCTTATCCTGGGAAAACGAATTAAAGTTGCAGGTAATAAAAAATGCTATTACAATTAAAGATCTCATCTATATTTAAAGGAGATTTTCTTTTCAATATCGGGATGTAAGCTTTGAAGTACGGGACATGTTCTCGCTGTGTGCTCCAGTATTTTTGTTTCCTTAGCACCATATGCAGAAGGAAAGGATATACTAACCTCAATTTTCGATATTCTACGTGGATCTGATGCCATTGTTTTGGTTACTTCTGCTGAAGTGCCCTTCATATCAACACCCAGTACTTCTGCTTTAATTCCCATCACCGTAATCATACAGGTAGCCAGGGCATTCGCAACAGTATCAGTGGGAGAAAAGGCTTCGCCTTTGCCATGATTGTCTACAGGAGCATCAGTAATCATTTTCGACCCGCTCTGCAAGTGTTCCGACTCAGTTCTTAACCCACCAAGATATACTACTTTAGAAGTCATTTGCTTCGCTTATGATTAGGTCCTCATTCAGTTTAAGGATATATATTGCGTCGTTAGTATAACCACCGCCAGTTCTTGGCATATAATGGAATTTACTTTCGTAATATTCGGTATATCCAGGATATCTTTCGAAAGATTCATAAAGATTCTCAGCAGTACCAAGTCTTAAAAGAACATCCAGGGTAAGATCATAACCTCTCAGGGCATACTGGTTCGGTGTAATTCCGAATCTCTCTTCATAGTCCTTCATAAAATCTTCAGTCTCAACGGTGTCATATTCTTTATCTACCGATGGATAATGGAACTTTAGCTTTCCTAGATGATTATTGGAAATTATATCGCTCTCATAAGTGTTATTCTTATTTGTGGTTAGGAGAGTAATATCATGATTCCTTGCCAAACGATTAAGGGCAGAAGTCACACTACTCACAAGATTGATATTTTCAGATTCCAGGATCACCCAGTTCTTTCCTGCGGTCATCATTCCTGCCAGTTTTGACTCTTCTACAAAATTATCGGTAGGGTTAACAAATCTGGCTGTTGGCAACATATTGCTAAGCTCATTCTTAATCTGAAATGACTTCCCATCTGCCACAATTATAATATTCTTTCCTGAAGCATTCCGGGAAATATAATCCAGCATGGCATTTTTGAGTAACTCATCAGCCGGTCTTGACTGGAACAGGTTATCATAACCTCTCATCTCTCGATTTGAAAGCGGATTGATCACCGGGATATTCCTGTTCTCCAGCCTTGAAGCTGCAGCCTCTGTTGTAGTCTGGACAAGTGGACCAATAACCGCATCTACATTATTGAAATTATTTGTATTGATGATATTGGCTACTTCTGAAGCGTTCTGTTTGGTATCGTAAACTCTCAAATTAGTAGATATTCCGAGTGATTTGGCTTTATCCAGCGCCATTAGGACACCACTGTAGAAATCCAAAGAGATCCTCACTACTCTTTCATTCATAATGGAATGACGATAGGTTTCCAGTGAATCCTCATCGATCTTCTGAAGGTGATAAGGGAGCATAAGTACGATCTCCTTGGTACTAAAATTATTAATGGAACTGCTCAGATCTACTTTAGTATTCGCATTTTCAATTCCGCCATAACTGTCTTCATCAATATTCTCACTCCCCTCTTTATCTGGCACCTTAAGTACCATCCCAAATTTAAGTCCGTCTTTAAGTGCCGGATTCAAACTTCTCAAGGAATCTAGTCCCACTCCGAAACGCTGAGAAAGGCTGAATAAAGTTTCTTTAGGCTTAACCTCGTAGAATCTAAAACGTTCATCTGTAATAATCACCGGTTCATCTTCAAGCACATCGGTACCTACCCTTATCATCATTCCCGGCTGAAGAACCTCAACCCTGGGGTTTAAAGACTCCAGTTCCTTTACCGTCATTCCATATTTCCTGGCGATCCCGTATTTGGTCTCTTTTGGCAGAACAATATGTTCCCGGGTTTTGGTGATCTGTTTAGGTTTTGATTCGGCAGGTGCCGGTTTTGGAGTATTCTTCGTCACAATATCCTCTATCCCCTCATTCATCGGGATCCTTATGGTTTCGCCCGTTTGAAGTTCTTCTGAATAAAGGTGCTTATTATAGCGTTTGATTGCATCAATACTTACGTTGTATTGTTTTGACAGACTATATAAGGTCTCTTTCTTTTCAACCTTATGCTCTTTAAACTGAGAAGTATTTGTTTTGGGTTTAGAATCACGGGAAACATTAACAGGTATCACCAGCTTTTCATTTACCTGGATTCCCTGTTGCGCATCAGGATTATATTTGTAAATATCTTCCTCGTCAATGCCATATGACTGGGAAATGCTGAAAACTGTTTCCCCCTTTTTTACAGTATGGTATTTATAAGCCTGGGCATTAGCCGAAGATGTATAAATCTGAAAAAGAAAGCATATTACAAATAAGTACCTCATTATTATCTTTTTAGGTGAAAATGGTTCTGATTATTCCCATTCAATAGTGGCCGGTGGTTTCGAACTTATATCATACACCACTCTATTAACGCCCTTAACCCTGTTAATTATTGTATTGGATGTCTTCTGTAAAAATTCATAAGGCAAATTCACCCAATCCGCTGTCATTCCATCAGTAGATTCAACTGCACGCAGGGCAACGACCTGCTCATAGGTCCTTTCATCCCCCATTACTCCAACTGACTGTATCGGTAAAAGAATAGCTCCAGCCTGCCATACCTTATCATAAAGCATCCAGTCTCTTAAGCCCTGGATAAATATATGATCTACTTCCTGAAGTATACGAACTTTTTCTGCCGTAATATCTCCAAGGATCCTAATAGCAAGACCGGGTCCCGGGAATGGATGTCTTCCCAGTAATTCTTTTGCGATTCCCAGTTCCTTCCCAACTCTTCTCACTTCATCCTTAAATAACATGCGCAGCGGTTCTACCACTTTAAGCTTCATAAAATCTGGCAACCCTCCCACGTTGTGATGGGATTTAATGGTAACCGATGGACCGTTTACGGAAACCGATTCTATCACATCGGGATAAATGGTTCCCTGAGCAAGGAATACCACATCCTGGATATGATGTGCTTCATCGTCAAATACCTCTATGAACGTATTCCCAATGGCCTTTCGCTTAGCTTCAGGGTCA
>JAWWBH010000249.1:0-4222 GCA_033721075.1 Christiangramia sp.
AATGCGACCAGGAAGGCCAGAATAAGAGGGAAGCGATATTTTTTCATGAAGATATTCTCCCCGGTCTTTTCGGTCTCGGACTGATGCCTTATTTCGGCAAGTTTTTCCCTGACATTTATATCAGGATTTATAATATGCAGTACTTTCTGAGCTTCCTTCTCACGGCCTTTGGAAATAAGCCACCTGGGGCTTCGCGGAATAAACACTACGAATATTATATAGACAAGGGCTGGAACTGCTTCTACTCCCACCATCCATCGCCAGGGCTGAGCTCCGGTATTCCTTAGAAGATAATTGGACAGAAATGCGACCAGGATTCCCAGCACTATATTGAACTGGTAAAGCGACACCAGTTTACCTCTTTGATTTGCAGGAGCTATCTCTGAAACGTAAGCGGGAGCCGCAATGGTCGAGGCACCCACTCCAAGACCACCCAGGAACCTAAAAAAAGCAAATGATATAGGATCATTGACCATTGCCGAGCCTAAGGCTGAAACCAGGTAAAGGATCCCTATAATTATTAGAGTATTTTTTCGCCCTATTTTATTGGTAGGAATTCCACCAAATATTGCACCTACTACAGTACCCCATAGAGCCATTGCCATTACTACAGTACCATGAAAGGCGTCGGATGTTCCCCAGAGTTCCTGAAGTTGTTTATCGGCTCCAGAAATAACTACAGTATCAAATCCAAACAGGAATCCGGCTAAAGCAGCACTAATTGACCAGGCGAGAATTTTATTCATCTTTCAATTTATTGATATGGAAACCAATGTATGTTTAAAACTCCCGGCTCTATTTTAAGAATTCCTCAAATCATTATAATAATGTTAATTAATAGTGAAATTTCTATAAACCACCATGTTTTACAGGCCTTCGCATAGTTTTCACTCAATTAGCGAAAACGATGTAGTTTTAAAATTGATACCGAAATTCAAATTATGTATCAATTTTTAAGCATGAGGTATAAAGCCTCTGGCTAATTATTTGTTAAGATTTAAATTGCTTTGGTGAGACTCCATACTTATTCTTAAAAGAAGTGGAGAAATAACCGGGTGAAGAATAGCCAACCTCATAGGCGATCTCTGAAATATTCATGCTGGAATCCTGCAACAGATTTCTGGCTTTACCAAGGCGCTGGGCATTTATATACTCATTAACACTTATTCCCAGAAGAGCCTTTACCTTACGATATAACTGGACCCTGGAAATCCCCAGCTTAGCCGCCAGTTCTTCTACTGAAAAATCAGGATTTCTGAGGTTGGCCTCGATATTGGAATTAAGCTCCTTTAGGAAGGATTGTTCAGAAGAGTCGAAGCCCTCCTCGCTAACCTGGTCTATTTTATTGGTATAGTAATAACGCAGCTTTTCACGATTATATAAAGCAGATTTAATGGATTCCATTAAAATGTCAAAGCTGAATGGCTTGGTTATATAATAGTCGGCTCCAGATCTAAGGGCTTTTATTTCAGATTCCGGGTCGCTTAAAGCAGTAAGGATAATTGTTGGAATATGAGAAGTTCTCAGGTCATTTTTCAATATCCTGCATATTTCAAAACCTGTCTTATCTGGCAGGTTAAGATCACAGATAATAACATCGGGAATAATTTCCAATGCCTTGTCCACTCCGTCGCTACCGTCAGAAAGAAAAATGCGGTACTCTTTTCCCAGCCTGGCCTTAAGAAGACCTGAGAGGTCGATATTATCTTCAATTATCAGGATTCTTTCCGCATTTTCATCAGCCAAGTCTTCCTCATTTAAATCTACAGAAGGTATTGGTTCAGGCAAATTATATCTCGATCTGTTACCGGTCTCGACCTCCATTTCAGACAACTGATATTCAGAAAGATGAGCTTTACCCTTTAAAAGACAAATTTTAAACTCGGCACCCTGATGTGAAGAAACTGAGATCTTACCCTTATGAAGCTCCACAAATTGTTTGGTGATATAAAGACCGAGACCAGAACTGGGTTTGCTATTATTGCTGGCCTGGCTATAAGGGTTAAAGATCTTTGTTAGCTCTTCCTTTGGAATCCCTATTCCCGAATCTTTAAAATAGATACAAACTTCATTTTCAAATTCCTTCACCTCTATACTAATGCTTCCGTTTTTAGGAGTGAATTTAAAGGCGTTGGAAAGAATATTAAAAAACACCTTATCTATCATATCCCTGTCTACATAGACTTCAGTATCCTTACCACTTGCAGTAAAGCTAAGGTTAATGGACCTTTTCAGGGCCTCTGCCCTGAAATCTTCTGTTATGCTGCTAAGAAAGGGGATTATCTTTGTCCTAACCGGTTTTAAGTTGAAGGTTCCGCTTTCAAGCTTCCTGAAATCCAGCAACTCATTAATCAAACGTAACAAACGTTTTGAATTATTAATAATAAGGTTGGTTTCATTGGTAATACCTCTTAGGTCCTTTTCCGGTTTATCTGAAATAGACTCGATAGAGCTTGTTATAAGCGTAAGAGGCGTCTTGAATTCATGGGACAATGCAGTAAAAAAATTAATTTTACTCTCATTGGAAAGTTTTAATTTTTCTGCAAAATCCTCTATCTGGTTACGCTGAATAATTATTTTTTTATGATTGATCTCAAGTTCCCGTTTGCTCTTTTTGATCTTTATCACCAGGTAAATACTCCAGCTGGTAAGGGCCAGTAGCAGAAGTGACAAAACGATCATAATTTTGATAAGGTTACTCTGGGAATTATAGGTCTTAATCTGTCTCTCGATAACAGCCTGCTGCTTTTCTATATCATTTTGCTGCTGGTTCATTTTATCGAACTGATTCTGCATGATACCTACATTCACCGAATCTATCACAACAGTTCTTAGAATATTATATTTATCAATGTTCTCTCCATTAATAAGATCGCTGGCCAGTTTAATGGCTTCTGAGCCTCCCGTTGGATATAGAAGTGTGGCATCCAGTAAACCGTCCTTTACCATTTGGATCCCTCCATTTGGTCCAAATAACCCATCCACTCCAATGATACTAATCTCTTTTTCCAGGGATTTTGACCTGGCAACTTCCCATGCACCCATTGCCATACGGTCGTTATGGGCAAAAATATAATCGGGTGCAGGTACCGAATCCAGAAGCGACGATAAAGGTTCTTTTATTGAAGCCTTTTCCCAGTCCCCTCTTAACGCATGTGTTATTTGGTAACCAGGAACCGAATCCAGCGTATTTTTAAAACCAGTACTTCTTTCAAAAGCAGGAGAAGAACCATCCTGACCAGTTATTTCAATTATTCTGGCCTCCCCCTTGGAATGTGAAATAATATATTTCGCCGCATTTCTTCCAATTTCAATATTATTAGCACCCACATAAGCCGTAAAATTCCGGCCTTCAATTTTCCGGTCGATAATTATTACATGAATACCAGCATTCATAGCCTTTTCGATCACGGGTGTAATGGGTATGGACTGAATTGGAGAAACAATAAGCACATCCACTTTTTCCTCAATAAATCCCTCGATATGGGTGATCTGCCTGGCTATGTGGTTCCCAGCATCCTTAATTTCAAGATCAAGGTCTGGATGCATGGAAGCTTCTACTCTCATCTCCTTGTTCATTTCCCTGCGCCAGTTATCGGTAGTCATTGCCTGGGAAAAACCAATCCTGTATTTTTCATCGCTCCGCTCATCGTTACATGAACCAATTAGCCCACAAATTATAACAAGAAATGAAAGCTTGAATAGGGGTTTCATCGTTTTAAATTAGAACTATCTCCTAAAATAGAGTTTAATGATTATTTAACAAGTCTTAAATACAAAATTATTGGAGATCATTATTGGTTTCTATTTACCTCCAGTCTCATGATCTTTAATCCCAAACGAATTTCCACTGCCCATCGGGCTGCCGTTTCCATACCGTGTGAAAGATGCCATTGGAAACATTTTCATTGCCAAGGGAATCGATGATCTTATACTCATATTTCCCATAGGTATAGGCCAGGTCTCCCGAAGAAGAAACATCTACAAAATCGGGTTTCCAGCTAAGGCTCACATTATCGTTCTTTTCCAGACTGGGATAACTATTCTTCAGGGCTTCTTTCCCAAGGATAAGACGTTCATTCCGTAGCAGAGCTACCTCTTCATCTGCATAGAACAGAAAAGCTTCAGGAATACCTTCTTCGCTGGCCATTCTGGCAAATGCCGCCTCGGTTTCCATGATCTCCTTTTTCCATTTTTCCCTATTGGTTTCATTCTCATTTGT
>JAWWBH010000250.1:0-4216 GCA_033721075.1 Christiangramia sp.
GCCTTTCTTGAGGCTCCGGGATGCATGCCTACTATATAGAATGCCCTTCCTGCAATGCTGAAACTGAAATGTTCGCTTTCAGGATCTGAACTCACCTCAGCATCCCAGTCACAGCTATCAGCTTCATTCAGCGCTTTCAACTGTTTCCAGAGCCGCTTTTCGAATTCAATTTCGGAATATTTTGGCGAATCCGGAAATACGGCCAGGAATGTTTTGAAATCGTTCGACTCAAAATCATAGTCGGCCACATATTCTTCCAGGTCCTTTATCAGCTTCCCTGCAGCCCCGGCCGAGCCAAAATCCTTATAAGCATGAAGCTCTACCTGCTCCATACTAAAGACCGTCTGCGCCATGATGCATGGGTGATCATTCCCCAGGATAAAATCCATGAACTGGCTTTTCAACATTTTCTCATCAGAGTATTCCTTCACTTTTTTCAACTCTGGTCTTTCTTCTACTAATCTCATAGATCTCTTTCGTCTTAATTTTCTTTTTCATTCTATTTTTCCCGGTAACGGATCATCAGGTACATCATGACCGAATTAAGTCCCAGTGAGACCCCGTTGGTGGCGATAATGGGAAGGTCGTTCTGCATGATCCCGTACACCACCCACAAACCAACACCCAGCATCAGGATCCCGAACATTCCCGGGGATACATCCTTGACCTTTTTGGTCTTCCAGGCCTTTTTTATTTGTGGGATCACGGCGATAGTAGTACATACTCCCGCAACCAGTCCCAGTATTTCCTCATTACTCAGGCTCATCTCTCAACATCTTTTAATAACCATTCCTCTACCTGGACCTGTGGATCATCTGTATGTAGCACCGAAATATCCCCGGTAGTTTCAAAGATCACGGCCCTCACCTGGTCGAATTTTAAAACATTCGCCTCCCTGAGTTTAGAGCGCAGGTCGGCCTCACTTACCCTTGCTTTCCTGAGGTTATCTTCCAGGATATTCTTTCCATCCATAAGAAGCAACGGAGAATTGTCCACTAGCTTTTTTACCACTTTGAACCTTCTTAGCAGGGCTACGCCTATCTGTAAAATATAAACCGCGCCAATACCAATGATCCCGTCCCATAATTTCACTCCGGAAGAAAGTACCGTTGTTGCGATCATGGAACCAATGGCAACGGTCATCGCAAAATCGAAACTGGACATTTTCGAGAAACTTCTTTTTCCCGCCAGCCGTGTAAAAATTATGACAGCCAGATAGATCCCGATCGCGGTAAGTGTTATCGCAATAAATTCATTCTCATCGTAAGTAAACCATTTGTGTATATCCATATCTAATTTCCTATTATTTCTCCTCCTTTAATATGGATAACCTGGCCCGTGATATAACTGCTGTCCTTTCAGTTTATCACTGTCCCGGTAATCATCCCGGATGATCTCGGGTTCCGGATGCATTTTGCACTCATCGCCCGGCAGTTCCTGATCCTGATCAGGGACATTTTCTACTTTGCTCATAGCTCATTTTTATTGGTCAGTTCCCTAAATTACATTGCTTTTCAGATAAATAAATGTTAAGCAATCATAAGCCTTTGTAAATATTAAAATCCCCTGACTAATAGCGTTAATAGATGGTTGGAATGAATTAATTGAATACATTTGAATATGAACGATTTTTTGATGATAGGGCATCGCGGCGCGAAAGCCCATATTGCCGAAAATACCCTGGAAAGTATTCAGAAAGCCCTGGATATAGGAGTGGATATGGTGGAAATTGATGTTCACAAATGTGCCAGCGGCGAACTTTGGGTGATACATGATTTCACCCTGGACCGTACTACCGATGGGAGCGGCGAAATAGCAAAACGTTCAGCTGAAGAGATCAGGAAACTGAAAGTTGAAGGTTATTATAAAATCCCGCTGCTTACAGAAGTGCTGGACCTCATCGAAGGCAAATGCGATATCAATATTGAACTCAAAGGACTTAATACCGCCGAACCTGTATGCAAGGAAGTTCAGAAACGAATTGAATCAGGGAAATGGGAGTATTCCAATTTTGTCATTTCCAGCTTTCAGAAAAATGAGCTTTTCCAGGTACGGCAATTCGACGATCATGTTCCCCTTGGGGTGCTGAGCAAGGCCAGTGTGCCGGAAGCGATCGAGCTGGGAAAACTTCTGAATGCAACCGCGATTCATCCTTCCCTGGGCATCATTACCCGGGACAATACCAGACTATGCCAGGCCGAAGGTTTTAAGGTGAATGTGTGGACGGTGAACGAGCGACAGGATATTCTAAGAATGATCGATTTTGGAGTTGACGGGATAATTTCAGATTACCCCAACCGTTTGCATAATCCGCTGTTGGAACTTCATGAGTAAAGTAATTTCCGCTTCAGCATTTATCTCCCTATTTTTACAGTCATAATTAATTGAAGGGATTTGGATAAATATGACATTATAATAGCTGGCGGGGGAGCCGCCGGATTCTTCACCGCCATCAATGCCGCGGAAAACAACCCGCAACTTAAGATCCTTATCCTGGAACGCGGGAAAGAAGTGCTCACCAAAGTCAGGGTCTCCGGTGGGGGTCGCTGCAATGTAACCCATGCCGAATTCATCCCCGCAGAACTGGTGAAAAGATATCCCCGCGGTGAAAAGGAACTGCGCGGACCCTTCCATAAATTCATGACCGGGGACACCATCGCCTGGTTCGAGGAGCGGGGCGTAGAACTTAAGATCGAAGAGGACGGGCGTATGTTCCCGGTGACCGACAGTTCCCAGACCATCATAGACTGTTTTAAAAAAGAGTGTAAACGCCTGAATATCGAGGTCCGGAAAGGCCATAGCCTGAAGAATTTTAAAAAGGACCGGGAAACCTGGAAGGTTGAAACCAACAAAGCTGATTTTGAATGCGGTAAACTCATGCTTGCCACCGGGAGCAATACCAAGGTATGGAAGCTGCTTGAAAAATTGGGGCATAGCATCGTTCCTGCAGTACCTTCACTCTTTACTTTCAACATCCAGGACCCGAGGATAAAAGGCCTGGCAGGGATCTCGACCGAAGCCGAAGTAAATGTGCTGGGAGAGCAGCTTGAAAGTTCAGGCCCGCTTCTAATCACCCATTGGGGAATGAGCGGTCCCGCTATCCTGAAACTCTCGGCCTGGGGAGCGAGGGAACTTAACGGGCTTGATTATCGTTTTAAGATTAAGGTGAACTGGCTGCCGGGACGATCGGCGACAGAAATGCTGGAAGAACTGAAAAAACATAAATTCTCCTACTCCAGGCAGCAGGTATCAAAAAGGTCCCAATTCAATCTGCCAAAGCGGTTATGGCAAAGCATCGTTAAGGCTTCTGGAATTACAGAAGAGATAAGATGGGCCGATCTCAGTAAGGACCAGTTAAAGAAACTATCAGATGAAATTACAGGAGCAGTGTTCAGTGTAAATGGGAAAAGTACCTTTAAGGAAGAATTCGTTACTGCGGGTGGAATTGATCTGAAAGAAATAGATTTCAAAACATTCGAAAGCAGGATACATACAGACCTGTTCTTTGCCGGCGAGATCCTGAACATCGATGCCATAACCGGTGGTTTCAACTTTCAGAATGCATGGACGGGAGCTTTCCTTGCAGCCCGGGCTATGAGTTAAGCCTCCATATCTCGAAATTGTAGACGATGGTTAAAAGAACCCAGATCGCATAGGGTATGAGCAGGTAAGCTGCTACAACATTAACTATGCGGAACCATTTAATGGTAAAAAGTATCATTATAAAAAGCACTGCCAGGTCAAGGAAAGCAAGAAATGGTCTTTCCAGCGCGAAGAAAAGCAGGAACCAGAATCCGTTAAGGAAGAGCTGAAACCCAAAATGGTAAAGGGCCGTCTTCACCCATTTGTGATAAAAGCCCTTGCTCCAAACTATTCCTGCAGCCAGCCCCATAAGGATATACATAAGTATCCATACGGCACTAACAACATCCACATCCACACTAAACCTTGGTTTTTTAAGCTCCGGATACCACTCTGCAATCCCTGTTTGAGTTGCCACTGTTCCCATAAACCCAAATATGAGGCATATCAAAATGGCAAAAGAACTCCTTATCAAAAGTTTTTTAGTCATAACTGGCCGGTTGATTCCACTAAAATAGGAATTTATTTGAATTGTTTAAGCAGGAAACCAGCGCATAAAAGTTTAACTTTGGCAAAAATTTTTGAGGATGACCCAAAAGGAATTTATCCCTAAACGAGAGACTGGAAATATCGA
>JAWWBH010000251.1:0-4189 GCA_033721075.1 Christiangramia sp.
AAAATTATAAATCTATGTCCTTTCAAATTATTGAACAGTCTCCAAAATATGATGTCTGTATCGTTGGATCAGGTGCAGGTGGAGGGATGGCTGCAAAGATACTGGCCGATAAAGGTTTTAAAATTGCCCTTGTTGAAGCGGGTCCTAACTTTGATCCTGCGAATCCCGGGCAAAGAACCCAGTTAAGATGGCCCTGGGAGTCTCCAAGAAGAGGGGCCGGCACCATGAGACCCTTTGGTGATTTTGATATGGCCTATGGGGGCTGGGAGCTCGAAGGGGAACCCTACACCCGTGCGCAGGGAACCGAATTTGACTGGTTCAGATCCCGTATGCTGGGTGGGCGTACCAACCACTGGGGAAGGATATCCCTTAGGTTTGGACCTCTGGATTTTAAAAGAAAGGATTTTGACGGGAAGGGAGATAACTGGCCTATAGGCTATGAGGACGTTAAGCCTTACTATGATAAAGTAGATAAATTAATTGGTGTATTCGGAACCCGGGAGAACATCCAGAATGAACCGGATGGCTACTTTTTGCCTCCACCCAAGCCGAGGCTGCATGAACTCTATTTCCAAAAAGGAACCTCGCAGATAGGGATCCCAATGATCCCGTCCCGGCTTTCGATACTTACCAAACGCGTTAATAAGAAAAGGGCTGCTTGTTTTTACTGTAATCAGTGTTCACGGTCCTGCTCGGTATACGGGGACTTTTCTTCATCCTCAGTCCTGGTGAATCCCGCTATGGAAACAGGGAAAGTGGATCTTTTTACGAATGCAATGGTAAGGGAGGTGATTACCGATGGTGAAGGTAAAGCTACCGGCGTACATTATATCAATAAAGAAGACCTTAAGGATTACAGAATTAAGGCCAAAGTCGTGATACTTGCGGCAAGTGCCTGTAGTTCGGCCAGGATACTGCTCAATTCAAAATCTTCAATCCACCCTAACGGCCTGGCAAATTCCAGTAATGTTGTGGGGAAATATCTGCACGATTCTACCGGCTCTTCCAGAATGGCCTTTATGCCTTCCCTTATGGACAGGAAGCGTTATAATGAAGATGGCGTTGGAGGGATGCACCTTTATACACCATGGTGGCTGAATGATAATAAGAATCTGGGCTTTAGCCGCGGTTACCATATTGAGTACTGGGGCGGTATGGGAATGCCTGCCTATGGGTTTGGTTTCAATATGGAAAATCTAAACGGACTGGTTCCCGGTATCGACGGAGAAACTAAAAAAGCCGGAGGTTATGGATTAGAGCTTATGAAAGATGTCAGGCGGTTTTATGGATCTATTGTTGGAATGGCCGGAAGAGGAGAAAGCATTCCGCAGGAAGAAAACCGTTGTGAGATAGATAAGGAAAAGGTAGATAAATTTGGGATCCCTGTTCTTAAGTTTCACTATAAATGGACCGAAGAGGAAGTCAAACAGGCAGCCCATATGCAGGATACCTTTGAAGAGATCATTAACAATATGGGAGGGATGGCACTTGGAGAAAAACCAGGAAAGGAGTCCAGTTACGGCCTCGAGAATCCCGGAAGGATCATTCACGAAGTGGGTACCACACGTATGGGATCTGACCCAAAGAAATCTGTACTGAATAAATATAATCAGGCTCATGATGTTCCAAATCTCTTTGTAATGGATGGAGGCTCGTTTGTTTCCCAGGCCGACAAGAACCCAACCTGGACCATCCTTGCGCTTGCCTGGAGAGCTTCAGATTATCTGGCAGATGAAATGAAAAAAGGTAATATTTAAATAGCTTGTTATGGATAGAAGAGAATCACTCAGAACCCTGTTGATAGGAGGAGCAGGTACAAGTTTGTTATTAAGCTGCAGGCTTGATGAAAATACAGATGTAAGTAAGCTTACAGACATTAAGGAAAAGGAATTCGATTATGGGCGTACCCCAGCAGAGGAAGCCCGGGATGAAGCACTTCTTGAACAGGACTTCTATACAGATGAGGAAATGAAGACCATTGCCGTTTTAGGTGATATTATCATTCCCGGGGATGATTCGTCGAAACCGGCTTCAGAAGCCGGCGTGCCGGAATTCATCGAATTTATCACCAAGGATATTCCCTCACACCAAACTCCTATGCGCGGTGGCTTGAGATGGTTGAAGAACGAAAGCTATAAAAGGTATGAAAAAGATTTTGTTGATTTAACCGAAGAAGAAAAGGTTGCCATCATTGAGGATATCGCCTACCCTAATGATGTAAAACCCGAATTCACCCAGGGAGCACAGTTCTTTAGCAGGATCAGGAATCTTGTTACTACAGGGTATTTCACCAGTAAGGAGGGTATAGAATATCTGGGTTACCAGGGAAACCGACCTAATGTTTGGGATGGAGTACCGGAAGATGTCCTGCAAAAGCATGGAATGAAGTATGACGAGAAGATCCTTGCTCAATCCATAAAGCCGGACGAGAGAAATGACATTGAAGACTGGGAAGGATATGAACTTTAAAAACTATTTAGGAGTTATTGATCCAAAAAAATATCTTTTTCCTGGCAATTAGAATTATTCAGAATTGAAAATAGATTTTATAAAACTACCTTAAAATCTATTTGATTCTCTATATAAAGGGTTAAAAAATTAGTTTTGAGGGCTTTCGATGTTCTTTCTTCTAGGGAAAAATTCTACCTTAAAAAGAAAAAAATGGAACATATAGTGAAAATTCAGTCTGTAGGAAATGTGACCCATAACGTAAAGCGATTCAGGACAGATAAACCCTCGGGTTATAGTTTTACTCCGGGACATGCCACCGAGGTATCTATAAATAAGGAAGACTGGAAGGATGAAAAAAGGCCTTTTACTTTCACAAGTCTCAACCAGGATCCGTTTCTGGAATTTACCATCAAGATCTATCCGGACCACAATGGAGTTACAGAACAGCTTGGAAAACTGGAGCCTGGGGACGAACTTATAGTGAGGGATACCTGGGGCGCGATTGAATATAAAGGTCCAGGTTATATTATAGCCGGGGGCGCGGGAATCACGCCATATCTTGCTATTTTAAGAGATCTTCAACGGGAAGGAGAATTAAAGGGCAATACGCTTTTCTTTTCCAATAAGACCGATAAGGATATAATTCTGAAGGATGAACTGGATGGAATGCTTGGCGAGAATGTAAAATATGTAATTACTGACCAGGCAGATACAGATTATATAAATGCCTATATAGATAAGGACTTCCTGGTGAACAATGTGGAGGATTTTGACTCGCGCTTTTATGTATGCGGACCTCCTGAAATGACCGGGCAAATAAATGAGATTCTTGAAGAACTTGGGGCCTCGGCCGATGCCGTTCAGTTAGATGATCAATAAAAGAATTATTTCATTTCGAAGGCCTGAACATATTTGATCACCTCGGCAAGCGATCTTATTCCCAACTTCTTTTTGATATTTTTCCAGTGAGTACGAAGGGTTTGAACAGATATATACAGTTCATCGGCTATCTCCTGCTGTTTTAATCCTTTAGAAAATACCACCAGGATCTCCTTTTCCCTTTTAGTAAGTTTGGAATAATTCTCTATGTTAGATTTAATGAATTTGTTCTCTTCAAGAAGGTTGTTGAATGATCTTATGGTATTGACGATATCTCCGGAAGGTCTTTTGATTTTAATTATGGAATTTCCATCCTCGTCTATACCTTCAAATAAAATGGTCATTTCAGAATTTTGATGATCCTCTGTGTCGGTTTCATCAAGCCATTGCCTGGCTTCCTGTTCAGAGGCAAAATGATTAGGGCTAACAACCGAACTCATTTCCTCAAAAGAATTCATAACACTTAGGTGCACCAATACATCTTTTCCCACCACAAAGGCTACCTTTTCATTGCCACATTCCACGCAGGGAATATTTACATTCTCTTCAATCCATTCATCAATTTCCTTGTTAAGTGGTAAGCAGAAGTTTTGCTGCAGCCATAAAGCCTGGGATGGCCGATGTTTTTTATAATAGCCGGTATATGTAAGAAGTTCTTCTTTTAAAATATCAAAAGAAGGGGGTGAAGCTTTCCAGAATTGTACAAAGCGATCATTTTCTTTTTCATACTGAATGATGAGATAATCACTTTCGTATATTTTCATTGAGCAATAATGATTTAGATTTCTTTGAGCTTTCAAGCTAATAAAAAATAAACAAAAAGTTTGAGAATATTTATATATAGGGGCCTTTATCCAAT
>JAWWBH010000252.1:0-4178 GCA_033721075.1 Christiangramia sp.
GATCCTCGGAAAACCCCGGAATCTTATTTACTGTGGTTCCATCATTTACCCTGGGATTATAAGATGAAAAGTGGATTTACGCTTTGGGACGAAATTTGTTATCATTACCAGCAAGGTGTGGATGAGGTCAGGGAATTTCAGCGAATATGGGATCATGCAAAGCCTTATATAGACGAGTATGCTTTTAATGAAGTGCAGCGTAAGCTTCGTGCTCAGTCTGAAATTGCGGTGGTGTGGAAAGATGCGGTCCTGCTTTATTTTCAGCAATTCAGTGAACTGCCATTTCCACGACAGGTGGAGCAGCCAATACATAATCTTGATGATTTAATAAGAGAAGATCAGGAAGCTATGAGAAGGCGTTTTAGAAGAGATTAATTGATTAATAACAGAAGAATTATATGGGTATGATGAAATATAACATGAAAACTTTGAAGCATAAAATGCTAAGACCAGGAATACTTGGGTTGGCAATTTTGGTGCTTGGGATTATTTTTTCCTGTTCTTCCACAAAAAATGGAAGTAAAGATTCAGAAAAGTGGGTTGGTACCTGGAGTACGGCTCCGCAACTCGTAGAACCCCGAAATATGCCACCACATCCTGGTCTTTCAGGCAATACTTTACGGCAGATTGTTGCTGTTTCTATTGGAGGAGAGGAGCTGAGAATGAAATTTACGAATGAATTCAGTAATAGCCATTTGGAAATTAACAAGGTTCAAATTGCAGTTTCTAAAAACAGCAGTGCTGTTGACCAGTCAACCAGTGAAACCCTTGAATTTGAAGGGAAAGAATCGGTTACGATTCCTGCCGGTAAAGCGGTTTATTCAGATCCTGTAAAATTTGATCTTGTACCTAGAATGCTTGTGGCTATAACGATCGCTTACGGGGAAGTTCCATCTGATGTTACCGGACATCCCGGTTCACGAACCACTTCTTTTCTGTTGGAAGGACAGCATGCGCAGCCACAGGCTAATTTTGCAGAATCCGTAAAAACCGACCACTGGTATACTATAAATACTATTGAAGTTAAAGCCGATGAGTCGGCCGCGGCAGTTGCCATCCTTGGAAACTCGATCACCGATGGTCGTGGTTCAGGAACCAACAAGCAAAACCGCTGGCCCGATATTCTTTCACAGCAATTATTAAAAAATCCGAATACCGATAATATCGGAGTTTTAAATATGGGAATTGGAGGCAACGCAGTGCTTCGCGGCGGCCTGGGTCCCACGGCACTCGATCGGTTTAACCGGGATATCCTTCAGCAAAACGGCGTAAAATGGCTTATCATTATGGAAGGCGTGAACGATCTTGGTGGCACACCAGACAGGACCGCGGCCTTTAATGTCGCAGACGGACTCATTTCGGCCTATAAAAAAATGATTAAGGAAGCACATGAGCGGGACATCAAAGTTTATGGCGGGACGATTACCCCCATCGATAAATCCTTTTATTATAAAGATTATAGGGAAGAAGCGCGGCAGAAAATTAATGACTGGATTCGCAACAGCGGCGAATTTGATGCGGTAATCGATTTTGACAAGGCAGTAAGAAATCCCGAAAATCCTTCAGTGATACGGGAAAATGCACATGATGGGGACCACCTGCATCCCAATGAATACGGTTACGAAATTATGGGAAAAGCAATAAACACTTCCCTTTTCCAGAATTCAAAAGATTAAAAAAACAGAACCAATGATTTCAAGAAAATTAAGCATTACAATCATCAGTTTCCTGCTTTTCCTGCAGGGATTCACCCAGGAGAAAGCGATAAATCCGGTAATTCATGCAGATGTGCCAGACGTTTCCATGATTCGGGTAGGAGATAATTACTATACCAGTAGCACCACCATGCATATGAGTCCCGGTATTCCAATTATGAAATCTAAGGATCTCATCAACTGGAAAATTGTGAATTATGTGTATGATACCCTGGATGACACCGATGCGCTGAATATGGAAAACGGTAAAAATGCCTACGGAAGAGGTTCCTGGGCGAGCAGTTTGAGATATCACGAGGGTACCTATTATGTTTCTACGTTTTCGGGCACCACCGGCAAAACTTATATCTATTCTACAGACGATATTGAAAAAGGGGAATGGAAAAAGCAATCTTTTGAACCCAGTTTGCACGATAATACGCTCTTTTTTGATGATGACGGCAAGGTGTATATGATTTATGCAGGAGGTAAACTGCGCATAGTCCAATTAAAAGATGATCTTTCCGGGACGGTTTCGGGCACCGACAAAGTTTTGATAGAGAATGCCAATGCACCAGCCGGAGATAATATTATGCTGAATGCGGAAGGATCTCAACTATTTAAGGTTAACGGTAAATATTATCTTTTTAATATCACCTGGCCAAGAGGAGGGATGCGAACCGTTTTAATTCACAGGGCAGATGATATTATGGGCCCTTATGAAGGAAAACTTGTTTTACAGGATAAGGGCGTGGCTCAGGGCGGTTTGGTTGATACACCTGAAGGTGATTGGTACGCTTATCTTTTCCGGGATAATGGTGCAGTAGGCAGAATTCCTTACCTCGTTCCTGTAAAATGGGAAAATGGTTGGCCGGTTTTAGGCGAAAATGGAAAAGTGCCCATGGAACTTGATCTACCTGCCAATAAAAGCCTGATCCCTAATATTGTGAATTCTGATGATTTCAGCAGAAATAAGGAAGGTGAAAAATTACCATTAGCCTGGCAATGGAATCATAACCCGCAAAACGATCTGTGGAGCCTTGATGCCCGAAAAGGCTATTTAAGGCTCACCACCGGAAGGCTTGATACTTCTTTTGTAACTACCCGTAATACTTTAACCCAGCGAACCATTGGCCCGGAAAGTACCGGTGAAACTTCGCTGGATTTATCCGGATTAAAGGATGGAGATATTGCTGGTTTTGGGGTGCTTCAGGATAAATATGGCTATGTGGCGGTAAAACTGGAAAACGGAAAGAAAACCATTAGAATGGTGAAAGGTCGTGATGGAAAAGTGGTGGAAGAAATCCCATATAGCGGAAATGAAGTTTGCTTCAAGATTACCTGTGATTTTAAAGACAGGAATGATGTTGCTCGTTTTTATTATTCTAAAAACGGGGAAAACTGGAAAGAGATTGGTGAACCTTTAAAAATGGAATATACCCTTGGCCAATTTATGGGCTACCGTTATGCGCTTTTCAATTATGCCACTAAAAATCCTGGCGGTTATGCCGATTTCGATTATTTCAGGATAGAGGATAAAATTGAATAGATTAAAAAAGATTATGAAGAATGTTAGATTGATATTTATTGGATTGACTTTTGGATTTCTGAGTATGGGTTACGCTCAAAATCCGCTGATCAATAACCAGTTTACGGCAGATCCTACGGCTAGGGTTTTTAATGGAAAAGTCTATGTTTTTCCTTCCCATGATATTGTACCGCCGGAAGGTGAAGGCCGGCCTGATTGGTTCAATATGGCCGATTATCACGTATTTTCGTCTTCCAATTTAACCGACTGGCAGGATCACGGAATCATTGTTAGCCAGGATCACGGAATCATTGTTAGCCAGGATGAGGTAGAATGGGTAGACTCCGATTCTTACAGCATGTGGGCGCCAGATTGTGTGGAAAAGAATGGGAAGTATTACTTTTATTTTCCTTCCAGGCCAAAGGATACGTTGAATATTAAAGGTTTTACCATTGGAGTTGCCGTTGCAGACCAGCCTGAAGGGCCTTATCAAGTAGAAGAAGAACCAATTGAAGGTGTTCGAGGAATCGATCCAAATGTATTTATCGATAAAGACGGTACAGCTTATTTATACTGGTCTGCCCAGAAATTCTTTGTAGCAAGGCTGAAGGATAATATGAAAGAGCTGGCAGAAGAACCAGTAGAAATTTCCAATTTACCTACGGAAGGCTTGAAAGAAGGTCCGTTTGTATTTGAAAGAAATGGGATTTACTATTTAACCTATCCGCATGTGGCCAATAAAACCGAACAGCTGGAGTATGCCACCGGGCCAGTGCCTACGGGACCATTTGAAGTGCAGGGCGTAATTATGGATGAATCCCCTACCGGATGCTGGACCAATCACCAATCTATTGTTAATTATGAAGACCAGTGGTATCTTTTTTATCATCATAATGATTACTCGCCGGAATTTGATAAACTCAGATCCATACGGGCAGATAGTTTAACTTTCGATA
>JAWWBH010000253.1:0-4164 GCA_033721075.1 Christiangramia sp.
GCCGGCTCTGCTCTGTTTCTTTCAGGATTATGCTGCCTTATTTCCCCCTTCATATTTACCATGAATTCTCAAATCCTGCTAATTGCCTTTCTTATCTTCTGGGGTCTTGTGGTTGTTGCCGACTCCCCCCTCTTCTCTACCCTTGTAGCACAGAATACTCCACCGGAATCCAGAGGAACTGCACTCACAATCGTGAACTGTGTAGGTTTTTCTATTACTATAATTAGCATTCAATTGCTTAATCTTTTATCAACACAACTGAACCCTGTTTTCCTGTATGTCATTCTTGCTTTAGGCCCAGTATTTGGACTGATCTCTTTATTCAGAAAAAATAAGTTACAAAGTACTGACCTATAGCAACAAGGAATATTCATCAGTAAAAATTCAGGAATTATTGCAAAATCTTAAGCAACCTTTTGAGCCAGGAAGTATCTCTTAATACAGAATCAAATAATTAAAAAATGAAAAATATTCTTAGCATTTTAATTGTTTCGATCATAGTTTCCTCCTGTTCAATAAAGAATGCTTCACCAGGATATAAGGCTTCAGAGGAAAACCTGATCGGAAAATGGAAGCTGGTACGAGCTTCAGGAGGGATCGCCGGTACTATTACAGAATATGGAGAAAATGACGATAGAATCGTAATAGAGTTCAGGGAGGATGAGTTTATCAGTTCAAAAAACGGAGAAGAAACAGAAAGGATTAAATATCACATAAGCCTCGGGGAATCCATAAGAAGTACAGAAGAAGTCCCGCTAATTATATATGAAACAGGAAAAAAACAATCTTTCGATTTCGATGAAGGAAGTCTAATTCTTTGGGATGAATGCTATGACTGCTACCAATACAATTATATGCGCTTATAGTCCAATTTTCTTTTACTAAAGGATTAAATTAGTATAAACCTATAAACAATCCAAAAATGAAGATAGAAGCCAATTCACCAGAGGAATATATCGATAAAATTCCTGAAGAAAGAAAGGAGCCTGTTTCTAAATTAAGATCGAGGATAAAGGATAATTTGCCCACAGGTTTTGAAGAAACCATGAGCTATGGTATGATTGGTTATGTAGTCCCACATTCCATTTATCCTGAAGGATATCATTGCGATCCTAAACTCCCCCTTCCTTTTATAAATCTTGCCTCCCAGAAGAATTATATTGCATTGTATCATTCCGGGATCTATGCCAATAAGGATTTTCATGACTGGTTTGTAAAAGAGTATATGAATGAAACTGGTAAAAAACCAGATATGGGTAAAAGCTGTATAAGATTCAAAAAAACTGATGAAATACCCTTTGATCTTATCAGTAAACTGGCTTCGAAGATTACTCCCCAAGAGTGGATCACTATCTACGAAAAAAATTTGAAGCGATAATCTGGAACAATTATTCCAAAACCTTCTTTTCTCATTTTTTCCTATTTTAGAGAAAATTAACCCATTTAATTTCTCTAATGAAAAAAATTCTACTTCCGCTACTTCTTCTTTTTATTGTTGTTGGTCATGCCCAGGAACAGATCCCTGCCGAAAAGAAAGAACTTATCAATGCTATCGAATCCCGTAAAACAGAACTTATTGAATTAAGTGACAGGATATGGTCACTGGCTGAAACTGCCTTTGAAGAAAATGAATCAGCAAAACTCTTAGCAGACTATGCCGAAAAAGAAGGTTTTACTGTGGAAAGAGGCGTTGCTGAAATCCCAACCGCCTTTGTGGCTACCTATGGCAGTGGTTCGCCTGTAATTAGTGTGCTGGGAGAGTTTGATGCACTGCCGGGCATTTCACAAAAGGCAAAACCTACCAAGGATCCTTTAAAAGAAGGTGCCGCGGGGCATGGCTGCGGGCATAACCTGTTTGGAGTGGGAAGTCTTGCTGCTGCCATAGCTATAAAAGACATGATAGAAAAAGGTGAGATCCAGGGAACAGTTAAATTCTTTGGTACTCCCAGCGAAGAAAAGTATTTCGGAAAGATCTGGATGGTAGACGCCGGTTTATGGGACGATGTAGACGTAAATATAAGCTGGCATCCTGGAGCAAAGACCGAAGCCGATGTTCAAAGCTCCCTGGCCCTTGTAGACTTTAAAATTGAATTCTTCGGGCAGGCTGCTCATGCCTCTTCCGACCCATGGAATGGCAGAAGTGCATCCGATGCACTGGAACTGTATACTACCGGGGTAAACTATTACCGCGAACATGTAAAACCAACGGTAAGGATGCATTATCATATACAGGACGGAGGCCAGGTGGTAAACGTGGTTCCCGATTATTCCCTATTATGGATGCGGGTTAGGGATACGAAAAGGGATGGCCTTATGCCGGTTTATGAGCATGCTAAAAAAATGGCTGAAGGTGCTGCCATCATGGCCAATGTAGATTACAAGGTTTCCCTTATCTCCGGAATTTATGAAACATTGGTCAATCGCGAAGGTGGAAAGATCATGCAGAAGAACCTGGAGCTACTTGGCCCAATTGAATATACTGAGGAAGAGATAGAATTTGGAAAAAAGATCCAGGAAGCGACAGAAAAGGATATGGTGGGGATGGATGCCGAGATAAGACCTCTAGAAGAAACAAAAGAACATCCGGGAGGTGGCTCTACAGACGTAGGAGATGTAAGCTGGAATGTTCCGAATATCAATCTTAGTGTGACTGTTGCTCCCAAAGACACACCATGGCATTCCTGGGCAGTTGTTGCCTGTGGTGGAATGAGCATCGGGCATAAGGGAATGTTATATGCGGGAAAAGCCATGTCAATGACCATGCTAGACCTTTTTGAAAATCCTCAACTGGTTGAAAAGGTCAAAGCCGAATATAAAGAGAGAAAAGGCGATACTGTCTATGAATCTATAATTCCTGATGGTCCCCCTCCTATCCCGAATACCGAAAAGTAATTTTACAGAAAACATATTCAATTCCTTTAACCATATACCCATGAGAAAAACCTCTGTTGCATTAGTATTTTTATTCATCCTTTGTTTTATCCCACAGCAATTCATTGCCCAGAAATTATCGAGAACTGAACGGAAGATCGTGAAATCTGTAGAAGAGAATAACCCCGAAGCGCTGGAGTTCCTGGAAAAAGTAGTGAACATCAATAGCGGAACCTTAAATTTAAAAGGAGTTAAGGAGACCGGTATGGTTTTTAAGGAGGCTTTTGATAATATAGGAATGGAAACCCGCTGGATAGCCATGCCGGAAGAAATGAACCGGGCCGGACATTTATTTGCTTCTACGGAAGGTGAGAAAGGAAAGAAAATTCTTTTGATAGGTCATTTAGATACCGTTTTTGAAGAAGACAGTCCGTTCCAGACCTTTCAAATGATAAATGACAGTCTCGCTCATGCACCAGGAGGAAATGATATGAAAGGTGGAAATGTGATCATTTTATATGCCTTAAAAGCCCTGAAGGATAATGATCTTCTAGAAGACTCTCAGATTATCGTTGCCCTTACCGGAGACGAAGAGAGTACCGGCAAACCACTTTCAGTAAGCCGGAAAGATCTTATAGAAGCTGCCAGGCGAAGCGATATTGCCTTGGGATTTGAAACATCTACCGGTTTTAATTACGCTACCATAGCAAGAAGAGGCGCTTCGGGATGGAAAGTTGAAACTACCGGAAAAAGAGCGCATTCTTCCGGGGTATTTTCAGAAAACACCGGCGCCGGCGCGATCTTCGAAATGTCTCGTATCCTCAATGAATTCTATACTAAGGTCAAGGGTGAAGAGTTTCTCACCTTTAATCCGGGCGTATTACTTGGCGGTACCTTTGTGGAATATGATGAAATAAAGAGCAAGGGAACGGCATTTGGTAAAACCAATGTGGTCTCTCAAACCGCTATGGTTCAGGGTGGACTCCGTTTTATTTCAGAAGAACAAAAAGAAAATGCCCGTGCCAGAATGAGGGAAATTGTCAAGAACAATTTGCCGCAAACCAGCGCTACTATAAGTTTTACCGATAGCTATCCCGCCATGGGCCCTACCAAAGGGAATATGAAATTACTTGAGAAACTTAACAAGGTAAGCCTGGATCTGGGCCAGGGCGAAGTAGAGGCTTACGATCCGGGGAAAAGAGGAGCGGCCGACATTTCATTTATAGCTCAATATGTAGATGGACTGGATGGCCTTGGAACTATGGGATCTGGAGCCCATACTCCTGAGGAAAC
>JAWWBH010000254.1:0-4161 GCA_033721075.1 Christiangramia sp.
CTGTGTGGTAGATGCAAAACACCTTTGTGTGAACAGCAGGGGCATTAGAGATATTGAAAGCAGTACCGTGACCAGTGAGTTTGGTGGAGCTTTCAAACAAAAAGAAATCAGAAGAGAATTTCTGGATTATATTAAATTAGACACCTCGTTCTAATAATTCAAAAACACATTTACTACATGGCGCTTTACCAGGAACAAAGCCTGAAACTTTACAATTCCATGACGGGTGAAAAAGAAGTTTTCACTCCCATTAATGAAGGACATATAGGAATGTATGTATGTGGTCCAACTGTTTACAGCAATGTACACTTAGGAAACTGCCGCACGTTTATTTCATTCGATCTTGTCTTCAGATATCTTAAACATCTTGGTTATAAAATTCGTTATGTAAGAAATATCACCGATGCCGGCCATCTTGAAAATGATTCAGACAGCGGTGAGGACAGGATTTCCAAAAAAGCAAGGCTGGAACAGATAGAACCAATGGAAGTTGTTCAAAAATATACTGTGGATTTCCATAACATTCTTCAGAAATTCAACAATCTTCCTCCCAGCATAGAGCCTACAGCGACAGGTCATATCGTAGAACAGATTGAGATCATCAAAACCATTCTGAAAAATGGCTATGCGTATGAAGCTAACGGTTCAGTATATTTTGATGTCTTAAAATTCAATAAGGATCATTCTTATGGGCGCCTTAGCGGTAGAGCCATAGAAGATATGATCGCGAATACCAGGGAACTTGCGGCACAAAGTGATAAAAAGAATCCACAGGATTTTGCCTTATGGAAAAAGGCTGAACCCCAGCATATTATGCGCTGGCCCTCTCCTTGGAGTGACGGTTTCCCAGGCTGGCACCTTGAATGTACCGTAATGAGTACAAAATACCTGGGGGAAGAATTTGATATTCATGGTGGTGGAATGGACCTTAAATTTCCTCATCATGAATGTGAAATCGCGCAGGGAGAAGCTGCCACAGGTAAATCCCCTGTAAATTACTGGCTTCATGCAAACATGCTTACCCTTAACGGCAAGAAAATGGCAAAAAGCACTGGTAATTTCATTTTGCCGGAACAGATATTTACGGGTAATAATGACATCTTAACAAAAGCCTTTTCTCCAAACGTTGTGCGCTTCTTCATTCTTCAGGCTCATTATAGAAGCATCCTTGACTTTTCAAGTGAAGCGCTGCTGGGAAGTGAAAAAGGCTTCAATCGCCTTATGGAGGCTTATCATTCTATTGAAGAACTACCAGTATCTGAGAAGACTGGGTTTGATCTCGCAACATGGAAACAATCCTGCTATGATGCCATGAATGATGACTTTAACAGTCCCATACTTATCGCCAGGCTTTTTGATGCTGTCAAAACCATCAATAACATCAAGGAAGGTGATATTGAGATCACTGAAGGCGATAAAAAGGAACTTAAAGAAAGTATGAGTGCTTTTATGTTCGATATTCTTGGCCTCCTTGATGCGGCTTCAGAAAATGAAAATGATGAAAATAAACTTTCAGGAACTATAGAACTACTTATAAAACTGAGAACTGAAGCAAGAAATAACAAGAATTTCGCATTAAGTGATCAGATAAGAGACCAGTTACAGGAACTGGGAATTCAACTTAAAGACGGGAAAGAAGGAACTAGCTTCTCGCTGAAATAATCAATTTATTATGCTGAACCGATGGTTGAGTAAAATATTGACCGGAATTGTTCAGTTCTACAAGAAGTTTATTTCGCCTCTCACTCCGGCTACGTGTCGTTATGAACCAACATGTTCTACTTACATGATTGACGCTATCAGGATACATGGACCTTTTAAGGGCACTTGGTTGGGAATTAAACGCATAGCAAGATGTAATCCCTGGGGAGGTTGCGGCTATGATCCGGTTCCGGGAAAATCAGACTCCAAATCTGTCTAAAGAAATGGCAAATATGTATATTTACGCCTAATCAAAAAATTTACCATGCTTATAAACGCTATTCGCTGGAATCCGTCAGAAGGACTGGATCTGGGAATTCTCACCATACACTATTACAGCCTCATGTTCTTAATTGCCTTTGGTCTTGGCTGGTACCTTATGAAGAGTATTTATAACCGGGAGGGAATCGAAATAGAAAAACTGGACTCCTTATTCATATATACCGTCATTGCCACACTTATAGGAGCAAGACTTGGGCATGTTATCTTTTACGACTGGGAATATTTTCAGAATCATCTTTTAGAGATATTTCTCCCAGTAAGGTTTGAGCCTGAATTTGAATTCACTGGGTTTAGGGGGCTTGCCAGTCATGGTGCAGCAATAGGGATCATAATAGCCATGTATCTTTATTCCAAACGCATACTTAAAAAGCCTGTTCTCTGGATACTGGACCGTATAGTGATACCGGTGGCCTGTGGAGCTATTTTTGTAAGAATCGGGAATTTTATTAATTCTGAGATCATTGGAAAACCTACTAATTCAGATTACGGGGTGATATTCGAAAAACTTGGTGAAGACTTCCCCAGACATCCCGCCCAACTGTATGAATCAGCTTGGTATTTGGTAATATTCTTACTATTATGGTTCATCTACTGGAAAACGGAAAAACGCTTTAAGCTAGGCTATATATTCGGTCTTTTCCTTGTTTTACTATGGACAGTGAGATTCTTTGTAGAATTTATAAAAGAACCTCAGGTAGAAGAAAGAGCCACCTGGTTATTTAACACCGGCCAGTGGCTAAGTATACCTTTTGTTTTAGCAGGCCTTTACTTTATGTACAGGCCAACTAAAAGGAGAACTGTATGAAAAAGTCTTTAATAAGTCTTGGAATACTTGCCCTTTTCCTAAGCATATCATTTAGTTCATGCAATGAGAATAAGAAAGAGAAGGTTATTGAAACTGAACCCATTTCTTTCAAGAAGGAAGGTGAACTCTATTTACTTAAGCCCTCTGGAGATACTATCGAAAAACTGGATATAGAAATTGCCGATAGCGATTATGAGCATCAAACAGGGTTAATGTATAGGGATGGAATGGAAGACTCTCAGGCAATGCTTTTCATTTATGATAGTGAACGTGAAAGGAACTATTATATGAAGAATACTTATTTTTCTTTGGATATTATTTACTATGCAGCTGACAGCAGCCTGGTAAGTATACAAAAAAATGCTATCCCACGTGATGAAAACTCTCTGCCTTCAGAAGGACCTGCAAAGTATGTGCTTGAAGTAAATGCAGGCCTTTCAGATAAATGGAGCCTGGAAAAAGGAGATACATTCACTTTTGAAAGGACAGCTTCAAATGAAGAATAAAACATTGTTTTAATCACTGAGTCGTCCTAAAATAGGTTGACAGTTTTTTAATTAATATTAGATAAACCTGTGGAGAGTTCTTCACAGGTTTTTTGATGCATAAAGTTAGGAGTTTTCATATTAAGATTTAAGTGCGGTCTTTCATTATTATATGTATTAATTGATTCTTTAACCAGAAGTTCCAATTCCTTTTTAGTATTGCATGGATTGATTAAAAACTCCTGCTTAAGGATTCCATTGATTCTTTCAGCCATGGCATTTTGATAACAATCATACCCATCTGTCATCGATGGTTTTATGTTGTTTTTGGTTAAGCTACTTTGATAAATAGCTGAGCAATATTGAAGTCCTCTATCAGAATGATGCACCAGAGGTAGATTAGTCCTTCTTTGTTTTACAGCCATGTTAAGAGCTTTTACTACATTTTCTGCAGCCATATCATTACTCAGCTCATACCCCATGATTTTCCTGCTATAAGCATCACTTACCAGAGAGAGATAATGCGTACGCTGGCGGCTTTTGATATAGGTGATATCACTAACAAAATATTCTTCAGGGCGTTTTGCCTTGACTTCTTTCATAAGATTTGGATGCTTCTTTAGCCAGTGTCTGGAATGGGTGGTTTTAGTATAGTTTTTTACAGGTTTGATCAGCATATGTTCTGAGCGTAAATAGGTAAACAAGGCATCTCGACCAATTTTAATTTGAGCCTTCTTAAAATCCTCCTGGAGTAGATAATATAACTTACGAGTTCCAAGCCGGGGCATTTTCCTGCGGATCTCTTCTATCATGGGTTTGATCAATGCCAGCTGCTGAGTTCTTCTTGCTAAGCGAATCTTCTCCTGGTAGATAGCCTGCCTGCTCATC
>JAWWBH010000255.1:0-4104 GCA_033721075.1 Christiangramia sp.
GTTACCCCCTACTATGTAAAGATTGCTTCGTTCCTCGCAATGACAAGTGACGTACTTTTCAAACAGCCTTCATTTAGCTTTTAGCCCGCTTCAGGATATAACGGGTGATATAAATTCCCCCATCATCATCTTCACCGCTTTAGCTTTCCACACCGCTGTTCACGAAAGCGAGTTCCCATCCCTGTTCAGCCAGTTCATTAAGCCTGGAAGTCACCACGGCGTCGTTGGCAGCGATGCTCTGAAACCTGATACCTCCCATATTGAAAAAGTTAAGCAGTTTGGTCTCCTCAAAGTTCTTAAGCCTGATCCCTTATCTTACGATCTTCTACCACAAAAAGTATCCAACAAGCCATCATTTTCAGTTTTCCTCCATAATTGGCTGTTTTATGGAGCCCTCAAATTATTATATGGATTATCATGATAAACATCATTTTTTAGCCAGGGCTTCAGCCCTAATTTTGTTCCTGAAAATGAAAATCATTGAAGAGTTTTAATCCTTTTAAGCTTTTTGATCATGAAAAATATCCTTATAGCGACCGATTTCTCCAGAGAGGCCTATTGCGCTCTTTATTACGCCACGCAGCTCTTTAAAGAAGAAGACGCAACATTCCATATCGCCAATTTCTATGGGGACGAGATCCATACTTCGGTTTACAGCATTGTGAATGAAGAGGAATTCAAGAAAGCGCCTCAGCTAAAGATAAGTTCCCAGGTGGGCTGTACCGAAACACTTCATAAAATTATCCGTGATTCAGAATTAGCGCAGGAAAGGTTCGAGATCATAAGCTCTGAACAGAAACTCATCAAAGGCATAGAGCGCCTTATCGATGAAAAGGATATGGACCTGGTGATCCTGGGCACCAAAAAACACAGGGGAACGCTGCAAAGCATTCATGGCACCCACACTACCAGGCTTATTGAGCGGGCCATTCCCTGCCCCATCCTTGTGATCCCTGGAGAACTGGATTATATCACGCCCCTGCGTATCGCTTTCGCCAGTGACCTTAACAGGAAGTTTGAAAAGATAAGCTTCAAATTTTTAAAACAACTGGCTGAAAAATTCGGTTCGAGCATCACCGTGGTTTATGACGGGGAAGAGGGTAGCCTTAGCAGGGAACAGTGGAAGAATTTCAATGAGCTGAAATCCTGTTTCGGAGAAGTGCCCGTTCACCTGGAGTATTCCTTTACCCATATCGAGATATCCAGAACCCTTGCTGAATATGTAAAGAACAACAATATGGACCTGTTAAGTATGATCTACTATAAACATGGTTTTACCGAAAGTATCTTCCGTGAACCTGTGGTAGAGAATATAGACAGACATTTATCATTTCCTTTTCTTATACTTCCGGAAAAATCCTGATAGGCCAAAAAACCGGAAGCAATCAAATCATCCCGTGATCATAGCACGGGATGATTTTTTTATGCAATAAAAGTGAGGGCTATTGCCCTTAAACTCCAAAATTTCCTTTCTGAAGGCTTACTCAAAAAGAATAAATTCCTGCCGTTTTCAGGAAGAATAAAACACCTGATTTATTTAAAGATTTTAACTAAGAATTTTTCGTGATAATGCTTAAATTATACTATGAAAAGACCCTTAGATTTTATTCCATCAACTGAGCTTCAGGAATTTATCGCATCCTACGGTATCCTGGAGATCCCCGAAGGCCAAACTGAAACTTATTTCTCACCGCCACTGGCAATGAGCGGTTTCATAATCAATATAGCTAAAAATAAAGGCAGGGTGATCGCCAGGATCGAGGACCGGGATTTTTTTACCGCAAATGCGGCGGCTATGGGACAGGTAACGGCTCCTGTATATGGTGAACTGATAGGTGAAGTCAAATCTATTATGGTCTTCTTTAAACCTATGGGAATGCACCGGCTTTTTGCTAATGATCTTTCGCAACTCACCAACGGTTCTAAAAGCCTATCTGAATTTTTAGGCCCGGAAGAAGCTGATCTTTTATGGAAGAACCTGAAGGCGCAGCCCGATAACCTGCAGCAAATAAACATTCTGAACGATTTTTTCAGAAAACATATCACCCACAGGGAAGTGGATAAGAAACTGGAAAAAGTACTTGATTATATACATAAAAAAAATGGGAATGTAAAGATTAGTGAAGTCCTGGAAAACTCTTATTATCCCAGGAAAACCCTGGAGCGTCATTTCAGAAAGAAGATAGGCCTTTCTCCCAAGGTCTATATACAGATCTACAGGTTTAAATGTCTTATCAACTTCCTGGAACAAAATCCGGAGATCACCTGGTCACAGCTTGCCAATCAATCGGGGTATTTTGACCAGTCCCATATGTCCCGTTATATAAAAGAATATTTACAGGTTTCTCCCAACAGTATTGTAACCTTAGACATGGATTATATCAATTACCTTCTGAAGCATTAAAAGGAATACCTGTTCGCGCATAACAATCTTATTATCGGTTATTAAGAATGTCGCATTTATACTATACTTCCTTCCCGTTAGTTAATATTTTTGATCCTATATTAGCCAGTTAGAACAAAATAACCGATAGTACCCTACCCGCCGGTTTTTTGTGTGCCACTCCCCGTTTTGAAATTGCCCTGAAAACTTTTCTTTTAAAATCTGATCAACCGGAAGGTTCATGCGCTTATGCGGATAGAACTCCAATTTTATGAAAATAACAGGTATCAACATCTAATCGTAACAAAGGGTCATTCATCATCAATCATCATCACATCATCTATAAAAAAGAGGCTGGATAAAAAGTCTTTTACCTGTCATTGCGAGGCACGAAGCAATCTCTACCTATCAGTGGTAACCAACATGGAGATTACTTCGCTTCGCTCGTAATGACGATCCCTGTAATGACTTTTTATCCCGTCCCTTTTAACCAAGAAGACTTGTAATGGCTTCGGGATTGCTTAGCACAAGCAATACAAAAAATCCTATTAGAAGCACAATTAGCGCTATGAGAATATTCTTTTGTTTTTTAAGACGGGGAGCTTCTTTGGCAAGCCGGTCTTCAAATTTCTCTGCCTTGATATATTTTTTTACTCCCATCTTCAGGGCTTCCTCCCCCTTCCTGGTAATTACCCAGTCTCCTTTGGAGTTGAACCTCACGAGATAAAAACGCTGGAGTTCACGGAATATCCTTTTATCGGTTTCGGCTTCCAGGGCAGGCATCAGGCTGGTCTTTCTGAAATGCAGCAGCATTTGAGTGAGCTTTTGATCGTTCACGATTAAAGTTTTAGTTGGCCTACCAAATATAAGATTTTTAGGAATTAATTAACAAAAGTCCTGAAGTCCATAAAAACCGGAAGCTAAGAAAAGGCCGGTTTTTTAATTAAATGCATTATTCGCTTTATAGATTAGTAGCAAATAAGCCATGTAGTTACTTTTATTTTTTTTAAAAGTTTAACTGAGACTGGAAAGAGACGATCTTTACCGTTAAACTTGACCGGAAATCAATTCCCTCAAATGCTCATAGATCATCACCATGGCGAAGGTATTAAGTTCACAGTATTTGAGCAGGGAATTCTTGATTTCCTGCCGCTCCTCTTCAGGCATATCGGTATACCGAAGTTTTCTATAGGCGGTGAGTGCAGCGCCAACATCGGCGATATTTTCCATTTCTGAAAATGTCGCGTCCAGCTGTTCCGATTATATCCGGATAAAGTTTTTATCCTACATTTGGCGCTACTAATTACATGATGAAAAGAACTTTAGTAAGATATAGAAATACTGCTTTTGGAAGGTTTGTTTATCGCAATCAAAAGTATGCTCCCATTCTTTTTTTTATGGGTGGTTTTATTTTTGATACCCTCACCTTGGGGCGAATAGATCGAGTTTATGATACGGTGGTACTTTGCTCGCATATGACCTTATTATCCATAACGCTTTATTTGTATAATACAGTGGATGAAGACAAGTGGGAAGGTACTTTTATCAGGCGTTATTCCGAATATTTTCCACTAGCCATACAGTTCTTCTTTGGCGCACTTTCAAGTGCTTTTGTCATCTACTTTTTCAGAAGTGTGTCCATGTCAAAAACTTTGTTTTTTTTCATACTGCTGGTGCTGCTCTTATTTGCAAACGAGTTTCTTAAAAGGAAAATCTCCAAC
>JAWWBH010000256.1:0-4093 GCA_033721075.1 Christiangramia sp.
CCGCAGGCTTCATGCCCTAGTACAAATACAAGTTTACTACCGGCAACCTTACAGGAATATTCCATACTTCCCAGGATATCAGTATTCTCAAAATTCCCTGCAACACGGGCAACGAATATATCACCAACTCCCTGATCAAAAACCGTTTCAACCGGCACCCGCGAGTCTATACAACTTAATACCACGGCCTGGGGCCATTGTCCGCCACTAGTCTTCTGGATCTGACTGGAATAGTCTCTCTCATTCATTTTGTTTTCTGTAAACCTCTGGTTCCCGGCAAGAAGGTCTTTTAAAACATCATCCGGGCTCAGTTTTGATTGCTTTTCTTTATCTATAATATCTTTAATCATAATAGTTTCTTTTTAAGTTTTAATAAAATTTTTAAAGTGGTTATTGATCCAGGTTAAATACTCTAAGCTGGTTTTGGTTGCTGAAAGAACTGCTGATAACTTTCAGGGTTTTCTATTACACCTCTTTCCGAGATTATCTTTATATCAATATTTCTCTCTTCTGCTTTAACTTTAAAATCATCAAGAATTTCCACAATATCATTATCCAGATAGCGCGTTTTTCTAACATCCATCACAAGATAAGAATTCTCTTCAAGGTTATTTAATTCCTTCATAATAGCTCCCTTATTTATAAAAGTAACTTCTTCAGCAAGGGTCATTTTCACCGTCTTACTTCCATTTTCAACATTTTCAATGTGAAGGAAATGAGAATTCTGGTAACTTTTTATTAAGATCACAATGATTCCCACTAACAGTCCAAGACTAATTCCAATAAGAAGATCACCGAAAACAATACCTATGATGGTTATGAAAAAAGGAATAGATTGTTTCCATCCCTTACGGTACATTTCTGCAAAAAGACTGGGTTTTGCAAGTTTATATCCTACCAGGAATAGAATAGCCGCAAGTACCGATAATGGAATAAGGTTAAGGATACCCGGAATTATGATTACCGATATAAGCAACAGAACTCCATGCATAATGGCCGAAAGTTTAGTTTGTCCACCAGACTGAATATTCGCCGAGCTCCTCACAATTACCTGAGTAATTGGCAGACCTCCAATGAATCCCGAAATCATATTTCCAGTCCCCTGAGCAAAGAGTTCACGGTTAGTAGGCGTCGTTCTTTTATGCGGATCAAGTTTATCTGTCGCCTCAACACACAACAGCGTCTCAAGACTGGCCACAAGTGCCATTGTAAAAGCAGTGATCCATATCTCGGGAGCACCAATCATTTTAAATGAAGGAAAGGTAAACTGTCCAATAAAGGAATCAAAACTATCTGGCACAGGAACGTTCACCAGGTGATCTTTAGAAATAGCCAGTGATTCAGAATCCTGGGTTAACAGGTAATAAATAATCCCTGCGGCTACAGCCACAAGAGGCCCCTGAATAAGTCGGAAAATTTTAGCCTTTTTGGTAAGTACCGCTTCCCATAAGATAAGGATCGACATACCAATAAATGCAATTAGAGTTGCTCCCGGGCTGATATTATTCAGCGCATTAAACAGTTCCGAAAAAGTGTTTTCTCCATCCACCTGGAAAAAGGCCCAGTCACCCTGAGGGTCACCTTCATATCCAAAGAAATGCGGGATTTGTTTAAGGATAATGATTATCCCGATACCGGTAAGCATTCCCTTGATAACCGAAGATGGAAAATAATAGCCGATGATTCCCGCTTTAAGTACCCCAAAGAGGATCTGTATGGCACCTGCCAGTACCACCGCCAGGAGGAAATTCTCATAACTCCCTAAACTGGAGATCGCAGCCAGTACAATAGCAGCCAGTCCAGCCGCAGGTCCGCTTACACCAAGGCTGGAACCACTTATAGCTCCCACCACGATACCACCTACAATCCCGGCAATTAGACCAGAGAATAATGGTGCACCACTAGCAAGGGCTATTCCAAGACATAACGGGATTGCAACAAAAAACACGACAATACTTGCCGGGAAATCTTTATTTAGTTGTTTGAACATAATACAATATTAGTTTCGCAGGTATTTAAATTTGAAACCTGCAATTTGATGTTAGAAAATGAATAATTCCGGCTCATTCACTTAAAAAAATGAACGGCTGGATAGATTACTTTGTAATCTTAAAATAAGTGTATTATGCGTGCTTGGGAGGAGGGGAGGATATAGAAAGAAAAACCTTGTAGCCATTCTCTTTATAGTAATGACCATCTGATGTTTTTGATTGAAGGAAATGGATGCTTTCATAGTTGGAGCCCATTTCTTCTAAAGTATATTCGAATGTGATCTGGTTCTTTGAAGAACTCTCTTCCTCATTCACATTATACGCAATGGAGATATCCACATTCCTGTCGATCAAGGACACCACTGTAGGTGTGACCAGGAATGTGATAAAAATAAAAGCTAATATGTAAGAGAAAATTTTCACAGCTGCAAAAATAGAAGATTCTTGCGATAATCAGCAATAGAAAGCCATACTAATTTTTTAAACAAACATCAATACTCCCTATAGCTTACGAAGATTGTCGCTTTGCACCCATCCCTGGGCGCCATTAGCAAGCTCAATGCGGGACCATTGCTGAAAATCTTCCAGCACCCTCGCCTTAGTGCCCTCATGTAATTCGAAGCTGCTTTCTCCGCGCAGGTTAGGTTCATCCCTTACTTCGGCCTCCTCACTAAATATTATTGCATACTGGTTATCCTCAATATAGGATTGCTGCTGAAATGCAAATATCACGGAAACAATACAAAAGATTATACTGGCAATGGCAGAACCAAAAAGTATACGCTTATAAAGAGGGGTATGGGAAAAATAATAGAACAGGAAAAGAATTACGAAAATTACTGAAAACAGAATTCCCAGGACGGCCCAGGTAGAAAAGCTAAAAACTGAAATGAGCCCGTTAATCCACTGACCAATCCCGGTTTGCTCAACTTCCTCGATATCATCTATGGTCATATTACGGGCAAACTCGATGTTGTTCTGAATATCTTCATCCCCTGGCTTTAGCTGAAGTGCCTTTTCATAATAATATATACTGGGTGCTACCTTATTCAGTTTATAATAGGAGTTACCCAGATTGTAATATAACTCTGCCGAGGATTCTCCATTATCCAGGATCTCTTCATATTTTGAAACTGCCTCCTCATAATTTCCTTCCTGATAAGCAGAGTTTGCCTCATCAAAAAGATCTTCATTTTGAGAAAATCCCGAAAACCCTAACAGCAAAAAACTTAATAACATCAACTTTTTCATCGCTACAATTGTTTGTCAAGAGTTGAAATTACGTTTACGGCCTTATCATAGTCATGCTGCATGGCATCTGAAGATGCCGGGGTATACCTGGCATATTCACAACTTTCAAGAAGTGATATGAAATCATTGGTGGTTTGTTCATCTACCCCTCTTTCTAGCAGCAAACCTTCAATCCTTTCCTTGCTCATCTCACTGGTTTGGATCCTCAGTTTTGCCTTTAGATAGTTATGCATGGAGCGTTCCAGGGCCAGGTAGAATTCCTTCTGATCGCCAAGGTTTCTTTTGGCGTCAGACAGGTATTTCCTGGCAAGCTTATCGGCTTTCCTTATCCTGTTCCCTTTTACATCCCTTGCCCTTTCTTCTCTTTTCTTGCCAAATAGAATGAATAAAGGAATAGCCGCAAGGGGAAGTATGAGTGCACTCCAGAAGCCTGCCGATCCTAAAAAGCTATCACTGTTAATCGGCCTTAGATTTGTATTCAGCTTTATAAAACGGAACTGATCTCCTGAAAGCGCCAATTTTTGTTTGTTTACCCCCGAGACTCCTGAAGGTTCATTCCCGGCAAGCGGACCTCTGTCTACATTGATCATAATTTCTTCTGAACCTAAATTCTTATAGGTCTCGGTTGAAGGATCAAAATAGGAAAAGGAGAGTGCAGGAATGGGATATTTACCTTTACGTGTAGGTACTATAGTATAGGTTTCTGCAACGCTACCCTGCATTCCATTAAGGTTGGTATTTACATTCTCCCTTCTTTCAGGATCATACATCTCTAAAGAAGCGGGTGCAGTTAATGCAGGAAGGTCAAATAATTTAAGGTTTCCGTTACCGCGAACCTCAACTTTCGCCTC
>JAWWBH010000257.1:0-4010 GCA_033721075.1 Christiangramia sp.
ATCATTGGTTTTTTTATATTTTTGGTTTTAAGGTCTTATGAGAAGACCAAGAAAAAAGAAAATGTAGAAGAAGCTCCGGCTCCAAAAGGACCTACCCAGGAAGAGATCCTGTTGGAAATAAGAGACGAACTGAAAAAACAGAATTCATAAAGAAGTACGCTTACCGCTACACTACTTATTTCAACTATAAACCCCGGTGAAAATCGGGGTCTTTTTTTTAACAAAAATGACAAATGAGTATAAAACTTTATAAACCAGGTATTTTTTTTGATCTGTATACCTCAGGTTTAAAAGCAACTAATACCTTTGCAATCAAAATTTTAAAAAGTACTTTGTAATTATGAAAGTAGCTGTTGTTGGAGCCACCGGTATGGTGGGAAATGTAATGCTAAAAGTCCTGGAGGAAAGAAACTTTCCTTTAACGGAACTTATTCCCGTTGCCTCAGAAAGATCTGTTGGTAAGAAAATTAAATTTGGAGATAAAGAATATGAAGTCGTTGGTCTGGAGACTGCAGTTTCCATGAAACCCGAGATCGCCTTGTTTTCGGCCGGAGGGGATACCTCCCTGGAATGGGCCCCTAAGTTTGCAGAAGCTGGCACTACCGTGATAGACAACTCTTCAGCATGGAGAATGAATCCTGCCAACAAACTTGTGATCCCGGAGATCAACGCGAATCTTCTAACAAAGGAAGATAAGGTAATCGCAAATCCAAACTGTTCAACAATTCAGCTATTAATGGCATTAAAACCGCTTCATGATACCTATGGTATCAAAAGGGTGGTCGTTTCCACCTACCAGTCCATTACCGGTACCGGGGTAAAAGCAGTACGACAGCTGGAAAACGAATATGCCGGTGAGGAAGGAGAAATGGCATATCCTTATCCAATTCACAGGAATGCACTTCCACATTGTGATGTTTTCCAGGATAATGGATACACAAAGGAGGAGATGAAACTTACCAATGAGACTAAAAAGATCCTTGGTGACGAATCTGTCAATGTAACTGCCACAGCAGTTAGGATCCCGGTAGTTGGAGGTCATTCTGAATCAGTGAACATTGAGTTTGACAAGGATTTCGACGAAGCAGAAGTGAGAAAGCTGCTTAATGACTTTCCCGGGCTTACAGTAAAAGATAATCCGGCTGTTAACACCTACCCTATGCCTATTTATGCTGAAGGGAACGATGATGTTTTCGTGGGAAGGATACGAAGGGATTATTCCCAGCCAAACACCTTAAACATGTGGATCGTGGCCGATAATTTAAGAAAGGGAGCTGCCACCAATGCGGTGCAAATTGCCGAATATTTACTTGAAAACGATCTCGTATAGAGAATTCAAATATTTAAATATCTTTAAAGGCCTGAAAGCGACATGTATTTCAGGCCTTTTTTACATGATTATATTTGAAAATCTCAACCCAAACTTTTATGAAAAAAATGATAACCCTGATTCTCATAGCAAGCGCTTTGTTCGCCTGTAAGGATGAATCAAAAAAAACTGAATCAATTGCTTTGAATTATCCAGAAACTAAAAAAGTAGATACCGTTACCGATTATTTTGGAACGAAGGTAAAAGATCCTTACCGATGGCTGGAAGACGACAGAAGTGAAGAAACCGAGAATTGGGTGGAAGCCCAGAATGAGGTTACTTTTGGATACCTGGAAAAGATCCCCTATCGAGATCAGCTGAAAAATAGGCTCACCCAGCTATGGGATTATGAAAAATTAGGCGCTCCTTTTACCGAAGGTGATTATATTTATTTCTTCAAGAATGATGGATTACAGGATCAAAGTGTCCTTTACCGTAAAAAGGGAGAGGATGCTGAACCAAAAGTTTTTCTTGATCCGAACAAATTCAGTGAAGATGGTACTACTTCCCTTTCAGGAATGAGTTTTTCTGAAGATGGAAAAAAAGTAGCCTATGCTATTTCTGAAGGCGGAAGTGACTGGAGAAAAGTGATCGTTATGAATGCCGAAAACAGGAAGTTGCTTGGAGACACTATAAGAGACGTGAAATTCAGCGGACTTTCATGGAAAGGGAACGAAGGCTTTTATTATTCAAGTTATGACAAACCTGAAGGCAGTGAACTTTCGGCAAAGACAGATCAGCATAAATTATATTATCACAAACTCGGAACCGATCAGAGTGAGGATAAAGTGATCTTTGGAGATTCCGAAGAACAGAAAAGACGCTACGTAGGCGGAAATGTGACTGAAGACAATCATTTTCTGATCATTTCGGCAAGAAATTCCACTTCAGGAGGAGAACTTTATCTAATGGATCTCACCAGGAAGAATCCCAAACTGGTAACTATCCTGGATAATTTTGATACCGATAGTTATGTAATAGATAGTGAAGGCAGCAAGCTATTTATTGTTACCAATCTTGATGCTCCGAACCGCAGAATTGTTACGGTAGATGCTTCGAATCCAACTCCGGAAAACTGGAAAGACTTCATTCCGGAGACCGAAAATGTGCTTAGTCCATCTACGGGTGGTGGTTATTTCTTTGCAGAATATATGGTAGATGCGATTTCACAGGTGAAGCAATACGATTATGAAGGCAACCTGGTAAGGGAAGTAGAACTACCGGGAATTGGATCAGCGGGAGGATTCAGCGCTAAAAAAGAGGAAGATGTTCTCTACTATTCCTTCACCAATTACGTGACACCAGGAACCATCTATAAATATAAAATTGAAGAAGGTACTTCTGAAGTGTACAATAAGCCTAATATAGACTTTAACCCGGACGATTACGAAAGCGAGCAGGTCTTTTATAATTCAAAGGACGGGACAAAGATCCCTATGATTATAACCTACAAGAAGGGAACCGAAATGAATGGCAAAAACCCGACTCTCCTATACGGTTATGGTGGTTTTAATATCAGTCTTACCCCGGGATTCAGCACCGCCATGAGCGTCTGGCTGGAGCAGGGTGGTATTTATGCAGTCCCCAATCTTCGCGGAGGTGGAGAATATGGAAAGGACTGGCATGATGCCGGCATCAAAATGAAAAAGCAAAATGTATTCGATGATTTCATTGCTGCCGCTGAATATCTTATTGAAAACAATTATACTTCCAGTGAATATCTTGCCATACGTGGTGGGTCAAATGGTGGATTACTGGTTGGAGCTACCATGACCCAGCGACCAGACCTTATGAAGGTCGCTCTTCCGGCTGTTGGTGTGATGGATATGCTTCGTTACCATACCTTCACTGCCGGAGCAGGCTGGGCATACGATTATGGCACGGCCGAGGACAACAAGGAAATGTTCGAATACCTGTATGGATATTCGCCGGTTCACAATGTAAAAGAAGGTGTTGAATATCCAGCCACTCTGGTAACCACAGGAGATCATGATGATCGAGTGGTGCCAGCGCATTCTTTTAAATTTGCAGCAGAGTTACAGGACAAACAGGCAGGTGATGAACCGGTGCTGATAAGAATCGAAACTAAAGCGGGACATGGAGCCGGGAAACCAACCAGCATGATCATTGAGGAATATGCCGATATTTTCGGGTTCACCCTTTATAATATGGGCTTTAAGACCTTACCTAATGAAATAAAAAATAAAGTGAAAGGTTAATTTAGCACAAATAATTTTGGCTAAATAGCTTAAGCGCGGATTATGTTCCGCGCTTTTTTTGTTTTAACTTTCCGCTCCTGATAAACCTTTTATGCTAAAGCTCCAGAATGTATCCTTCGCTTATGATAAAGAACCTGTTCTTAAAAATATCAGTTTTGAGATAGGAAAAGGGCAGAATGTTTCGATTATTGGTGAAAGCGGCTGCGGAAAAAGTACTCTTTTAAAGCTCATTTACGGGCTTTTGCATACCGAAGGAAAGCTTACCTGGAATGATGAAGAATTACTTGGTCCCAACTACAACCTGGTTCCCGGTGAGCCCTTTATTAAATATCTGGCTCAGGACTTTGATCTTATGCCGCCTTTAAGCGCTGCAGAGAACGTTGGGAAACATCTAAGCAATTTCTACCCAATAAAGAAGAAAA
>JAWWBH010000258.1:0-3991 GCA_033721075.1 Christiangramia sp.
AATATTGAGAATAATGGAGCTCCGTGGCCTTATAATCAAATGGATCGTTTGAACTGGACCCAAGAAAAATAAGATAAAAGCTGAAAAGACTATAATATGGCAGAAGCACTTAAGGTTCCAACAATGGCCGAATATATGGCAGAAGGTAAGAAACCCGAAGTTTTATTCTGGGTAGGTTGCGCCGGCAGTTTTGATGACCGTGCAAAAAAGATTACCAAGGCCTTTGTTAAATTACTGCACCAGGCCGGGGTGGATTTTGCTGTTTTGGGTACTGAAGAAAGCTGTACCGGAGATCCCGCAAAAAGGGCCGGAAACGAATTCTTATTCCAGATGCAGGCAGCCACCAATATAGAAGTGCTTAATGGTTATGAGATCAAAAAGGTGGTAACAGCCTGTCCTCATTGTTTTAACACCATTAAAAATGAATATCCTTCGCTTGGAGGGAATTATGAGGTGATGCATCACACCCAGTTCCTTAAAGCTCTTCTAAATGAAGGCAGGCTAAAAGTAGAAGGAGGTAAATTCAAAGGTAAGAAGATCACCTTCCATGATCCATGTTATCTGGGAAGGGCAAATAATGAATATGAAGCTCCGAGAGATCTGTTAAGAAAACTGGAAGTAGAGCTTGTAGAGATGCGGAAATGCAAAAAAAATGGCCTTTGTTGTGGTGCTGGGGGAGGACAGATGTTCAAGGAGCCCGAACCGGGCAATAAGGATGTGAACATTGAAAGAACAGAGCAGGCTCTGGAAGTAAATCCTGAGATCATCGCTGCAGGCTGCCCTTTCTGTAATACCATGATGACCGATGGCGTAAAAGGCAAGGAAAAAGAAGACAGTGTGGCAGTAATGGATGTAGCAGAACTTATTGCAAATGCCCAGGATCTTTAATTAAAAAACTCAAAAGTTAAATCCCGGTACTATATTTGAGCTCATGGCTAAAAAAAATTAGATTTGTAACAATTTAATTTAGCCCATATTTATGTTAGTACCATTCGAAAGTCTTCCCGATAGTTCACGAGTTTGGATATACCAGGCCAACAGGTCATTTACAGAAGAAGAGGTTCAGGAGATTTCTGAGAAACTGGATGCTTTTATCGAGAAATGGACCGCTCACGGTGCCAATCTCAAAGCTTCTTATGAAATAAAATACAATCGCTTTATAACCATAGCTCTTGATCAGCAGCTCAATGCCGCTTCAGGATGCTCAATAGATGCCTCTGTGAATTTCATTCAGCAACTGGAGAAAGACTATGGTGTGGACCTGCTTGATAAAATGAATGTATCCTACAAACAGGGTGAATTCATTGCATACAAAAGTCTTTCAGATTTCAGAAAAATGGCAAAAGAAAAAGCCGTTTCACCAAAAACCATCGTATTTAATAACCTTGTAAACAATAAAGCCGAATACCAGTCAGATTGGGAAGTTCCGGCTTCCGAAAGCTGGCATAAACGATTTATGAATTGATGAAGTTGAAGCAGCCCCAAAGGTTTTATACATTTTTACTTTTCCTACTGATTTCTTTAAGCGGAATTACGCAAAATACGGATCCGCTTCTGGCAGATAATTATCCTGCACAGAAGGAATGGGTGGATAGTATTTACGATTCCATGAGTCTAGAGCGAAAGGTTGGGCAGTTATTTATGGCCAGTATCTGGTCTCAGAACGAAAATGAGGCAGACACCATTCGCAAGCTGATTAAGGAAAATCATATTGGGGGCCTTATTTTTTCCAAAGGTGGACCTGTAAGACAGGCTAAACTTACCAATGAATTCCAGGAAATGTCTGAAGTTCCCTTGCTGGTTGGAATGGATGCTGAGTGGGGACTGGCGATGAGACTGGATAGTACCTTTGCACTTCCCTGGAATATGACGCTTGGAGCTGTTCAGAACAACAAACTGGTGGAAGATGCAGGTGCAGCTATCTCCAGACACGCCCGAAGGCTTGGGGTCCATTTCAATTTTGCGCCGGTCGTGGATATCAATACAAATCCCGATAACCCTATCATTGGTAACCGATCCTTTGGTGAAAGCAAATTAAATGTGACTGAAAAAGCCCTGGCTTTTATGAGAGGAATGCAGCGCGAGGGAGCATTAAGCACAGCTAAACATTTTCCGGGGCATGGAGATACCGATCAGGATTCTCATAAATCACTGCCAACGATAGAATTCTCTTCTGAAAGGATAGATGATGTAGAGTTGTACCCTTATAAAGAGCTTATCCCGCAGGGTCTTAGCAGTATAATGGTAGCTCATTTGAATGTTCCGGCCCTGGAATCAAAGGATGGCCTTCCTGCATCCTTGTCTGAAAGTATAGTCACCGATATTTTGAAGAACAATATGGGTTTTAACGGACTCATTTTTACCGATGCGCTTGGAATGAAGGGGGTTGCCAAAAATAAAGAACCCGGAGAAGTTGACTTACAGGCTTTTCTTGCAGGTAATGATATTCTTCTTATGAGTGAGGATGTGGGAAAAGCTTCAAAAAGTATCATTGATGCTTACAATGAAGGTATTATCACTGAAACCAGGCTTGAGATATCGGTCAAAAAGATCCTGGCAGCCAAGTATAAGGTGGGACTCAGTAATTTTAAACCTATTTCTACAAACTTTCTTATTGAGGAGATCAACACTTCCAGGGATGACGCCTTACTGCATGAGCTGTTCGAGAACGCTATTACCTTGATCAAGAATAATAAAGCAGTGGTTCCTGTTAAAGATCTTCCCAAAAAGAAGATCGCTTATGTGAATTTCGGGGATGCCGATGGTAGTGAGTTTTTAGCTCAAATGAAAAAGTATGCTGAAGTAGACTGGGTTAAAGCTGAAAAATTAACAGACTTACTGGAGAAGCTTGAAGCATATAATTATGTGGTAGTTGGTTATCATAAACCAGATAAAAGCCCATGGTCTTCCTATAAATTCTCTGATAAAGAACTGTTGTGGCTACATGAGATAGCCAGAAATAACAAAACCGTGCTTTCCTTATTCACCAGGCCATATTCACTTCTGGATGTGAAGAGTTTTGCAAATCTGGAAGGGATACTGGTTGGGTATCAAAATCATCCGGTAGCTCAGCAAAAACTTGCTCAGGTGCTTTTTGGAGCTCTCGATGCTAAAGGAAGATTACCTGTTAGCATTAAAAATGAATTTCCGGAAGGAACAGGTTTCAATACCAAAAATATCAAAAGGCTCGCTTACGGCAAACCGGAAAGTGTTGGAATGAACGCAGCGAAATTAAAAAAGATAGATAGCATCGTTAATTATGCTATTGATAATAAAATGACACCGGGTGCGCAGGTTCTAATAGCAAGAAAGGGAAAGGTGATCTATCAAAAGAATTTTGGATATCAAACCTATGAAAAGGACCTTCCGGTTACCGATACCACTATATATGACCTGGCATCTTTAACCAAAATTCTTGCAACCCTGCCGCTGGTAATGGAACTCGACGAAAAGGGAGTTATAGATTTTAATACAAAACTGGAAGAACTTTTACCTGTTTTTAAAAATTCCAATAAAGGTAGCATTAGATTACAGGATATGTTGATGCATTATGCGAAATTACAGGCATGGATCCCGTTTTATATATCTACCCTGGATAAAAAGACTAATAAGCTCTCTGGCAGCTATTACAGCGATAAACCTTCTGAACTTTTCAATACCCAGGTCGCAGAGAATATGTATATCCGTAATGATATAGGGGATACCATTGTCGATATTATTAAAAAGAGCGACCTGGAAAGCAGGCTCAGGTATAAGTATAGTGACCTGCCTTATTATTTGCTTAAATATTATCTGGAAGCTTATTACCGAAGTAACCTGAATAGTCTTACCCAGGAACATTTATATAAACAACTTGGCGCTAATTACACAGGCTTTTTGCCGTTGACAAGGTTTGATACGCTTCAAATAGCACCGACTGAATATGATAAATTATGGAGGCACCAGGTTGTGAGAGGTTATGTTCACGATCAGGGGGCGGCAATGCAGGGCG
>JAWWBH010000259.1:0-3968 GCA_033721075.1 Christiangramia sp.
CATGTCCGGTTTCAAAAGAAAATTGTTTGGTGATTCTGATATTGCTCATTTTGGCATAATTTGATACAAAGATAACTGATTTTTTGAGCCTGAATTTTTAACATTCCTAATTTGAATTCTGGCGTATATTTGCGAAATTTTTATTATCATGGTTCAGCAAGATTTAGAGCTTTTTGAGCAGCTCGAGTTTAAGGAGGATCCTCTTTACGAGCAGATCATTGCAGACCTCTTAGAGAAGAATTATAGTATCATCGATAATTTCTTCGAAGAGGCTGAAGTGAACATTTTACGGCAGAGTCTTCTTATAAAATATGAAGAGGAAAACTTTAAAAAGGCTGCTATTGGAAACCGAACCAATGAGATCATCGTGAAGTCTATTCGCGGGGATTTTATTCTCTGGATCAATGAAGCCGATGCCGGCGAGGCCGAAAATCTCTATTTTAACAAGATAAATTCACTGGTAGAATACCTGAATCGCACCTGTTTTATGGGAATCCTCACCAAAGAATTCCATTATGCCCTTTATCCTGAAGGGACCTACTACAAGCGACACCTGGACACTTTTCAGAATGATGGAAGAAGAAAGCTTTCCATGGTCTGTTACCTGAATGATGAAGACTGGAAACCCGAAAACGGAGGCGAACTTACTATTTATACTCAAGATAAGGGTAAAGAAGAGGCGATCAACATTTACCCTTTCCCCGGGAGAGTGGTGATCTTTGAGAGCCAGGAACTCGAACATGAGGTGAAACCCGTTAAGGTACCCCGCTTAAGCATAACCGGCTGGTTAAAAACCCGTTGATTATTTTTTGAATCTTTTATAAACAAAGACTCCAATAAGGATAAGGGCAAGAATAAGCCAGAAGCCCATGCCACTTAAAAAACTAAAAAATTCCCAGGTATCCTGATCCATCAGTTCTTTTTGTTTCTTTCATGTCTTACTCTCCATCTATAGCGCGCATAATAAAATAAGACCAGTAATAGCAGGATTGCAAGTAAGTACCAGAAATTTTCAGTTATAAACTCCCTTAAGGTCCAGCCCCATTGCTGTATCTCTGTGGGGTCTTTATCTTTTGGTAAGTGTTCCTGCTGCATCATGATCTAATTTTTTAATATCTATGCTACTGCTTCTTGAATTTAGCCAGTGCCTGTTTGGTAAAGTCTGAAAGCACCAACTCACCTGATATGGCAGCCCTTTCATACAATAAATGATCCCAGTTTTCGGTACCTTTCCAAAGGCTCTTTTTCATTTCTTCAAGGGCCGAAGGGTTATAGGAAGCCAGTTTAGAAGTAAAGATCTCAATTTCCTTATCCAGGTCCTTAACATTTTCAAAGACCCGCGCATACAGGCCTTTTTCTTTTGCCCAATAGGCATTCTTCCATTCATGGGCAGCAAGGCTTAGTTCTGCCAGGGCACCCACTCCCATCTTTCTTTCAACAGCCGGAGCGATCACAAATGGACCAATCCCAATGCTTAACTCTGAAAGTTTAATGGCCGCGGCATCGGTCGCCATTGCATAGTCACAGGCCGCAACAAGACCAACTCCTCCGCCAACTGTTTTTCCGTGTACACGACCTACGATAAGTTTTTTACATTTCCTCATGGCATTGATGACATTGGCGAAACCTGAGAAGAACTTTCTTCCGCTTTCCAGGTCATCAATTTCAATTAGCTCAGTAAAGGAAGCGCCGGCACAAAATGCCTTTTCTCCTTCTGACTTCAGCAGAATGACATTTACGTTTTCATCCTCTGAAAGTTTTGTGATCTCTTTCTCGAGCCTGTCAAGGAGTTCTGAAGGAAAAGAGTTGCTCGCCGGGTGACCAAATTCAATGGTTGCGATCTTTCTTTCGATATCTATATATAAACTTCCGTTCTCGCGGCTGGTCGTCATAAATTTCCGGTTTTTACCAAAGTTAAGGATATTGCTTAAAAGCAGAAGCCTACTTAACAGAATCTAAACTTCCTTATGCAGGTATTTTCTTCGGAAATAGATAACCAGGGTACTGCTCCTTATCAGCATCCACACAAAAAATGCGATCCAGATCCCATATAACTTCAATCCGAAGTGATCTGAAATAAGCAGGGCAGGAGTGAAGCCAAGAAAGGTTGCAGCCAGTAGAACATTTCTAAGGTATTTTGCCTCCCCCAGCCCTTTAAAGATACCGTCGAACATGAAAGCTATCGCATTAACGGGTTGCATGATAAGCACCATCCAGAAGACCGATGAGAAGAGTGCAAGTACCGTGGCTTCTTTGTTGAATAACAATCCTATCTGGTTATAAAAAAGGGCGCATACAGCCATCAGGATAAAAGCTATAAAAACGGCGTACTTACTTATTTTCTTGCTGAGTTCCCAGAGGTTCCTATAATCCATAGCGCCAAGCAGCTTCCCTCCAATAGCATTGCCGGCATTTGCATAGCCGTCTATAAAAAAGCTGAAGAACAGCCAGATATTCATCAGGATACTTTGTGCTGCGATATAGTTCTTTCCATAATCGGTGGCGTAAGCATTGGCCAGATAAATGGCAAAATTCAAAGCTGCGGTACGTACAAAAAGATTTGCGGCCATTAACAACAGGCTTTTCATCCTTGGATTGATATTGAAACTGAGCTTAAGATGAAAAGGAGTCTTCTTAAAGAAAAACCAGAAGGCCATGACCAGCATAGTAGCCTGAGCAGCGAGACTCGCATAGGCCGCTCCTTTTAAATGCATGGGAGGTATTATCCCATCAATTCCATAAACCAGCAAATAATCAAGCGCAACATTTACCGCGGCACCTGTAAGGCTGCATTTCATGGCCCACAAAGTGTTCTGAAGTCCCCGGAAAATACCAAATATCGCAAAGGTTACTAAAGTTAGAGGGTAGCCCAGGGCACGTATCTGGTAATAGTCTTCAGAATATTGCAATATCAAACCTTCGGCATTATAAGCGCTGAAGATCGCGTTTGCGAAGTACGCGGTAACACCGTAAATGGCCAGGCTGAACAGAAAATTGAAGGCTATGGCCTGTGGGATAAGTGTTTTAACTGCATGCAGACGGTTCGCACCCAGATGCTGAGAAACAATAGCTGAAATAGCCGTTTTGGTCTGGGCTACTATCCAGATAATTGCCGATAGGAATGAGCCAACTATTCCCGCGGCTGCAAGGGCTTCAACCGAATTTTCACCTACATTTCCTATTACGGCTATATCGGTCAAAGAGATCAACGGCTCGGCGATCCCCGCGATAATCGCCGGAATGGCGATCTTGTTGATATTTTTAAAACTTACTGAATCTGCCAAGAAGGATAGTTAATGAAGAGCAAATATAGAAGCTAACTAATTAAATAAGCAACTCATAACAGTAAAAAGGATGCTCGCTTTGTTTTGGGAAGTAGATATTCCCCAGTCTTTGATAGCCCCGCAATTCATAAAACTTCTGGTTCCTTTTATTCTGACTGAAGGTATCCAGCCTTACCGATTCGAACTCGTTCTCCCTCGCATAATTCTCTGCAAAATCCATTAATTTCTGAGCATAACCCTGCCCCCAAACATCGGGATGAGTCGCGAGGCGATGTATATAAATATTTGAATTGGTTTTATTTAACCATTTTATGGGAATATATTCATCGTCCATATCTTCTGTGATAACTATAATGCCTATAATTTGAGCATTCTCCTCATAAAGATAAAGTTCCTCTTTTTCAATATCAGCTTTTAATTTTTCAAGAGAAGGATAATGTTCATTCCACTGGTAGATCCCTTTGTAGCACATGGCTTTTGCGCAGGCTTCGGTAAGAGATTTTATTTCTTCAAGCTGCTGTATTCCGGCCTTTTTGATCATTACATTTTCAAAAAATAAAAGATTTCCATATTTCAGAAAAATTATTACATTTGCCCCAGTCGGGGGATTAGCTCAGCTGGCTAGAGCGCTTGCATGGCATGCAAGAGGTCATCGGTTCGACTCCGATATTCTCCACTAAAAAA
>JAWWBH010000260.1:0-3914 GCA_033721075.1 Christiangramia sp.
ACCCTGAAGCACGTGAATCTCAACTGATGGCTGATTATCGGCCGCTGTAGAGAAAGTCTGTGACTTCTTGGTTGGAATTGTAGTGTTAGCTTCTATAAGTTTAGTGTTCACTCCTCCCATGGTCTCGATACCAAGAGAAAGGGGAGTTACATCAAGAAGCAATACATCTTTCACGTCTCCGGTAAGAACACCACCCTGGATAGCAGCACCAATAGCCACAACCTCATCAGGGTTCACACCTTTTGAAGGCTTCTTACCAAAGAAAGCTTCAACCTCTTCCTGGATTTTAGGGATACGTGTTGAACCACCTACAAGAATCACTTCATCGATATCACTTTTAGAAAGACCGGCATCCTTTAGAGCTTTTTGCACAGGATCCATAGATCTTTTTACAAGATCGTGGGCCAGTTGCTCAAATTTAGAACGTGTAATGGTCTCTACAAGGTGTTTTGGTCCACTTGCAGTAGCCGTAACATAAGGTAAGTTTACCTCTGTTTGAGAAGAAGAAGACAATTCTATCTTCGCTTTTTCAGCAGCTTCTTTCAAACGCTGTAGCGCCATAGGATCTTTTCTAAGGTCGATATCTTCAGCTTTCTGGAAGTTATCTGCAAGGTGATCGATCAATACCTGATCAAAGTCATCTCCACCAAGGTGAGTATCACCATTTGTAGAAAGTACTTCAAATACTCCATCACCTAATTCAAGGATAGAGATATCAAATGTACCACCACCAAGGTCATACACCGCGATCTTCTGATCCTGTGATTTTTTATCAAGTCCGTAGGCCAGTGCTGCAGCGGTAGGCTCATTAATGATCCTTCTTACTTTAAGACCTGCAATTTCACCAGCTTCCTTGGTTGCGTGACGCTGAGAGTCATTAAAGTATGCCGGAACGGTAATAACCGCTTCAGTAACATCCTGTCCCAGGTAATCTTCAGCGGTCTTCTTCATTTTCTGAAGCACCATTGCTGAAAGTTCCTGAGGCGTATAAAGACGACCGTCCACTTCTACACGGGCAGTATCATTATCCCCTTTTTTCACAGTATAAGGTACTCTCTTCGCTTCTTTCTCAGATTCAGAATACTTATTCCCCATAAAACGCTTTATGGAAGAAATAGTCTTCTGTGGGTTAGTTACCGCCTGACGTTTTGCTGGGTCCCCAACCTTTATTTCGCCACCTTCTACGAATGCGATGACAGAAGGTGTAGTTCTTTTTCCTTCGGCATTAGGTATCACCGTAGGCTCGTTACCTTCCATTACAGCAACACAGGAGTTGGTGGTACCCAAGTCAATTCCAATTACTTTACTCATAACTATATAACTTGTTTTTTACGTTAGTTTTTCAATTTTACAGTCACTAGAAGTCAATCATTATGCCAGCACAATTCTTATGACAGGTTGTCACATTTTTGAAAAGCCTTGTCACACGAGCTAATTCAGCTCTTCTTTTAACTATAAATATTATTTTATCAATAATTCATGGGCAGCATTAACAATTCCTTATTTTTGTGAGCAAATTTATATTCTGAATGCGAAAAATAGAATGCATTAGCGTTTTTGACATGCTTAAGGTTGGTGTGGGGCCTTCAAGTTCTCATACACTGGGGCCATGGCGCGCTGCGCAGCGATGGGTAGCTGAGCTTAAGCAAAAAGAAAGTTTCAATGATGTGAATAAGATCCATGTTGACCTGTATGGTTCCCTAAGCCTTACCGGTAAAGGCCATGCTACTGATATTGCTACTATTCTGGGACTTTTGGGACATGATCCCGTGACCATGGATATTTCCATTATTGAATCGGAAATTGACAGGATAAAGCAATCTGGCAAACTCCTCCTAAATGGGGAAAGGGATATTGAATTCAGTTTCGCAGAAGACATCAAATTCAACCGGAAATTTCTTGAATTTCATCCAAACGGGATAACCTTCAGAGCTATTCTCAAAAATGATAAGAAAACTTCTTCTTCCTTTTATTCGATCGGTGGTGGTTTTGTAGTCAAAAAGGAAAGAAAGAATGCCAGTAAGAAAATGAAGAATTTTCAGGAATTTCCTTTCCCTGTAGAAAAGGCCACGGAACTTCTTCATTATTGCAAGGCCGAGAATAAACCAATTTCTCAGATCGTACTTGAAAATGAACGTTCGCTTAGAAGCGATGAAGAGATAGATAATGGGTTAAAACAGATTTGGGATACGATGCTGGAGTCCATGTATATAGGCTGCCATACTGAAGGGACTCTACCTGGCGGACTTAATGTAAAGCGCCGTGCTTTTGAAATGCACCAGCGACTCATAGGTGACACTGAATATAATAGTACTGAAGATTGGATTCCTGCCATTAGGAAAACTGAGGTTAAATTCCGGCAAATCCTGAAATGGGTTAGTTGTTTTGCTCTTAGCGTAAATGAAGTAAATGCATCTCTGGGAAGAGTAGTAACTGCTCCTACTAATGGAAGCGCCGGGACAGTTCCTGCCGTACTTATGTATTATATGGTAATTGAAAACCATGAAGCCAGTTTTGAAGAAATAAAGAGGTTCATGCTGGTAGCGGGAGAGATAGGAAGCCTCTTTAAAAAAGGTGCTACGATATCGGCTGCCATGGGAGGTTGTCAGGCCGAGATTGGCGTTTCTTCGGCAATGGCTGCCGGAGGTCTTACCGAACTTCTTGGAGGTACTCCGGAACAGGTTCTTATGGCCAGTGAAATTGCCATGGAACATCACCTTGGACTAACCTGTGATCCTATTGGCGGTTTGGTGCAGGTGCCCTGTATAGAAAGGAACGCCATGGGGGCCATAAAGGCCATTAATGCAGCCGAAATTGCCATGGAAAGCGATGCCAGCCGCGCAAAGGTTCCTTTAGATAAGGTAATTGAGACCATGTGGGAAACCGCAAAGGATATGAATAAGAAATATAAGGAAACTTCGGAAGGCGGACTGGCCGTAAAAGTGAACCTAAGTGACTGCTAGTTCTTATCTTTAAGACTTGAATAATTTGGCACCATACGGGAATTGGGATAAAGTGAAAAACCTGTTGAGGAATTTCACTTTGATGATCGCATGTTATTTCCTTTTCTTTATGTTGCTAAGGGTGATAGATATATTCGTTTTCGGGCTGGATTTCAATAAATATGAACAGATCGAGATCTTTGAAACCTTGAAGGAACAGCCCTGGAAATTTGTGTTCCTGGCCGTGATAGCAGCACCCATTATTGAAGAAAGCATCTTTAGGAGTCTTCTAAAACCCTCAGCTCAAAACCTTAAACTGTTCCTGTGTGCAATCCTGTATATGTTAGGCATCGCTCTAATCCCTGAACAGGGCCACTGGGCATTGCGGTATTCTATATTATTTGCTACCATCCTTTTATGTTATTATGCCCTTGGTGAATTAATCCCTAAAAACTATTACAAAAGAATTTGTTCCTGGTTAAATAAATACTATCTGCCAATTTGGATCCTTGGGTCTATCATATTTGGCTTTGTACATATTTTCAATTATGTGGAAACCTTTCAGATGGACCTGGTGCTGTTCATGATGATCTTTCCTCGCATCATTGCCGGATTTTTCTTTGGAAAGATAAAATTGGAGAATGAAGGAATGATCTGGCCAATAATGATGCATAGCATGAATAACTCAATAGTTCTTATTTTTATGCTTCCCTATGCACTATCCCAGTATTAACAAAGCCTTAAAACCTTTTTGGTTGATCATTTTGTAACTTCTGCCTCTAATAAAAATTGCGGAAATGATGAAAGCTGCATTAATCGAAGAGAATAGCGGAGATTATGTAGTAAAGGAAAATGACAAACCATCTCCTGGCAAAAATGACGTACTCATTCAGGTTGAGGTATGTAGCATCTGCCATAGCGATAATTTTGTAAAAGAGGGCACATTTCCGGGAATAGTATTAAGACCTTAAA
>JAWWBH010000261.1:0-3902 GCA_033721075.1 Christiangramia sp.
ATTTTGAAAAGGAGGGACATGATATTCAGTTCGAATTGGACTATAATACATTTGACGAAGACGAAAATTCATTTCTAAGCTTTAGGGATACAGAACTGGATTTTGATCCATACCAGGATATGGTTAAGGAATCCCGGGAAAATATAACCGCTAATATCGATTATGTGAATCCTATAAGTGAAAAGTCAAAACTGGAAATAGGTGCTGAAGCCCGACTTCTGGATACAGACAATGACTATAATTCTACAAATCCAGATTTTTCAGATTCAGATTATCAGTATACCCGCGATATTTACAGCTTCTACACCACCTATGGCCAGAATTTCGAAAAATGGTCCTACCAGCTTGGTGCCCGGCTGGAAAATTATAATGTAGATGCGACATATAATGGTGAAAAGGTTTATGAAGATGACTACTTTACCGTTTATCCTTCAGGATTTCTAAGTTATAACCCAAGCGAGAAGAACTCATACCAGTTTAGCTACAGTCGCAGGGTAGACAGGCCCGGGTTTAACCAGGTAAATCCAATAAGGGAAGTAAGCTCCCCAAGACTTACCGTTGCCGGTAATCCTGAACTGGACCCACAATTCACCAATTCCTTTGAGTTGAATTATACACGCAACTTCAAGAAAAAAGGAAGTGCCACTGCCGGAGTATTCTTCCGCAGAACCGTAGACCAGATCAACCAGGTATTCAATACTGTTGAAGGTGAGCCCGGCTCCCTGTTCTTAACTTTCGACAACTTCGAAAACAATGATTCTTATGGTATTGAATTCTCTACCAATTATAAATTCACTGACTGGTGGAGCACGAATACCTCTCTGGAGCTTTACGGCCAAACCTTAACTGGGGTAGCTGGTTCAGAATTCATTGAAGTTGACAATGAGGCATTTACTTTCAGGACCAATCATAACTTCAAAGCGACAGAGTCACTAAGTTTTTCATTGTTCGGATTTTACCGAAGCAAGAACCGCGATTTGCAGCTTGATATGGATCCAATGTATTTTATGAACCTTGGAGCCAGATATTCCTTCCTTAAGGATGACAAGGCTACATTAAGCCTGAACTTCAATGATGTATTCAATACCCAGGAATTCAGCGTATATGATGGAAGACCTTTTAAGCAGGTTGGAAGATTTAAAGGAGAAACTCAAAACCTATACCTTGGATTCTCTTACAGATTCGGAGGAGGAAAGAACAAAGCTTTTAAGCGTAAAAACCGTGACGACAACGAAGCCGGCGGCGGTGGAATATTTTAACAATATTTGTTTGATAGCCAGTAAAAAGCCCCATGCTTAAAGCATGGGGCTTTTTCAATATTATATTTCAGAAAAAAACTATGCTTCTACTGAATACATTTTCTCTCTCTGCTCTTTTATACTCTTATCGTTCATATAATCATCAAAACTTAAGTAACGATCTATTACTCCACCAGGAGTAAGTTCGATTACCCGATTCGCTACCGTCTGAGCAAATTCATGATCGTGAGTTGTAAAAAGGACCGTTCCTTTAAAATTCTTCAGCGAGTTATTAAATGCGGTAATGGATTCAAGGTCCAGGTGATTGGTAGGCTCATCAAGCATAAGCACATTAGCCCTTATCATCATCATTCTGCTAAGCATACAACGAACTTTTTCCCCTCCAGAAAGGACCCTACAGGTTTTCAAAGCCTCTTCTCCACTGAATAACATTTTACCCAGGAATCCGCGTATAAAAACCTCTTCTCTCTCCTCTTCGGTCTTGGCCCACTGGCGTAACCAGTCTACGAGGGTTAGGTCATTATTGAAATAATCAGAGTTATCTGCAGGCAAATAAGACTGTGAAGTAGTAACACCCCAGGAATATTTACCCTTTACAGGTGCCTGCTTTCCATTAATGATCTCATAAAAAGCTGTCGTCGCCCTGGAGTCTTTTGAGAATACGACAACCTTATCTCCTTTTGCAAGGTTGATATCCACATTTTTAAACAGCGTTTCACCTTCTAAACTTGCCTCGAGGTTCTCCACATTAAGGATCTGGTCACCGGCTTCCCGCTCTCTTTCAAAGATAATAGCTGGGTATCTTCTGCTTGAAGGTTTGATCTCATCGATATTAAGCTTCTCGATCATCTTCTTTCTGGAAGTGGCCTGCTTACTTTTCGCCACGTTGGCACTGAATCGCTGGATGAATTCCTGAAGTTCCTTCTTTTTCTCCTCAGCTTTCTTATTCTGCTGAGCGCGTTGTCTTGCGGCAAGTTGTGAAGATTCATACCAGAAAGTATAGTTCCCACTGTAGTGATTGATCTTTCCAAAATCTATATCTGAAATATGGGTACAAACGGCATCAAGGAAGTGACGGTCGTGAGAAACCACGATTACCGTATTTTCATAATTCGCCAGAAAATTTTCCAGCCAGCCGATGGTTTCATAATCCAAATCGTTAGTAGGCTCATCCATGATGAGCACATCGGGATTACCAAATAGCGCCTGGGCCAGAAGCACTCTAACTTTTTGCTTTCCGTCAAGGTCTTTCATCTGGGCATAATGATGCTCTTCCTTGATTCCAAGGTTAGAAAGCAAAGCAGCCGCATTACTCTCAGCATTCCAGCCATCCATCTCTTCAAAAGCAGTTTGAAGTTCTCCTATACGTTCAGCGTTCTCATCAGAATAATCAGCGTAAAGCGCATCAATTTCATTCTTTACTTCAAACATAGGCTTATTACCTCTCAAAACGGTTTCCAATACGGGGTAATCATCATATAAATTGTGATTCTGTTCCAGTACAGACATACGTTTGCCCGGCTCGAGGTGAACATGACCTGAAGTAGGATCTGATTTTCCGGATAAGATCTTCAGGAATGTAGATTTACCGGCACCATTGGCTCCAATGATCCCGTAGCAATTACCCTGTGTAAAGGTTGTATTAACCTCATCAAACAAAACACGTTTTCCAAACTGTACAGAAAGGTTTGATACTGAAAGCATAAACTAATTAAATTAATTTTTTGCAAAAGTAGTTATAATCAACATCACTAAGAAAGATTAACGTTTTAAATATTTGATTTAACGCCTGCTTAACATCGCAGCCATAAAGCAGCCTCTATATTTGTTAAAAATTGGGGCAATTGAAGAGGCCCTTATGGCCCAATACACTGAATGAAGCATCTATTTTACTTTATATTATGCTGTGTACTATTGTTCACGGGATGCAAGGATAATTCCGTGGAATCCAGTACTATTTTTCTTGGCGGTCAAATCAATAATCCCGAAACCGATTACATTGTACTTTCCAAAGAAAATGAAACCATAGACACACTTTTTCTCGATGAGGAAAACCAGTTTGGAAAGGATTTTAAGGATCTTGAAAGTGGGATTTACACCTTCAGGCATCCACCCGAAAGCCAGATCGTGTACATTGAACCCGGAGACAGCATTATCATCTGGCTTAACACACTTTCATTTGACGAATCCCTCAATTTTAGCGGGGACGGTTCAGAAAAGAGCAATTTCCTTTTAGAAATGTTCCTGAAGAACCGGAAGAACAACGATTATGTTATTAAGAATTACAATATTGAGCCTGATAAATTTGCTAAACTAACCGATTCCATAAGAGATCAACGTCTTCAACACCTGGAAACGTTAAAAGACAGGAATGAATTTTCTGAGGAATTCCTTAACATCGCCAGGGCAAGTATCAATTATGAATATTATGACCTTAGAGAACGCTATGCTTTTTTGGTGAAAAAATATAACAGGCGTTTTGCCAAACTGATACCTGAAGACTTTACAGCATATCGTAAGGACATAGACTTCAATAATGACGAGATGCAGGATTACTACGTTTATACCAACCTCATCGATGATTACCTTAGGACGAAGTCCATAGAACACTGTAAGGAGAATCACCACCATAAACGAAAATGC
>JAWWBH010000262.1:0-3879 GCA_033721075.1 Christiangramia sp.
TCTTCTAAAAGCACTGGAAGAGATCAATAAGGTTGAGGAAGGTTTAAACGCTGAACTCTCGGGAGACCTTCTCGCGATCGATATCCGCCAGGCGCTGCATCATTTTGGTGAGATCACCGGGGAGATCACAAACGACGATCTTTTAGGGAATATCTTTGCGAATTTTTGTATTGGAAAGTAACTATTACAAAACAGGTAATTAAAAACCACTACAAAGCCTACTTTTTTATAGGGATTTTTTCGGCAGTCTTGATTTTGTTGTTTCATCTGATAGATAACTAAGTTGTTCAATATTTAGTAAACCTATTTCTAGACAACACAGGCAGAAAAAATTTTTAAAACTTTAGATGTTCAAACCGCAGTAATGCGAGTAACAAATTACAACCTCAAGTTTGAAAATTCTTCAGATGAAAAAGATGGTGATGAATGGCCCATAATTTTAGAGAAAATAAAAGAAGCAGATTTGTATATTCTGGCTACACATGATTGGAGTGGAGATAGAGGTTCGTCGCCAAATTAGTGGCAGAGCGCTTTTATGGAATAATGGAAGATGGAGGAGATAAGGAATCGGGACAATATTTTACTTATAATAAAGTGAAGTGACAGGAGTCATGGTAATTGGAAACGAAGATGGCGCCAAAAAAGGTATTTCCAGTATCTTATTTGACTTTTCAGAACACGGTTTTACGGTTCCAGTATATTTCTTTAGTGATTATGTAGGAAAAGCAGGTCCTGGACCTAGTTATTCAGAAGCCGGTGGTGACAAGCATCAGTTTACTAATAATCTGCTATTATTAATGACCCACAACATGGTTTATATATCAAAACTTTTAAAGGATAATCCCTATCAAACAAATGTGAAGGAATTGGAAGAAAAAGCGAAAATTCTGAGTTCTTCATAGGCAATATATTTATCTCTGAAAGAAGAATTTTATTAAAGTAAATGTTTTTCCTTTCCAGCCCTTCATGCTGATCTAGTTACCTGTTTAAAAAGGTAAAAAATACATTTTAATTTAGAATTTTAAATATATTTGAGGAAATCTGAATAAATAAATCCCAAAAAATAGCATGAATTTTAATCTTAAAAACTTCCTTAAAAGTTTAACTTCTTTCTGTCTCTTTCTTTCATTTATTAACGGGCATGCCCAATCCCAAAAGAGAGACATTTACGAATTAAAAATATACCATCTGGAGAATCATCAACAGGAAGAGCAGATAGACTCCTTTTTAAAATCTGCTTATATTCCGGCCCTTCATAGAACCGGCGTGAAGCAGGTAGGTGTTTTTAAACCTGTAAAAGGAGATTCCCTTTCCGGTAAGCGCGTATATGTATTGACCCCCTATAAATCTATAGAAAACCTAATTAAAACGCCGCAGACCTTAAAAAAGGATAAGGATTATTTATCCAAAGGAGAAGATTATATAAATGCAGCTCATAACAATCCACCTTATGAAAGTATTGAGACCATTGTTCTGCAAGCCTTTGAAGGAATGCCACAATTCCGGGAAAATGACCTTGGAAAGGCTCCCGAAAGGATCTATGAGCTCCGAAGTTATGAGAGTGCTACAGAAAAATTACATCACAATAAGGTGGAAATGTTCAATAATGGCGAAATAGATATTTTTGAAGATTTAAAATTCAACCCTATATTTTTTGCTGAAGTAGTTGCAGGATCGAACATGCCTAATTTGATGTACATGACTTCTTTTAAAGATAAAGCATCGCGAGATGAACATTGGAAAGCATTTAGTGAAGATCCGGCCTGGAAAGGAATGGCATCTGATGAGCAATACCAGAATAATGTATCCCATATTGATATCTTCTTCCTAAATCCAACTTCTTATTCAGAATTATAAGTAAGCGTAGATTAAAACTACGCCGGAGGTAAGCATTTAAGTATTACCTGGTTTAGTAGTTAAATAATTAAAAGCCTCTCCTTATTAAGAAGAGGCTTCTTTAGTATACAAGGTTATTAAGCAATGTTTGGGTAGCGAATATATTGGCGTTTTTTAAGAATAGAAACTATCATAAATGCCCAGAAGCTTTAAACAGGAAGAAAAGAAAATTTGGAACTAAATGAATTTAAAATAATTTTTTTGTTCCCGCCGGTTTAAACAATTTGCGCGAAAAATTTAAGAAGTAATTTTGGAAAGTAAGGCTTCGTGGAATGGGGATCCCTATTGCAGCAACAATTCGGCAGATTAAAATCTGAAGCTCACAGAATCCACCTGGCCGCCTTCTGTGATGGTAATTTCCTTTGGAGAGGTAATCCAGTAAACATAGATCAATAAATTTCTATCCGGTATTTCTATTAAGCGATAGATAGAATATCAGGCCCTTTATGAATCTCTTGGACTTTGATTTCATTTCGTTTTTTGGAATAGGTAAGTTGCAATAGCTGCGTAATCAAATCTAAAGACTACCTTTAATAAATTTCAACCTCCATGTCCAGGATCTTACAGCAATTCCTTGTGATTCTTCTCGCGGGTGCTTTAATGCTACTCGCGGGCTGGAGCAGCTATTCGGTATTTAAGTACTCTTCAGAAGCAGCCGAATTTAAAAGAGATTACAGCGAGCTAAACAGTATCACTCACGGATTAATGTCTGTTAACATCTGGCGTGACCATCTTACTACAATGGTTCTAAACCGGATCGATGAATTCGAGTTCACAAAGGCCCAGGAGGACACCCTGGTTCACCAGGTTGAAAATATACTAACGGCGGGCATTGACAAGGGAGCGGATATCCTGGATCAAAAACAGAAAGGACTTAAAGCTAAACTTCAAAAATTTGCTGTAAAGACGCTGGTTCCTGAAGATAAAATAAGGGCTCTTGTCCCCATGTTCGCCCAGACCATCGTCAATGAAATTCAAAAGCCGGAAAATAAAGAGGCTTTGAAATATGTCATTAAGAGCAAGTTACAGGAATACAGCGACCTCACCTATGATGATTCGCAGGTAGAAACACTGAAAATAAAGGCTCTTTTGGAAAAAAATAAGGTCGAAGATCTTGCCGGATTCAATGAGAAAATTCCGCAGAAAATATTTTACCTGGAGGATGAGACCTATTTTCACACCTATATTTTACTGGGAATTATTGGCGTGTTTCTTCTCCTGTGGTGGCTGTTGAGAAATCAAAAAGCGGTACATACACCACTTTTCATTATTTCGGTCCTGGTTTCTATGGTGGTCCTGTTTTCGGGTCTTACTGCTCCAATGATTGAAATAGATGCCCGTTTTCAACAGGTTAATTTTCTACTGATTGGGGAAAGTATCATATTTAATGATCAGGTAATCTTCTTTCAAAGCAAGAGTATCCTGGATATCATAGGAATTCTCTTCAAAACCGAAAAGATAGACTCATTCCTGGTAGGGATTCTAATTCTTGTATTCAGTATCATTTTTCCTGTGGCCAAATTACTGGCTACACAAATATACTTAGCCGGAAATGATAAGACAAGAAAGAACAGGATCCTGAAATTCTTCGCTTTTAAATCAGGAAAATGGAGTATGGCCGATGTTTATGTCATTGCGATCTTTATGGCCTATATAGGTTTTCAGGGAATACTTGATAACCAGCTGGCCCTGGTTAATAGAGATACTGATTCCCTCGTGAGTATTTCTACCAACAAAACCTCTTTACAACCCGGTTTTATTATTTTCATTGCTTTCGTCCTCTTTAGTTTAATCCTTTCTACCATACTTAAAAGGATCACTTCTTTGGAAAATAAGATCGTAAAGCAGGAAAAACAAATACCGGTCTAAGAATTTGATTGCGAGAAGAAAACACTCTTATCCAGAGAACTTACTAAGATTTAATATGGCTTCAATAGTTAGATGTTCTCTTAATTAATACCTAACTTAAAAAAATTCATAAAA
>JAWWBH010000263.1:0-3877 GCA_033721075.1 Christiangramia sp.
GTGATCGAAGAGAAATATGGTTTCAACAAGACCACAAAAGGTACATTCTTTCTGGACAAACTTAAAGGCCTGGCCATGACGGCAATAATTGGTGGAGGTATCCTTGCTCTCATAGTATGGTTCTACCAGATAGCCGGTGATAACTTCTGGTGGTATGCCTGGATACTTGTCGCGATATTTTCAGTATTCATGAATATGTTCTACGCGAAGTTAATTGTTCCATTATTCAATAAACAAACTCCACTGGAGGAAGGTTCTCTAAGAACAAAAATTGAACAGTATGCCAGAAGTGTTGGCTTTAAACTGGATAATATCTTTGTAATTGACGGCTCTAAAAGAAGCACCAAAGCCAATGCCTATTTCTCGGGTTTTGGAAGGGAAAAAAGAATAACGCTATATGATACCCTTATCAATGATCTTGAGGAGGACGAGATCGTAGCCGTGCTGGCACATGAGGTAGGGCATTATAAAAAGAACCACATAATTGTGAACCTTGTGGCATCAGTGCTTACCACAGGTTTTACCCTTTGGCTGCTCTCTCTTTTTATAGGGAATCCTCTGCTATCAGAAGCACTGGGAGTTTCACAGCCAAGTTTCCATATAGGTCTTGTCGCCTTCGGAATCCTTTACAGTCCAATTTCGGAGATCACAGGACTGATAATGAATTTCATTTCCAGAAAATTTGAATATCAGGCAGACAATTATGCGAAATCCACCTATAATGGTGACTCACTCATTTCCAGTCTTAAAAAGCTTTCCAGGAACACTTTGAGCAATTTAACACCGCATAAGGCCTATATTTTTGTACATTACTCCCACCCCAGTCTTTTACAGCGTTACCGCAACCTGAAGACTGGTTTTTAGTTGTGTCATTACTATCTTAATCGTATTTTTAACCTATGACAGAGGCAGCTATAGCAAAAGAGAACAAGCAGATAGCAAGGCAGTATAAAGAACTGCTAAGGATAAGCTATCAAACCCTTACTGATGATGATAAAAAACTCATCAGGAAGGCGTTTGATACTGCCGTGGATGCACATAAGGACCAGCGAAGAAAATCGGGAGAAGCCTATATATTTCATCCTATCGCGGTTGCAAAGATCGTGGCTTCAGAAATAGGTCTGGATGCGACTTCTATCGCAGCCGCCCTGCTTCATGATGTTGTCGAGGACACCAAATATACCCTGGAAGACCTCCGCAAAATGTTTGGAGAATCTGTTGCCAAGATCGTGGATGGTCTTACTAAGATTTCTAACCTTAAGAAGGATAAAGATGTATCCCTACAGGCAGAGAACTTCAGGAAAATGCTGCTCACCCTGAACGATGATGTAAGGGTGATCATCATCAAGATAGCAGACCGGCTGCATAATATGCAGACCATGGATGTAATGAGGCCAGATAAGCAGGTGAAGATAGCCTCGGAAACGCTTTATATCTATGCACCACTTGCTCACCGTATAGGCCTTTATAACATTAAGACCGAACTGGAAGATCTGGGGTTAAAATATACCGAACCTGAAGTATACCATGATATCCTGACCAAGATCAAGGAAAGTAAGGAGGAGCAGGATGCTTATATAAGGGAATTCAGCAAAGTGATCCAGGATTCACTGGATAAGGAAGATCTTGAATATGAGATCAAGGGAAGACCAAAATCCATTTATTCCATAAACAGGAAGATCAAAGCTCAGAATATCAGTTTTGATGAAGTCTATGATAAGTTTGCCATCAGGATCATATATAAAAGTGAACCCGCACAGGAAAAATTTCTGGCCTGGAAGATCTATTCGATAGTTACAGATCACTTCCGCCCTAACCCTACACGTTTGAGGGACTGGATCTCATCACCAAAGTCAACAGGCTATGAGGCCCTTCACATTACTGTTATGGGTCCTAAAGGCCGATGGGTAGAGGTTCAGATAAGAAGTGAGCGAATGAACGAGATCGCGGAAAAAGGTTATGCTGCTCACTATAAATATAAGCAGGGAAGCAGCAGGGAAGAACGAGGTTTTGAAGAATGGGTAACCCGTTTACAGGAGGCACTGGAAAATCCGGATATAAACGCGGTGGATTTTGTCGAGCAGTTCAAGCTTAACCTGTATTCAAAAGAGATCTTCGTGTTCACTCCCCAGGGAGACCTGAAATCCCTGCCTAAAGGTTCTACCCCGCTTGATTTCGCTTTCAGTATTCATACAGAGATCGGGCTGCATACACGTGGTGCGAGGGTCAATCAAAAACTTGTGCCATTAAGCCATGAACTGAAAAGTGGTGACCAGGTTGAGATCATCACATCAGAAAGTGCAAAACCAAATATCAACTGGCTTGATTATGCCAATACAGCCAGGGCCAGGGCTAAGATCAAATCTTCCCTGAAGGAAGAGAAAAAGGAGATCGCCGAAGATGGGAAAGCTGTTCTTGCCAGGAAACTTAAAGCACAAAAGATACAGTTCAACGAGAAGACCATCAATGAACTGGTAGTTTTCTTCAATTTAAAGACCAGTCTTGATCTTTTCTATCGGGTTGGCATCGGCAAAATAGACAACCAGATGCTCAAGGATTTTGCCTCTTCACGAAGCAACGCCTTTGTAAGTTACTTTAAGAATAAGATCAAGAAGCCATCCGTTTCATCTGATCTTAACAAAGAAGAGATCACGGCCAAATACGACCAGCTGGTATTCGGAAAGGAAGAGGAAAAACTGGAATACAAATTTGCAAACTGCTGTAATCCAATCCCTGGAGATAATGTATTCGGATTCATTTCAGTTAATGACGGTATAAAGGTGCATAAAAAAGATTGCCCGAACGCCTTGCAGCTGCAGAGCAATTATGCCTACAGGATCATTCAGGCAAAATGGATAGACAGTTCACAACAGGATTTTATCGCGGTTATCAAACTACAGGGAATAGATAATATTGGGCTTGTAAGTGAGGTTACTCAGGAAATTTCCAGTAATATGCACGTGAATATGAAGAACCTGAATTTTGACAGTTCAGATGGTATCTTCAGCGGAAGAATAACCCTGGTTGTAAAGAATAATAATATCCTGAATACCATCATTCAAAGGCTGAAAAAAATTAACGGGATAGACAAGGTTAGCCGTGAATAAACTTTTACCTTTGCAGAGCAAATTATGAGCAAAAAAGTCGTAAATAAAAACGATCAGGCGGTCGTTAAAAACGTTTTCACTAAATATCTTGAGGAAAAAGGACACCGGAAAACACCGGAGCGTTTCGCCATTCTCCAGGAGATCTACAATGCTGATGATCACTTTGATATAGAGTCACTTTATATCAAAATGAAAAATAAAAAATATCGTGTAAGCAGGGCAACCTTATATAACACAATTGAGTTATTACTGGAGTGCGGGCTTGTGCGTAAACATCAGTTCGGGCAGAACCAGGCCCAGTATGAGAAATCATATTTTGACCGCCAGCACGATCATATCATACTTACCGATACCGGAGAAGTGATTGAGTTTTGCGATCCCAGGATCCAGAGCATAAAACAAACTATCGAAGAGGTTTTTGATATTGAGATTAAAAAGCATTCTTTATACTTTTACGGCAACAAAAAATCAACCAATTAAGTTTAAAATTTCATGGCAGTAGATTTACTACTAGGTCTTCAATGGGGTGATGAAGGAAAAGGCAAAATAGTCGACGTACTTACCTCAAAATACAATATTATTGCACGTTTTCAGGGTGGTCCAAATGCGGGACACACGTTGGAATTCGACGGTCAAAAACATGTATTGCACACCATTCCATCCGGGATTTTTCACGATGACAGTATCAATCTTGTAGGAAACGGGGTGGTAATAGACCCGGTGATCTTTAAGAAAGAACTGGATAACCTGGCAAAGCATAATATAGATTA
>JAWWBH010000264.1:0-3873 GCA_033721075.1 Christiangramia sp.
AGAACAGGGCTTTAGCATCCCGATTAATGCCTTCAGTTACTATGTTGGCAAAGCCGGTCCGGGACCGAGTTATATTGAAGCTAAAGGAGATAAACATGAATTCACCAATAATATGATGTTGCTCATGGCCCATAATATGGTACATCTTGCAAAAAACCTTAAGGAAAATCCATATCCGACCGATGTGAAAAAACTGGAAGAAAATGCAAAAAAGATGAGCAAATAAGCTGGGGAATAAGCTTCAATTTTTCCCAATAAAAAAGGGCCGTGACTGTCTTAGCAGAATTAATCAATTATTCCTTTATATTCAAAACAATATACATTTTTAATATATAACGAACCGGGATAAACCCAGTTCGCCTTATTGTTTATAATCTTGAAATAGAAATCTCATTTTACAGAATTTTAATTTTTTTATATAAGATTGTTTATATTTGACCTTAAATGACGATGAATTTTATCTAATCGTATGTTCTTTTTAGGATAGTGAATTTATCAGTGAATGAGTTCTTAAAAACCTCTGGGAAACCTTGTTACCATTGGGCTCACTATATATCGGGAATTCCAGTCATCCCGACTTTTTAAATTTAGGGTAATTGCATGTCTTCATGTAATTGCCCTTTTTTATGATAAAAATTTAACACTGTGAATGTTAACTATAAATATTGGCGTAATGGTAAATCTATTATTTAACTAGGCAAGTAATATTGCTACATGAAATGCCCGGGAACTGGACAGATAATTTGAATAAGGATCTTTAATAGATGAACATAGGCCAGGGTACCAAAACCTTCACCTTTCCTTCCATATTTAATTTTAGATAAAAACAGGTTTAGATTATTCATATTGAAGGTATTTATAAAAAATTCATATTTAAAAATAGAATGGGAATTATCTACTGGCTCCCTAATTATCCCATTAATAAAAAAAGCTTAACTTTAAATCAGGAAGATTCCCCAATCTACTAAAGCCTTAAAAATGAGTGATATATTTTATTCCGCTTCGGTTATCCTGATTGAGGAAAATAAGCTGGGATTTTTGCTCGCCTTTGTTCCACTCTGTATCAATATCGTGATATTGATCTATATCCTTGGAAATATGCCAAAGGGTAGGATAACCCACATCTTCACCTTGTTGCTTATTTCCCTGATTTCCATACAGCTAGAGCATTCTTTAGTGCGATTAAATATTCCGATCTCTGCGGCCCGTTATATAAATCAGGTCTTTAGTTTTGGATGGCTGTTAATGGGGTGTTTTACCCTTCATTTTGCGTTGGTCTTTACCGAAAATAAAATAATATATTCACGGTATTTTTATACACTGCTTTATGGTCCTTTTTTTCTGTTTTTTTCCATATATCATGCAAACCCGAATCCGGTTCCACATATACCGAACGGGATGTGGGGTTACTTAATCGAAATGAGACCGGGAAGTCTGGATCTTATCCAGCGATACTGGATAGCAGCTTTGGTTTATATTGGGATAGCCATACTCCTTTACTATTCATTATCTGGCAAAGGATCTATTCGTAAAAGGAAACAGGCTTTGATTATTGCAATGGGAATGATAATACCCAGTATTCAGGGGGTGCTCACCCAGATTATATTTCCATATTTTGGTTTCGACCAGATCCCTGTTACTTCAACCTCCATTACCTTTCTTTCCGGAGCCATAATTATTGCCCTGAAAAAATATAAACTTTTCAATATCTCGGAATCCCTCCAATTAGAAAAAGTATTAAATGAACTAACAATTCCAATTTTCTGCATTTCTGTCGATTATGGTGTAATATATAATAACGCTTCTTTTAAGAATAGATTTGGAAATGAGAATAGAAATACCCGGGAAGATTTATTGAATCTTTTTGCCAATAGAAAAGATTTTGATCTCTTTTTTGAGAAGATTTTCCAGGGAAGATCAATAAAATCCGTGAAAAATTATGAGTGTAATCTAATTAATAAGGATAAAGAATTAATTAATGTGCTCATCTCCAGCCAGCCAATTTATAATAACGGGAAATTACAGGGCGTATTGGTATTTGCGAATGACATTACAGATCGGATTTTGGTAGAAGAAAAGTTAAAGGAGTCTAATAAACGTTACAAAATAGTTACTGCAGCCACAGCCGAAATAATCTGGGATTTAGACCTGGGAAAAAGGCTTATTTATTGGGGGGACGGGTACAGAAATATTTTTGGATATCATATAAAGGATAATATTACTGATCTAAAGCATTGGGAAGATCGTGTTCATCCCGATGACTATAATGTTGTAATTAAAAGTTTAAATGAGCATATTCAAAATAATAAATCACATAAATGGGAGAAGGAATACAGGTATTTAACGAAAGATGGGATTTATGCCATAGTCCAGGACAGGGGTTATATTCTCAGGAATTCTAAGGGAGTGGCTATTAGAATGGTTGGTGCAATGCAGGATATTACGGCAACAAAAAGGCATATTCAGGAGATTGAAAATAAAAATGAAAGACTTAGTGAAATTGCCTGGCTTCAATCACACGTTGTAAGAGCTCCTTTAGCACGGATCATGTCCATTACCGATCTTCTTCTTGAGAAGGATTGTAGCAGGGATGAAGAAACCATATTTTTAAAGGCACTTCGAGAGTCAAGTTTAGAATTAGATAGGGTAATACGAAAGGTTAATGAGAAAACTGAATTTTTAAACAAATAATTAAATAACCCGCGCAAAACATATTGTTCAAATCCAGTAATTGCTAACCAATTAAACGAGGTTTCCAGGCCAGGTATTTTCTTCAGATCCTTGTAGTGGCCCATTATTATGGGAAAAATAGTCAGCCATATTTTTGCTATCTCGAGGAAAGTGAAGGCTATAGGGAAAGAAAGATTTTTACATTGGTTTGGATCTATACCAGTGATGGCGAAGGAAGTTATTATACAAGTCTAATAACGGTAGAAGCGAATCCATTATTTGAAAAGGTACATAATAAAGCAAAACGGATGCCTCTGGTCCTCGACAGAAAATTTGAAGAGGAATGGATAGCCGATGGGCAGAGCGAGAATATTATTAAGGATATCATCAAGGAAGGATTTACAACAAGATCATTTACTGCTCATCCTGTGATTAATTACAGGTTAAAAAAGAACTGGGAAATCAAGAATACCGAACAGGTTATTGAGCCGGAAGAAGCTATTGATAAAGAACTGTCCCTATAGTATACTGCTCAACAGTAGCCTCCCTACCAAAATATTGCTTTAATATCCAATAAAATAAAGAGAGTTCTTGTGAGGTTCTCCCTATGGTAACGCCGTGTTATTCGATATTAAAAATGCTGTGCACGGCAACTCTAAGCTGATCCCGTTATGCAATGGAGTAATCATTATTGGTAAATTTTTTTAATTGAGTCTGGTATGACCGCAGGTAGGTTTTTTTGGTATTCTTCTTTAAAAAAGAGGCCATGGTAAGTGCTTCCACCTTTTCAGCATTAGATAGCATTGTATCCATGGTGGTATTAAATTGTTTAGAGGATAGTCCTACTTGTTCTGCCAGAACTTTAAACTGACCAGGGATGGAGGTTTGTACCAGCTGGGCCGGTAAGAGCCCCCCATCCAGTGCGAAATTACTATCTTCGATATGAATCCGGGTGTTCAGCAGATCATAGGCTGGGCTCAGCCGATGATCCCCCATAGGAGTTTCCAGGATAGCGAAATTTTTTAAATGGGCATCACCATTTGAAAAGAGGTAATTGAATATGAGTAATTTGAATAATTTGGGTGTTTCCACCTTATAAGCCGGTAAATATTTTTTCATCAATTCAAATAATTCCAGGTAATTGCCTTCATACTTATAATGCTCTCCATGGGTCTGAGGTGTTTTTCCAGCCAGGGAAGCAAA
>JAWWBH010000265.1:0-3841 GCA_033721075.1 Christiangramia sp.
CACTTCAGCTCCCTGAAGTTTAAGTGCAAAAATATTGGAAAGGGCTACCCTGCTATGTAGAATATCCCCCACGATTACCACTTTCTTTCCTTTCACTTCTCCAAGTTTCTCACGTATGGAATAGGAATCCAGAAGGGCCTGAGTGGGATGCTCGTGTGCTCCATCACCCGCATTAATGATACTTGCCTTCACATGCTTAGATAGAAATATACCCGCGCCTGGGTTAGGATGGCGCATTACCACCATATCCACCTTCATGGAGAGTATATTATTAACCGTATCTATAAGTGTCTCCCCTTTCTTAACTGAAGATGAAGCCGCGGAAAAGTTAATGACATCTGCACTGAGACGTTTCTCAGCAAGTTCAAAGGAAAGCCTTGTTCGGGTGCTGTTCTCAAAGAAAAGATTGGCAATTGTGATGTCCCTGAGGGAAGGAACTTTTTTGATGGGGCGATTAATTACTTCTTTAAAATGATCGGCTGTTTTGAAGATAAGATCAATATCTTCACGTTTCAGATATTTGATTCCCAGTAAGTGATTCACACTTAATTCGCTGCTCATTTTTTATCTATTTTGAAATAAGGTAAACCGCATCCTCCCCATCGTTCTCTTTCCAGCTTACCTTTACTTTTTCTTCATTAATCGCATCTACCTGCCTCCCGTTGTAATCTGGCTGAATTGGCAGATGCCTGCTAAACCGACGGTCTATCAAACTAAGAAGTTCGATCTCCCTGGGTCGCCCAAAAGACTGAATGGCTGTTAAGGCTGCCCTAATACTACGACCAGTGTACAAAACATCGTCAATGAACACTACCCGCTTATCTTCTACTATAAAATCTATTCTTGTCTTATTCGCCTCAAGGGGCTTTTCCCCTCTTCTGAAGTCATCCCGGTAGAATGTTATATCCAGTTGACCACTTTTAATATCATTCAGGCCATACTCCTCTTTGAGGATCTTTTCAATTCGGCTAGCCACATAAATACCCCTCGGCTGAATGCCCACAAGTACAGTATCCTTAAAATCGTTGTGTTTTTCTACTAACTGACAAGCCAAACGGTGTAGAATGATATTGAGTTGATTGGAGTCTAATAGTACTTTCCGGCTCATAAGACTATTTAAGATTGGAACAAAAGTAAGGTTTTTTTTGAATAAGAGTATAGCATTCCACCTGTCAAAATGCAATGAATTATTAGCGGGCGAAAACTCCCTGTTTTATTAAATTTAGATATTATCAGATTTTAAGTATAGCCTAATGTATCCATAAATGAAATTATTGAATTATGTTCAACAGTAAAGAGATAAGGTGGTTCACCAAAACCGAGAACAAGGAGATTAGCAAATGGTTTGCCGAAAGAGCGCTCACATTTGAGAATACAGATTCCAGAACTGATTACTACCTGTCTCTTACTGGTAAGAAAGACATAGGAATAAAACTGAGAGAAGGAAATATTGAGATTAAACATCTTATCGCTAATCCTGTAAAAGGAAAATTAACTGAAAATGTGAGTGGTTATTTTGAACCTTACACCAAATGGAGTTTTTCCACAGATAATGAGGATATTTTGAGCCACAGGATCATACATGAAAAAAAGTATGACTGGATGGAGGTGAGTAAGGAACGAATGGGATGCAAACTTAAAGAAGATGCCAATGGCCAAAAACTTCTGGTTAAAATTGAAGACCAGATCCCTTATGGTTGCCAGATAGAATACACCCGGGTAAATTTAAACAAAAGCACCTGGTACACTTTTGGGTTGGAATGGTTTGGGGAAAAAGAATTGGAAGTAGACCAAGAATTGATCAAAGAGATCCTTGGGAACTCCCAACTTGAAACCAGAGAATCCATGGGATATGCAGAATTCCTTAATATGAAACAATTCATTGTTTGAAAATTAAATGGAATCTATATTTATTTTCAATTTACTCCTTAAAAAGCCTGTTATTTCCTTTTCAACAATATTTATATCCTTTGACTTGATGTCACTACCAATAAAATGAGTTCCCGGGGATTTTAATGCTTTTAGAACATTCAGCGAGTCTGGAGTGGCTAAAAGCTTATGTGCCTTTGAATAGACACTCACCTCTACATGCTCATCCTTCTGAAAAATATTCTTTTTATAATACAGGGTCAGGACCGGACACTGAACTTTTTTATAGGTCTCGGGAATCATAGTGCTTTCTACTAACACCTGGAGATCCACCAAAGCCCGTGACGGATAGATAGTATCCCAGTATTGTTTCGCTATTAACTGCTCATGATCAATTTTCTTTTTCTCTCCAAATGAAATAATGCTGGCTATTTCATATCCCCAGGGTGAGTTAAGGACAAAAGTCCCTGGTACATCATCTTCAAGGTTAGGCGAAAGGTTTATTAATGCATGTACCTTTTCAGGATAAGTAGCGGCAAGTTTTAAAGCCAGAGTTCCACCGGTAGAAGTACTCATAATAATCACTTTATTTCCCAATTTCTCCCCGATTATCAAAGCCTCTTTTGCAGATTGCCAGGCATTCTCACCGGTGAAATTATTCAATGATGCAGGAGGTTTCAACCCATGCCCGGCCCAACGGGAAAGAAAAAGATTAGCATTTAGAGTGTCAGCTATAATGATATTCACGGGAAATCCATCCCTGTAACTTCCTGCAAAGCCGTGAAGGTATACTAGACTGTATTCTGTGATCGCCGGCACATCATTAGCCCAAATGATACGTGCCTGATTGTCCTCCCTTATTGGTAAGGATTCTTCATTCTCCTCTATATATGATTCCAGTTTCCTGAGATCTGATGGCAGGTCAGGCAATTTCTCTGAATAATCAGGTTCCTGTGGCACAGGACCTGAGAAATATCCTATAATGAGTGCTGCGGAAACTAATAGTATAAACCAATAACGCTTTTTCATTTTTCAATTATAGCCAAATGAAATGAAAATTATGATCATAAAATTTTCTTTATTTGCCACAATTGAAATTCATTGACCTTAACTCTTAATCATTCGATGGAAATAAAAGTCCTTAAAAATATATCTGTCAGTGACCTGGCAGAAACTTTTAACCTGGCTTTTTCAGACTACCTGGTCCCCCTTCAGTTATCTGAAGAACAACTGGTAAAAAAGATGAAGTATGACGGGGTGAACATGGATATTTCAGCTGGAGCCTTTGAAAATGGAAAGCTTATTGGTTTTATTCTTCATGGAAAAGGTTCATTTAAGGGACTTTCTACTGCCTATAACGCTGGTACAGGAGTAATACCTTCTGAAAGAGGAAATCAAATTACAGGCAGGTTATATGATTTTATACTTCCTGTTCTCAAGGAGTGCCAAATCTCTCAATGCCTACTGGAAGTGATCACTTCCAACGGTCCTGCAATTAAGATCTATGAAAAAATTGGTTATGAAAGGACCAGGGAACTCATTTGCTTTAAGGGCCCTGTCACAAAAGATCCCACACCACTTCTGGAGTCTTTTTCCCTCAATGAACCGTACTCCATAAATTCTAATATTTGTAAAGGATTTTGTGACTATGATCCTTCCTGGCAAAATTCTTTTGAATCCATTGAACGCTCCGGGAATGATTTAAAAATAATTACCGCCGAAAAAAATGAGGAACCCGTTGCCTTTATTATTTATAATCCCGATACTGCAAGAATATCCCAGTTCGCGGTTAAAGAGGAGTATCGCAATCAGGGAGTTGGAACACTTCTTTTCCAGGAATTACACAAAAGATTGAAAAAGGATATTACAATACTGAATATTGATGCCAGAGCTTTCGATACGACCAGTTTTTTAAAATCGGTAGGCCTTAAAGCATTTTTAAGACAGTATGAAATGACAATGAAATTATAAC
>JAWWBH010000266.1:0-3830 GCA_033721075.1 Christiangramia sp.
AGATAACGTATTCGTTATACTCTAATTCGAAAAAGGGATAAAATCGTTCATTTTTCTTCCCTTTAACCAAATAGGATTCTGTTTCTAAAGTTATTGTTTTCAATTTATCTTATCCGAATTTGGTTCTTTTCTGAATTTTGATTTAATGCATCACAACTCGTTATATCCACTGCAATATACATTTTTATTCGAGTAGGTTCCGGGATAAACGCAGGTTTGGGTCGCTTTTATCCGCCCGCTCCAGTAACTCCTTAATGCTCGCATCTAACGGACTCTGGATCTTTACCACATCTTTCTGTGCTACATGTGTGTAGATCATCGTGGTCTCCGGCTTGGCGTGTCCCAGCAATTCCTGTATATATCTTAGATCTGTCCCGTTTTCCAGCATATGCGTGGCAAAACTATGCCGCAACGTATGAGGAGTAACTCTTTTCCTGATCTTAGCCCTTTTGCAGGAATCCTTTAAAAAACTCCGTACAGCAGAGCTGGAATAAGTAGTACCACCAAAACCTTCAACAAAATATTTCCTGGGCTCATAAGTTCGTAAATAATTGAACAAAAGCGGAAGAAAACTTTCAGCAAGCATAACATAGCGGTCCTTACGGCCTTTGGATTGCCTTATAAAGATCTGGCGCCTGTCAATATCAATATCCCTTAATTCCAGCCTTAACAACTCTCCAATCCGTAAACCAGAAGAATAAATAAGGGCCAGTATACACCTGTGTTTTAAATTCCTGGTTAATCTTAGAATATCCAGTACTTCCTCCTTACTTAATACGGTGGGCAAATAAGCACTCTTTTTTGGCCTTTTTAACTTCTCCAGGTTAAACAAAGCCTGTCCGGTAAACTCAAAATAATGCTTTAAAGCACTAATGCACTGCCGGTGAGAACTAATCGAATAATCTTTCCCGGCAACCTGATCTTCTATATATCTGGCAACGTCTCCTTCAGTATAATTATCTGTGACGGGATACATTTTTATAAATTTATCGGTGAAATTCCAGTAAGTCTTTATGGTACTTTCACTAAACCTTAAACCCTTCAGATACTTAAGATATGCCTTTCCCATAGCAGCCTTATCCGGTTCTTTATTGGATAACAGCTTTATCTTTGAATAATCTATCAGAGAATCATTTACCAGGATACCACCATTTTTTAAATAGGCCTGGAGAAGCTCAAGTCTTTTCCGGCTGGCGCTAACGTAAAAACAACCAAACGTTTGAGACCATTTTAGCCCGTTAAAGTTTTTTAAATATTCCTTTACAGGGAGATTGAATTTAAAATCTATCCCAATCTGGTCTCCATTCCTGTGACGGAAAAGAAACAAATTCACTTTTTTCATAAGCTGAAGAATAAGAGATTAAATATAGCTGAAAATCAGACTCTTGGGTGGTTTATTTTTAGGTGAAAACGTTAAAATTTTAGACAGCTTTAGAAGCACATTAGGAGTGGAAAATAAGTGGAATACCAAAATGATCTGTTTGAATAAAAGCTACTTATTTCTACTAATGCAACTTCATTCTTTCTGGGTGCCGGTTTTCCCGACGTTCCAGGTACCAGTATACAAGAAAAAAAATCCAGGCGCAAAGATGCTAAGCATGAATTTTAGGTCTATGGTTTCATTGAGGAGCATGGCAAACACAATTGCAAGGCTCGAAATGAGTCCGCCAGTTCCTTCCCATTTATAGGCGATTGCCAGCCCTATGATTGTACTTATTGGGAATAAGATAAAGGTGATAATATCCCTGGTGTTAGTGAAACCTGTTCTACCTTCTTCATTTCCAAAAATAGGTGCGATCAGAAAAAAGAGCACGAAAGCCAGGATGATGCCTCCCCAACCCCTGGCTATCCAAAGAATACTTCTATTCAGATATTTGCTGTAGCTTATCATGATCTACAGGGTCTCTTTCTGGTTATTTCGTTACTCTAATTTAACCAAACTTTAGAGGAGGTCCTATGGATTTATGCGTTCTTTATCCTTTCACTGAATTATAAAATTTTTGGCCTGACCGTTTTTCAGTAAAATGTTGCCTTCTTATTTTTCTGATAACCTTGTATGCTCATAAATTATACTCAAATTCATGATTTTTCGTGTTAGATTCTGATTTTAAGATCATTGATTTTGCGCGTTTTTTCACTTTAAATCTGAAGTATCCCTATTTCCTAGCATTCCGCTGGGATTTATTCTGAAATTTTCTTTCTAATTTTATGAACAAATACGCTGTAAATGCACGAAGAATTAAAGGAAGCATACGGGTTTCTATTTGAAAAGCAACTGCTCGATGAAGTCATGGAGGTGGGTACTCTTAAAAGAATGAAAGCTGGAGAAGTTATCATCGAAATTGGCGATTATGTTACCGGTATGCCTTTGCTTATCAATGGCGCCATAAAGATACTTCGGGAAGACAGGGAGGGTGACGAACTTTTACTTTATTTCCTGGAGCGCGGTGACACCTGCGCCATGACCCTTAGCTGCTGCCTGGGCCGGACAAAGAGCGAAATAAGGGCCGTAGCCGAAACCGATACTACTTTCGTGATGATTCCCATAGCTAAAATGGAAGAGTGGACCTCCAGGTATAAATCATGGCGTAATTTTGTTTTTGCAGCTTACCATGCCCGGTTGTCAGAAATGCTGGATACTATAGATGCTATTGCATTTCTTAATATGGACCAGCGACTCATGAAATACCTCAGGGACAGGGCCAGGATCAACAAGAACGATGAGATCCAGAGCACCCATCAGCAGATAGCTTATGATCTTCATACTTCACGTGTAGTGATCTCCAGGTTACTTAAAAAGCTTGAAATTGAAGGAAAGATATCCCTACAACGCAACCAGATAAAAGTAATAGACCTTTAATGTTCTGTAACCATTGTTACTGCATAAGCCCGCTTATCATAATACTTTTGCCCTGAATTAAATCAAAGGAATGGATATACTTGAAATACTTGGTTATTTTGGTGCATTGTTGATTGGCGTGGTGCTTGGCCTTATTGGCGGTGGCGGATCCATTCTTACGGTGCCCGTGCTGGTCTATCTTCTGGCAATAAACCCGGTAACCGCGACGGCTTATTCTCTTTTTGTTGTTGGAACCTCTGCTCTTGTGGGGGCTCTTCGGAATATCCCTAAAAAACTCATAGATTTTAGAACAGCCTTCGTCTTTGCCATTCCGGCGTTTATAGCTGTTTATCTCACCCGTAAATTCCTTGTCCCGGCAATTCCTGAAGATATCTTTAGCCTTGGAGGCTTTACGCTTACCAGGGATATTGGGATCATGGTCTTTTTTGCAGTAATTATGATCATTGCATCCATCTCCATGATACAGGAGAAGGATAATGGAAGGAATTTGAAGGAAATAAAAGTATCTTATAATTATCCGTTGATCATTATTGAAGGAATCGTGGTGGGACTGCTTACCGGGATCGTTGGAGCAGGAGGTGGATTCCTGATAATTCCCGCTCTGGTATTGCTCGCAAAATTACCAATGAAAAAAGCCGTCGCTACCTCCTTGCTTATCATAGCCATCAAATCCCTTATAGGTTTCATTGGTGATGTAGAGAATATGAAGATCGACTGGATATTCCTGTTTATTTTTACGGGACTTTCCATTGGCGGGATCTGGCTCGGGGTTTATCTCAATAATATTGTGAATGGTAAAAAGCTAAAAAAAGCCTTTGGCTGGTTCGTCCTTTTGATGGGTATCTATATCATTTGGAGCGAGATCTATTAATTATCTGTTAAATATATCCTTTTACTTGTTGAATGTAACTTTGGTTACATTCTATTTCATGGAAATAATCTAATTTTCATCTTTTATAATTCTCCCCCC
>JAWWBH010000267.1:0-3819 GCA_033721075.1 Christiangramia sp.
TATCCTCATCTATCTCTAGATGAATATCATTTTTATTTTGCAGGCGTGTGAACTCAAAACTATTGACAATACTTTTCAATAGGTCATTAAGCTTAAATGAAACATTTTCAAGCTTAACTTCGTTTGATTCCATTTTATTCATCTGCAGCACATCATTAATGAGTGCCAGTAAATAATCTGCAGAGAATTTTAAGGATCTCAAATCCCCCTTATGCTTCTTGAGGCTCTCATCTTCCAGTAGCAAAGATGTTAATCCTATCACACCATATAGCGGAGTTCTTATCTCATGACTTACAGTACTAAAAAATCGGGTTTTGAGTTGGGACAACCTTTCTGCCTCATCCTTTGCTTTTTTATACTGCCTGTTCCTGTCCTTTAATTTCCCAATAAGATTCTGTCGATCCCGGTTAACCTTATAAAGAAATACAAGAATGAAAATCAAACCTAAAGTTGAAAGGACCATCACAATCACCTTTTCCTTAGACTTGTTAATGATCTCCTCCTGATATTTCTTTTCCTTTTCTGCTATTTCAAGGTTCCTTCGATATTCATTAAGGTTAAAACGGGCATTGGCGATCTCCATTTGGCGTAATTTCTCACTTTCAAAAACCTTGGAATTGTATTCGGTATATTTCTCCTGAGCCCTATAGGCCTTTTCATAATCTCCTTTCTTTTCCAGCATTTCTGCATACTCATAATATGCCTCAGCTGCAGGGAGAATTAGACTATCTTCCTCGGCCAGCCTTATGGAGTTCTCAAAAAAGTAGGTCGCCGTATCATACTCCTTTTTATGGGAATAATACCGGCCATGAAGCATATAAAGTTGAGAATATAAATAATCAAGCCTTTCCTTCTTGGTATAGTATTCTTTGGTAGAATCAACCGTTCTTAAGGATTCGTTTATATACGGAAAGGCCTTATCAAACTGGCCATTATCCAGGTAGGTCCAGCCAATATTCGCTCTTGGAACAACCGATTCTACAGGATCATTTATTTTCTCTGCAAGAGCAATTCCCTTGTTATAATAATCTATCCCTCTATCTATACTTTCCGGAATTTCTGAATATATATTCCCAAGGTAATTATATGAATGCATTAGAAGTGTATCATTATTACATTTCTGGGCATATTCAAGACCAATGGTGTAATTTTTCCGTGCACGTGCACTATCATCAAGATTCAAATAAACATGGCCTAATTTATTATAGGCTCTGGACACAAAATACTGGTCATCTGCATCCTTCGCAAGACTTATAAGGGAATGAGAATCTTCAATGGCCTTTTCGTAATCATATTCTTTGATGGATGCTTCTATACGATCCAAAAGCGCATTTAGGGTATCCCGACTAATTGTGTCTGATTTCTGGGCAAGACTGAAATTCCACAATAAAAAAAATACGGGTACGTAAAAAAAGTAGTTTTTTTTCAAAAGCAGATCAGGTTAACATTTAGATTTAGGCGGTTGAAAATTACTCTATTTAAAGGACTTACACAACATTTATTTATTTCAGGAAACTATTTTAACTTAATTTCCATAAGCCAAAAATTATAGTATCTTCAAAAAAAATCATTTATGGTCTACCCCTGGCACCTATATTTAATGGCTTTTGTTTATATAATCGCCGGCATTTTTCATTTTTTAAAACCACGAATGTACATGAGAATAATGCCTGCTTACCTGCCATTTCACAAAGTGTTGGTATATCTTAGCGGAGCCTTCGAAATCTTACTTGGGATATTGATTTGCATACCGGCTACCAAAGACCTTGCATTATATGGGATCTTATTAATGTTACTGGTGTTTTTACTGGTTCACTTCTATATGCTATCTTCTGAAAAAGCAGGAGTCGGACTACCTAAATGGGTATTAAATGCAAGAATTCCCTTACAGTTCTTACTCATGTATTGGGCCTGGTATTATTTAAAATATTAGACATGTCCAGAGAGTTGATACAACTTAAGGATGCTTCACTAATATATTATCCTGATTTCTTCAGCATTAAGGAAAGTGATCAATTTTTTGAAAAATTAATCCATTCACTTAACTGGAAACAAGATAGTATCAAGCTGTTTGGGAAAGAAATCCAACAACCCAGGTTAACCTCATTTTACGGAGAGGCAGGCAATAGTTATACTTATTCGGGACTTGAAATGAAACCGGAAGCCTTCAACGAAGAATTGCTGAAAATAAAGAAGAAGTGTGAGAAATATGCCCGAACCAAGTTCAATGTATGCCTGGCGAATCTTTACAGGGACGGCTCTGACAGTATGGGTTGGCATGCTGATGATGAAAAAGAACTTGGCTCTCTACCGGTGATCGCATCTGTTAGTTTTGGCGCTGAAAGGATTTTTCATTTCAAACATAAAACGGATAAAACGGCCAGACATAAAATAAAGCTGCAACACGGCAGCCTTTTAATTATGGAGGGTACTACCCAGCAAGTCTGGAAACATCAGTTACCTAAAACTAAAAGGAGAGTTGGCCCCAGGATCAACTTAACTTTCAGGAAGATCCATCAGGAATAAATATCATTGAGGATCTTGGCAAGTCGAAGTCCGCCTTTTTGAAGTTGAGCCAGCACGGTAGGCATATGATGATACATATAGGTGTATCCCAACTTATCTCCATTTTCCACCCCTGCATACAGTTCTTCAGCCATTTCCCTGGATTCATATACCCAGTCCAGTAATTCTCCCTTTTGGATGGATTTCACCTGAGCTTTAGTAAGTTCCTTTGTATTGATGGAAAGTTCGGTATAACTCATTTGATAAAAATCTATCATTTCACTATCCCATACTCGATGAATGTTAGAACCTTCATTGAACCATCTAACCTGTACATCATTTCCACCTTTATCTGAAGCATGACCAACATGAAAAGGTTGATGAAGATCGCCCATAAAATGAACAAGCATCTTCAAATGGAATTGTTTTTCTGATCGGGAAGCATTTTTATCTTTAAGCACCTCTTCACATTTTCTAATGGCCTGAACCAGATCACCACTCTCACTGGCTTCCTCTAAAATATATTTTTCAGATTCGGGATGAATATTAACATAATGCCATGGACCATATTTCCTGTATTCCGGATCACTTTTTATATCATCAGCATAGTTAGCGACAAATGCCAGCCCGTAGCCGTTTAGAAGATTATCAATTGCTTTCCTGGCTTTCTTTGTAAGATGCTTCTCAGCTATCTCTGCAGTGGCACGATGCCCGGTTTTCCCCCATTCAGAATCTGCAGCAAAGCCAGATATTATAGTTGTTATAAAAAATAAAACGAATAAATATTTCTTCATTTCTCTAAGTTTTGGGCAAATATAACCAAGCCTGGAAAAATTTAATGTTAAGAATAAAGATTATTAAATTTTAATATAATATATTTATAATATTATTTTAATATCACTTAATTCTTTCAATCATGACACAGGAAAAAACTATTAAAGCTTATAACGGCTACCTAATGCTATTCCTCTTTCTAATACTTTTTATAGGGAGTATAATTGCAGTTGCCACAACCGGAAATCCTCTTTGGGGATTCGCCACCCTTCTTGCCATAATCATACTTTTTGGCCTAATCCTGGTCAATCCCAACGAATCACGTGTTCTACTGTTATTTGGAGATTATAAGGGAACTGTAAAGGAAAACGGACTTTTTTGGGTTAATCCCTTCTACACCAAAAAGAAGATCTCTTTAAGGGCACGTAACTTTGATAGCGAACGACTAAAAGTAAATGATAAACTGGGGAATCCTGTAATGATAAGCACTATCCTCGTTTGGCGTGTAATGGATACATTCAAGGCTTCTTTTGACGTTGA
>JAWWBH010000268.1:0-3817 GCA_033721075.1 Christiangramia sp.
CAGAGACTTACAATGATGTTTTAATAAGATTGGTTTATATCCCTAATTAAAATTTTAATCTCAATTTAAAATAAGTACCGCTTTAATCACATACTTTTGCCATTTACAAAAATCAAATCTATGATCAAGCTTATTGTAACCGATGTTGACGGAACCTTGTTAAATGATAATCATGAGTTGCATCCCGATTTCTGGAAGGTAGAGGAACAACTTACCCAGAAAGGTATTTTGTTTTCGATAGCAAGTGGCCGCCAGTTCTATAATCTGGAATCTAAGTTTGAAAGAATTAAGGACCGTACCATGTTCTTTGCTGAGAATGGCACCTATGTTTCCCACAAGGGAAAAGAACTATATGTAAATCCTATTGAGAAAACCGCTGCTATAGAATTCATCGAAATGGGAAGAAAACTGGAACATACCAACCTGGTGCTGTGTGGGAAAGAATCTGCTTATATCGAAACAGATGACCGTGAATTCTTTACTGAAATATCAAAGTTCTATGAAAGGCTGCAGGTTGTTGAAGATCTTACAAAGGTAGAAGATACTTACCTGAAGGTCACCTTGTGTAATTTCAATGGCGTAGAAGACAACACCTTTCCCCATTTTGTGGATTATACCGATAGATATAAAGTAGCAATAGCAGCAAAGGTATTTATAGATATTACCGCTTTAGACGCTAATAAAGGAAATGCCATAAAAGGTATCCAGAAGGAACTGGGAATTTCTCCTGAAGAAACCCTGGTTTTTGGAGATTACCTGAACGACCTGGAAATGATGAAGGTGGCAAAGCATAGTTATGCCATGAAAAATGCTCATCCGGAGATCATACAGGCCAGTAATTTTGTGACCAGCCACGATAATAATGATAATGGCGTGCTAAGAACGATAGAATCCCTGGGGCTTCTGAATATCTAATTGATTATGATGTTGGTTTTATCAACACCTGTATTGCCGGTTATGGGGTCATAAGCGTAGACCAGAACTTCATATAAACCTTTCTCCAGGCTCGTTTTTCCAGAAAAAGTACTGGTTTTCCCTGCCTGATTCAGTTTTATTTCTGATGATTTTCCACCATCGCTGGTGATCAAAGCTTTAACTTCATACTGGTTGGCATCCCAGATCCCATCTTTGGATACAGGACATCCACACATCATAACGATATTGGCTTTAATTTCAATTTCTTCTGAGGCTTTGATACGTTCATGAGTTTGAGGTACAAGAATATCAACTACAAAGCCCGGAACTTCCAGTACAATTCCATCTCCTTTAATATCCTTACCAGGAATTACCCAGAGCTGAGTGCTACTCATAACCGTGGCCTGTTTTTTATTTACAGGAGCATAAGCTTCAATAGTTACAAAAACAGGTTCTTCAATATCCAGAACAGCATTATATCCAGCCGTATTATCATCTGAAAGTGGCCGATTACGCTTCCAGTCCTGGTTCATAATCTTATCGGTATCACCCGTGCCACCCGATGTTGTACCTTTTGACAGTATCTCGCCGGTCATAGCATCCTTTACAAGGATCCTGGCGCCACCTATAGAAGAGCCAATAAATTTTGCATCTTTTGCCTTGGCTCTAATCATCACATTTGTTTCCTGTGCAATCAGATTTACCGAAGCCATTAGAATCGACAACGAAATGATAATCTGGCGAAAATTGAAATGGTTCATAATCTAAATTTAAATGCCAAATTAATCAAATTTTTACTCAATCAGGTTTTAACCAGATCGCCATCGACAACTTCGGCATTCAAATTGGTGAAATTCCTTGGATCGGCCTGATACTTATCAACATAAGCTTTCAAGGTTTCGATCTCTTCCTGGGTAAGATCATTGGCCTTCATATTCTGTGTAAGATCATACCAGGGCTTTTCTGAATCATAATTGTACTCACCAAAGACCATAAAAGGAGTTCCATTCCTTGTAACTCTGGCATTTTCCACCTTCCACATATCAGCCCAGTCGAAAATATACCTGGCATCCTCCATATATAATCTTACGCATCCATGACTTGCAGGATAGCCCGGCAGGGCGTACTGATGTACCCCAATACCTTCAAAATTCATAAAATTAAAATAGTAAGGCATTATCCAGGATTCATCCACTGTACTTATCTTACGCTTAGCCTTGTAATTGCCATAATTAAGTCCGTTTGGAGTCCTGGTAGAACGCTTGCCTGTACTCACCGGGCCCCATTTAACCAGCTCCCCATGCTCATAAAGGCCAAAAGCCTGTACTCTTTGAGATATAAGCACCGTTTTAGGAATACATTTCAGGAAATATACATCCTGAGGAAAAGGACTGTAAGTATTGAATTCGGCTGAGGCACACTCAGGTATTACTATAGATTTATTTGGCCTTATTCTTCTTTTTTCCATTCTATTAAGGGCAAGAACAGTTTTTAACTGGTCTTCGTTATAATTATTGAAGAGGCTATCTATATCGGCCTTAGAAACCAGAGAATCAAGTTTATAATTAACCTCATACCTATATATCTTAGGCTGTTTTTTCACTACTGGGTTTTTCATCTCCAAAATTGGCTGAGATATCGAAGAATCGGCTACCTGAGTATTGGAATTACAGGAAATAATTAAAACACAACTCAGGATAAATAAAGCAAAGTTTTTTAATCTGGTGAAGCGTTTCATCATGCAAGTAGTTTGGTTCGTAAGGTGAAATTAAGCACAGGATTCCCTACTCGCTGCCAACAAATCGTTAAGGCTTTGTTGACATTTTTATAATTAACCCTTTTTAAGATTGAAGCCTTTCTGTTTAGCTTAAAATTTTCTGAAAAATTAACTAAAACTTAGGTTGGTAGTTACATGTATAGGCTCAAACTTTTTATCGATAGTTTATTACAAATAATTTTTTTAATTTACAGGAAAGCAACCACTTATGAATAACAGAAGGGATTTTATAAAAAAATCGGGGCTATTTCTAACAGCAGCAATGTTACCTTTTCCTGCATGTATATCTCCAAAGTCATACAAAAAACTTGGTGTAGCTCTTGTAGGACTTGGATACTACAGCACCGATCTTCTCGCTCCCGCCCTCCAGCAAACCGAGCATTGTGAATTAAGGGGAATCGTGACCGGAAGCCCCGAAAAGATCCCTGTATGGCAAAGGCGTTACGATATAAAAGACTCCAATGTTTACAATTATGAGAATATGAATGAGATTGCCAATAATGATGATATTGATGTGATCTATATTGTACTTCCAACGGGTTTACATGCCAAATATGCCATAATTGCCGCAAATACCGGAAAACATGTTTGGTGTGAGAAGCCCATGGCACGGACGGCAGAAGAGTGCAGGCAGATCATCGATGCATGCAATAAGAATGGAGTTAAACTTTCCATTGGTTACAGAATGCAGCACGAGAAAAATACCCAGACCATTATGAAATGGGCTGAAACAAAACCCTATGGAAAAATTCAGCACGTGATTTCTGAAGCGGGCTATAATGGCGGTACCATTAACCCCTGGAAGCTTGAAAAGGATATGGGCGGCGGCGCTATCTACGATATGGGTGTCTATTCCATCAATGCGGCACGTTATTCCACGGGCCTGGAACCAGTTGCCGTATCAGCCACACAATCTACCAGGAGACCTGAAATATTTGATGAGGTAGATGAGACTACAACATTTAAACTTGAGTTTCCGGAAGGTATCATTGTTGATGGAAAGACCAGTTTTGGAGAAAACCTTAACAACCTGGAAGTAACCTGTGAAAATGGCTGGTACTACCTTCGCCCAATGCAGTCCTATTCCGGAGTTAGAGGTCAAACCAGCGATGGTAAAATTTTAGC
>JAWWBH010000269.1:0-3797 GCA_033721075.1 Christiangramia sp.
CGCATCCGGACTATTTTTATTGATTCCGGTAATAAAATCTGGATAGGTGGTGAAAATGGGATCGCATTTTTTGATGAAGGTGAAAATGATTTCAAAAAAATTGAATTATCGGGTAATTTACGCCCTTCTTTAGTCAAATTCTTTGCTGAAGATGAAGATGGAAATCTTTGGGTAGGTAGTTTTAATGGTCTTTGGAAATTAACCCATAATGGTGAAAACACAAAGGTGGAAAGAGTTCAGAATCTTCCCAATGTTCAAACTGTTCATTATATCAACAATAGTATTCTTGCCGGAACAGATTCGGGGCTTTACAAAATAGATGCCCAGACCGGAGAAATGGTAAAACTCACTGGTCTTAATAAAGACTATAGTGTAACCGATCTCGCGAGATTGAAAGATACTACTTTTATCAGTGGTACGAGAAGGAAGGGGATTGTACTTACTGATACAGATTTTAATTTTAAAAGGAATATAGACCTTCCAACAGGTCTCCGCGACTTTCCTGTTTTTGATCTTATTGTTCAGGATGATAAAGTTTACATTGCTACCGATGGTGCCGGACTTATGGTTACCAATCAGGCTTTTGAACAATACGAAATTTTCCAGAGCGATGAAGATGATCTAAATTCCATTTCCAGTAATGGAATCTATGATATTCATATAGGCCGTGAAAATATTCTCTGGATAGCAACATATGGAGGTGGTGTTAATTACTACAATCCAACCTCTAATAATTTTTCGGTATACAGGCATGTCATAAATGAACCTAACAGTTTGTCCAATAATTTTGTACGCTCTATTGCCGAAGATGATAAAGAGCGTATCTGGTTCGGAACTAAAAAAGGCATAAGTATTTTTGACAAGAAAACCGGGGAGTGGAAATATTTGCCGAATCTTAAGGAAACTGAGAATACAGGTTTTTCTGAAATCATCCTTGCCCTGGAACCCGATGGCGAGAATATGTGGGTAGGAACATACGATAGTGGGGCTTATAAAGTTTCTACGAATGATTTGACTGCGATACACTTTTCTTCTCAGGAACTACCATCCTTTGGATTAAACAAGATCTATGATATTTACCGTGATAATACCGGTAATATTTGGTTTGGAGGTATTGATGGGGAGCTTACCCACCTTAAGAAAAATGGTCAGATCTTCACATATGGTATTAACCAGGTAAAACATATAATTTCCGGCCCCGGAAATACTATTCTCATTGCGGGACGTAGCGGGGTTCATCAACTGGATCCAGAGAGTGGTAGTATCACTCAGTTTTCTAAGCTGGCCCCGGGAAATAACCAGTTTGACTACTTCACGATAAATGCAATTGCCAGTTACGATGAAAATCAGCTGTTAATAGGTACAAATGGAGGAGGCTTACTCATTTACAACATAGAAAATGAAAGCCTTAAAGGCCTTAATAAAGCTAAAGGAATGCCTTCGGATATCATTCAGGGAATCCTGATAGGCACGAAAAAGGAAATTTGGGCGAGTACAACCAGCGGTCTTGTAAACCTTGATTTTAAGGAAAATGATACTTTAATAAGGGTGTACGATGTAAATGATGGATTATCGGGAACCGAATTTAATTATGGAAGCTTTAAAAAACTGAAAGGCGGTTTAATGGCCTTTGGAGGAACCCAGGGAGCAACAATTTTTAATCCCTCCCAGATTAAGGAGGCGAGTATGGAGCCTAAAATATTTTTTGAAGATTTCAGCCTGGCCAATAATAGCGTAGATCAGGGTCGTGATCCATTGAAAAAAGCGATTAATGTTACAGATAAAATTGACCTGAAATACAACCAGAATTCTTTTTCATTCCGCTTCGTGGGAGTTCTGCACAATGGTAGTTCAAAGATTAGATATTCATGGAAACTGGAAGGTTTTGAAGAAGAATGGACCAGTCCTTCTACACGAAATGTCGCCAGTTATACTAATATGAGTCCGGGAGACTACACTTTTAAGGTAAAGGCTGCGAATCGTATGGGAGAGTTTGGACCGCCACGAGAAATCCATATCGAAATTCACTCTCCATGGTACAGTTCCCCTTTAGCTATACTTGTGTATATTATCCTGTTAGTTGGTGTTTTCCTTTTGGTGGTCTATGTGACTTCGGCTTTTGTGAATAAGAAAAATGCTGAACAACAGGTCGATTTCTATAACAATCTCACACACGAAATCCGTACTCCTCTGGCCATTTTAATGTCTTCTCTGGATAATTACTCAAAGAACAAAGCAGATGATCAAGGCAATACCCGGCTTAAAGGAACTATTAAAAGGCTTAATTCGCTTTTTGAACAGATGCTTACCTACCAGAAATCTACGACGGCAGATTCTTACCGGGATGTGGATGCGATTGCCCCTCAGGCTCATATTGCCGAACTGGCTGAAGATTTTCAACCTATGCTGGAGGAAAGAAATCTTGAAATTGAGTTTAATAATGAATGGAATGGAGAGCTGTTCTATTTTAATAAGGAAGATTTTGATAAAGTGATCTTTAACCTCATCTCCAATGCAATCAAATATTCATATGATAATGAGAAGATCACGATAAAGACAGAAAAAAAGGATGAATTCTTGAGTATTACGATTACCGACAGGGGAATTGGGATTCCAAAGGATCAGCAAAAAAATATCCTGAGAAGGTTTTACAGGGCTAGGAATGTTATTAATAGTCAGAAACCAGGCACAGGCCTTGGGCTTATGCTCGTAAAGAATATTGCAGAGAAGACTGGTGGTGAAATCTCATTTGTAAGCGAAGAAAATAAAGGAACCACTTTTACTGTCTTCCTCAAGAACATGAAAAGTGCCTATAAAAAATCAGCGATTTTAGAACAGTCTGAAAGTGCCCCTATTAATCTGGCCGAAACGGGACAGCTAGCTGAATTCAGTGATAGTAAAATTCTTATTGTAGAAGATAATGATGAGTTAAGAAACGAACTGGTTAGGATCCTCGGAAATTATTTCCAGATATACGAAGCAAAAAACGGAAAACAGGGCCTTGAAATAGCCTCCCAGGTATATCCGGATCTTATTATTACCGATCTTATTATGCCGGTGATGGATGGGCAGGTTATGACCCGGCAGATCAAATCTGATATTAACCTTAACCATATTCCTATCTTTATGTTAACAGTACTTCAAAACCGGAGTCAGAAGCTGGAAAGCCTGGAACATGGGATCTCAGAATACCTGGAAAAACCTATAGATATTAATTTATTGATCGCGAAAATATTTAATTCCCTAAACTGGCAGAAAAAGCTTCAAAAGAGATATCAGGAAGAGTCAGAGCTGGAAACCGCGGTAAAATTCAGAAATGAAAGCGATGAAAAATTCATTAAGGAAATTGAAGCTTATATTTTGAAAAAAATAAGGGATGAGAACTTTTCTGTCCATGATATCTGTGAAAAGTTTAATATGAGCAGGACTTCGCTTTATATGAAACTTAAAAACCTGATAGACCTTTCTCCTCAGGATCTTATCATTAATACCAGATTAAAATTTTCGAAAAATCTGCTTATCAATACCAGGAAGAATATCAAGGAGGTTGCCTATGAATCTGGTTTTAGCAATCCAAAATACTTCAGCACCTCATTCAAAAAATTCTACGACCTCACCCCGAGCCAGTACAGATCAATGATAAAATCCAAAATAGAATAGTCGTTATTAAGTTCTGATTTCTTTATCCGAAAAATTTCAATTTTATCAAATAATCCGGGGTTTAATTGTTAAAATATTACGGTTTAGACGGTTTTTAAACCTTTTTAGATGTTATTCAGACTTAAATTATACCATTC
>JAWWBH010000270.1:0-3775 GCA_033721075.1 Christiangramia sp.
CCATTCAGAAAGGCCTGCAATGGCTGCTGGCAGAAAATGATTCTAATAATAATCTTTTTCCAGATGGTTTTGGGATGATGGAGATCCATGGCCTGGACAGTGAGATGATAGATGTGGCTGCTTATACCCAGAAAGCTTTTGAAGATGCGTCGAAAATAGCCCTGCAATTAGGCAGGGATTCCTTAAGCAGGGATTATGAAATGAAGGCCGGAAAACTAAAAGAAAAGATCAATAAGGAATTCTGGTCTGAAGAATTTGGTTCTTATGCAGATTTCATTGGTACCGATGCGCAGGCTCTAAGGCTTATAGAAGATGCCATTGTTCGTGCCGACACGCTAAACAAACCCTGGTCTGTAAAAGAACTACAGGAAAAAAAGGAATATATTCTGAATAATCCGTCAAATGATCCTAGGCCTTTCGTTTTACATCATAACTGGGTGGTAAATACTCCAATGGAAATGAATATTGCCGATCCTGAAAAAGCAGGGATCGCCCTTAAAACTGCTGAAAAATTCACGAATCCCTTCGGAGTTTTCGTTACAGGAATAGATCGAGATGAGACCGCGGGAACCGATGAAGTATCATTTAAAGGCAGTGAAGTTTTTTCCTATACCGGTGCTGTAATGACATTACCTACAGGGGTTCAGGCAATAGCAGAGAACAATTACGGGAATCCAGATAAAGCCCTGGACTATCTTAAAAGGATGACACGGTCTTTCAGTTTTGCTTTCCCGGGTAGTATGTATGAAGTATCCCCAGATTACGGGATGATCACCCAGGCATGGAATATATATAGTTTCGCGATTCCTGTGGTTCAGCAATTTTTTGGAATACAGCCAATGGCTTTCGACAAAAAGATCACAATTAAACCTCAATTCCCAACTCAATGGGATTATGCTTCCCTGGAGAACGTAAAAATTGGAGATAATCAGGTCTCGGTTCATTATAAAATTATAGACGGAAAGCTCAACTTAGAAATTCAACAGGATCAAAAGGATTGGGAAATTGAGGTGATATTGCCCAAAAAGAATTATGACCTTTCAGGAGGAGTATTACAAACTTTTAATAATGGCCAGTTTAGGATTATTGCTACTTCTTCCGAATTAAAAATCAGGGAACTAAACTGATATATTATTGAACATTTTATTTTGCGCAAAAGAATATCTGATAAAATATTTCACTGTAAGCAGTAACAAAAATTATTAAGAAACGTCATTACTGGAAATATTAATTCCAGCAATATGAAAAATATTTTTCTTGTACTGTTTTTTATCTCGTTTGCCTTTTCAGCCAAATCAGAAGAAAAAAGGATTACCACTTCAGACGGAGTTGAACTCTACGTGAAAATTGAAGGTAAAGGAACTCCCTGCCTTTATATTCATGGCGGACCGGGCTCAGGAAGTTACTGGTTTGAAAAATTCTTTGGCGATTTCATGGAGGAGAATTTCACTATGATCTACCTGGATCAAAGAGGAGTAGGAAGATCGGGCAGTGCTGCTAACAATGATTACAGTCTTGAAAGAATGGCACTTGATTTCGAAGAGGTCCGTGAAGCGCTGGGTTTTACCCAATGGCTAACCCTTGGGCATTCTTTCGGTGGAATTTTGCAAATGGGATATGCTGAAAATTTTCCGACAGCCCAAAAAGGCATGATGATGATCAACTGTACCTTATCCCTAAACGATAGTTTTTGTAAAAGCTGGGCTCCGAAAGCTTCGGAATTCCTGGGCAAAGGATATTCAGGTTGTGAGCTGGACAGCCTTCCCATGATGGAAAGAATGAATATGCTGGGAAATGAACTAAGAGAAAAAGATATTTTCTGGAAAATGGCTTATTCTGAAAAGAATAATGAAGATATTATGAATGCCACCTGGGGCGAAGTGCAAAACTGGAATTACGATTACGGCAATGCCGCTTTATCCTATGATGATTACTGGCAGAACTTTTTTGTAAAAACTGAATTGGTTGAAATACCTGTATTATTCTTTTATGGAACTACCGATTGGATGGTAGGCCCTGATCATTATAAAAATGTGGACTTTCCTAATATGCTCCTATGGAAAAGCGAGGTTGGCCATGTTCCATTTCTGGAAAACACCAACGACCTTGAGAAGGCTATATTAAGCTTCACTAAAAAGTATAATTTCATCATTAAATAAAATATCGATTAATTCCAATCATCTATTAAGAATCCCAATTTTAGAATTCACACTAAATGGTTGAATTCAAATGTTAAATATCATCCATTTAACATTTTTTATGATTTTTTTTAATTTTTTATTATTGATTTTCAATTAAATTTATGTTTTTGCTAAATAAGAACTACCCCTACATAGACTTATTAAGGAATTGATTTTTTTTAATTTCTAAACTTAACCTGGTGAAATATGGGATCCAAAATTTTATATGTTGTAGATGATGATGAAATTTTTCAGTTCATGGTCAAAAAAAATATTAAAGCTATAGACCAGGACATAGAAGTTATAACCTATACTGATGGCCAGAAAGCTATGAACGGGTTAAAAAAAGATTGTAAAGCCTGCCATATTCCCGATATAATTTTACTTGACATAAATATGCCCGTTATGGATGGGTGGCAGTTCCTGGACTTTTATGACCAGCTGAAATATAAAATTGATAAGGATATTTCCATTTACATAATATCATCTTCTGCGAACCCAGACGATATACTCAGGGCACAGGAAATGAATGATCTCTCCGGATATATTACAAAGCCTGTGTCCCGAGAAGAACTCGAAAACATCATTGAAAATACCCCGCATAATTACTGGATCGTCTCCTCAGCATAAACTTCCTTATATTTTAATTCAATTGTATTATTCAAAATAGCATTAGATTTGCCATAATATAATTATATCCTTATTCCCTAAAATTAAGGACTCAATGAGATTATTGAAAAATACGCCCCAAAATGAACTGTACGAATATATCTGTAATGATATTGCCCTGTTTCATTTTATTCAGGAAAAAGCCATAGATGGTCTGTTTTTGTACGATATAGAAGATCCTAATGGATTCTGGATAGATCAAAAAGTATGTAAAACCCTTGGCTATAATTCCAAAAATACCAATTCTGCACTTATCGATAAAGGACCTTTCTTAAGCAAGGATCTTGAGAAACTGAAGTTTAAATTAAGAGAATGCCAGGAACAAAAAATTGAAGAGTTTGAAATTGTACTAGATTTTAAACATTCCACTGGCCGTAGAATAGCGATAAATAACTACTGCAAATTTCTAAAAGATGAGGAAGGAGCACCCATAAAATTATTGGGAGCATTAAAAGTTATAGAAAAAACAAAACCCACTAAACTTGAGCAACAGGTAGAGAGGTACAAACATATAATTGAAGGCACTAATATCGGGCTTTGGGAATGGAACATTCAAACCGGAGAAACCATATTCCACCCACAGTGGGCCCATGTTCTGGGATACACTCTTGATGAGCTGAAACCCATCTCGGCCGACCTCTGGAAAAAATTATCCCACCCTGATGACAGGAAGGAATGTGATCGCCTTTTAAAAGAACATTTAGAAGGAAAAACAGATTTCTACGAGTGTGAATGCCGTATGAAGCATAAAAATGGTGACTGGATCTGGGTTCAGGATAAAGGGAAGGTAGTCACCTGGACAGAGGATGGAAAACCGGAATGGATGACCGGCTTTCATGAAGAGATCAATGAGGTGAAGGAAAGACTTCATTTAAAAAGATCCTTTATAGAACATGCTCCAAGTGCCATTGCAATGTTTGATAAGC
>JAWWBH010000271.1:0-3761 GCA_033721075.1 Christiangramia sp.
AAAGAAGGATCAGTTTTTTGTCAGGTTTATCAATAGAAGATGTGGAGGAAATTGGGAAAGATATGTTTCATGAGAAGTATGAGGGAAAATTCTATCCTGAAATGAAACAATTACTGGCTAATCTGGAAGATTACGGGTTTGAGATCTGGGTGGTTACGGCTTCTCCAGAAATTTTATACCAGCAATTTGTAAGTGAAAATACCGGTATTCCACTAAATAGGATTATTGGAGTTAAGTCGGTTATCCATGATGGAAAAGTGACTGAAACATTAGTGCAGCCGGTTCCGCAAGATGAAGGAAAAGCGAAAACTATCCAGACATTTATAAAAGCAAAACCCCTCTTTGTTGCAGGAAATAGCAGGGGAGATCTGGAAATGATGAATGAATCTGCCGGACTGCAAATGATTATCAATCCGGATGATTCTAAAAGAATGAAAAATGAAGAGAATCCAGAACTAAACGGTCATACTCTAAAGGAATACTGGCAGGAGAAGAAGGCGTTAATTGTAACCTGTAATGATGTTCCGCAAGGCAATTTTGAATATGTTTCAAATGATCTGGGTATCCGAAGAAATGCAGAAAATAAAAAGGACGAATAGACGAAACTCAGTTTATATACGGTTTCAGAAGTTCTGCCCAGTGTTGGTAACCGGCAGCGTTAAGGTGAAGGCCTTCCTCCGTATAAGCCGAATCCAGCCTTTTGGTATCATCGAGAAAATAGGGATGCAGATCTATTAAATTTAGATGGTACTCCTCGGCCAGAAGCTTCAGCTCATTGTTGATATGGAGAATATGCTCGTCTTTATTGTAATGATTCTTGTATTTGGTAAATGTATTGTTCACCGGGAGAATCGTCTGCACATATATTTCCGTTTCCGGAGATTCAGTCTTTATCCTTTCGATAATCTTCCTGTAATTTCTCAGGATAAGCTTATCCGGAAAATTTCGTGAGATATCATTGATGCCTATTAACAGAAATATTTTGGCAGGTTGACCTTCTGTTACCTCGTCCAGCCTTTCAAGGATACCATAAGTAGTATCCCCTGATATTCCTCGATTTCGAGCCCTAGGAAGTTGTAACAGTTCATTCCAGTGGATATATTCAGTTATGCTGTTGCCAAGAAAGATAATGTCTTCTTTCGAATTGGGAAAGCTTCTGAATTTCTCCACCTTAAGTGCATAGTTGTTAGGGCGATATGTAGTATCAAACTTTTTTTCCTGGGCTGTTATAAAGTTTAAGCCGAAAATAACTAAAAGAGATAGGTAGATTTGGGACTTCATTAATGAATATATTCTTGTTTATCTTTGCAAGTTAAAAAGAAAGACAACAAAAGGAAACAAAATAAAAGAAAAAGTAAGTTTTCGATTATCTGCTGAAACCTTGGAATGCAGATATCCTTTATTTTGATCCTTTTCAGAATTATCCTATTCATCTACTCTAAGTATTTTGAATTCATCGGTAGAACCTCCGCCTAGCAGAATGTCCAGGTTAGCTGAAAGAACATAAGGGATATTTCTTTTTACGGTTACCGTGGTAAGGAAATCCCCGGGAACAGGAAATTCACTTTTCAGATAGGCTGTTTCCCAGCTGTCCCTTGTTCCGAAGGTTTGTACCCGCGAGTTTTCCCCACCAAAATCGTTGCTTACAACGATGAGTTCATTCGGGTTGTCCAGATACAGTCCATCCGGACTGAAAAGTGCTACCGGAATATAGACTACTGAATAATTCCCTGGATCCTCAATTGGAAATTTTAGGATTGTATTATTCTGAATATGGCTTACCAGTAGAAAACCTCTGGGGTCATAATCAATTCCGTTAAGTCCGAAATTGCCGGGTGAAGGCGCCAGATCCTGGTCTTCAAAGAATACAGATGCATTTCCGGAAGGATCAACTTTATAAAGGATTCCAGAGTAACTATCGGTTACATATGCATTTCCATGATTATCGGTAGTTACATCATTGGAAAAATGTCCGCCTTCAGTTAGTCCGCCAAGATCTGCATAGAATATATTTTCTCCGGAAAGGTCATATGTAGCCAGTTGCGCAAAACTTCCATCAATACTGGTATTGGTAACCAGCAGTCTTTTGGTGGTATGATCTATATGGATACCCAGGCTGGAAACAAGGTTTTCATCGCTAATGAACACCGAATATTCCCCGTTAATTACCTGGCCTATATCACCTCTTGTGATTGAAGAAAGCAGGAAGCGGTTATTCCTAATATCGTATTCGATACCTTCAGGATAGAGGTCGGTTTCATTGATAACAATTTCCCAGTCATTATGGGCTTTTGCTATGCTAAGGTTTAAACTTTCAACTGTATCTGCCGGACTTTCAGAGGAACAGGAATAGTTGGACAGGATCAGGCAAATGACAAATCCGGTAAGAATCAAATTTTTCATGAGATAAAGATTTAAGTTATTACAAAGGGGGGAGTATTAGCCTTACTTAAACCCATAGCTCCTGATGCCAGGAAGGTAAATTGCAGAATCGGAGTTAAAACATTGAAAATCAGGTTTTAAAATTAAACAAATTATTCTAAAGCAGGAAGTTTATTGATCAAAATGACCTCCTGCTTTTAAATTTAATTCAGGGATAATTCAGGATTCTTTCATGGCTGTAAGCCGGAAATTCTCAACCGATTTTCCTTTTAAGTGTTTTTTCCACTGATCCAGGAGGGGCTTTTCCAGTTCAAGTTCCCTGTACTCGTCAGGATTCATGATGGGGATCCCCTTAACTATAGGGTAGATCCTTTGGCATTCTTTACAGGTTAAAAATCCTTCGATAATATTTTCATCCATATCCTTTGTGATAACGGTCAATTCTATATCGGCCTTGTCAAAGGGGCAGCAAATTTTTTCTATAGTCTTTAGTTTCATTTTCTACAGGTTTAATTTTTTCAAATAATTCTGAATGGCTTCCTGTGGTCTGTCGGAATTCATGATACCAGATACCACGGCCACTCCTTCATAATCCAGTTCGTTGAGCTTGTTTATATTCTCAGGGTTTATTCCACCGGCAAGGAATACCGGTAAAGAGCTTTTTTCTTTTGTTTTTCTAATTGTCTCGAAATCTACCAGTTCACAACTGTTGCTGGTGGAAGAGGGGAATATTGAGCAAAAGGAGATATAATTAAAACGGTTCTTTTCTGCCCAGCTAACCCAGCTCAGATCATTATTGCAGGTTAACCCGGTTAAAAACTGTTTTCCGATCTTACGTCTTATCTTTTTTATGTCTTGAGGAATTTCATCGAAGTGAACTCCATCAAGTGGAGCTTCTCCCAGCAGTTCCCACTGGTTGTTTATGAATACAGGGACATCCCTGCAATGGCATAACTCACATATTTTATCTATGAGGGGAATTATCTTTTGTCCTGCCTGAAAATTATCCCAGACCTGTACAGCCACAATTTTCTCCTGAAGTGCCTGTTCTATTCGTTTTAAAAGAACAGTTTCTTCCATGGACGGGTCTACCACAAGGTAGATGCCTTTTTGTATGTTGTTCTTTATTTCCATCCTGCATTCAAAGCTTTAAAAAAGGCTGCCCAGTATGGGTCAGTTTCATAATATCTCATTTTCCTTACCTCTTCCTTTTTTGCCAGTTTAATACTGCCATCTGTGAACTCACCTACCCTGGTACACTGTATATTCTCTCGCTTCAAACTTTCAATAATCTCATCTTCACTACCATATTTACACGCAATGATCATTGAGCCTGCCCCTATGCAATACCTGGGGTCCAGAGAGAAAATTTCACACAC
>JAWWBH010000272.1:0-3712 GCA_033721075.1 Christiangramia sp.
CCATTGGAGTGGTAGAGCCTACCTCTATTTCGGTTTATACCTATGGAAAAAAGAACACCGATCTTACCGACGGCCAGATCGCCGAAAAGGTAAAAGATATCTTTGATATGCGACCGGCTGCCATAGAAGAACGTTTAAAGCTTAGAAGCCCTATCTACAGGGAAACGGCTGCTTACGGGCATATGGGTAAAGAACCAAGAATGGTGACCAAGGTCTTTGAAAGTCCGTATAACGGAAGGATCACCAAGGATGTGGAATTATTTACCTGGGAAAAACTTGATTATATAGACAAAGTAAAGGAAGCTATTCCGCTGAACGATTAATAAAATTTCTAGAAGCCACGCAAATGCGTGGCTTTTTTTTATCATTTCTTCGGAAAACCTTAACAGCTGTGAGCTTTTTTAATTCCTACTTTTAAAACTCACCAAGAGGGTTTTCCTATGTCTTTATTTAAAAAAGTAAAAAATACCATCAGCCTTTTAAAGTCGGTAGACATGGATCAGCTGGCGAAGATCAATAAAAAAATAGATCTCGCCGATGCCATGAAAAGCCTGGGAGAATTAGATGACCGCCAGCTGGCAGGGTTGATGAAAATGTTAAAAACCAAACGCCGAAAAGGGCAGCATGACCTCCCTCCCATCGATGGTGATTTTTACAATCTGGACCTGAAATTAACTGAGCAACAAAGAGAAATCCAGATGAAAGTGCGTAATTTTATGGAGGACGAAATTAGGCCCCTTGTAAATGAATACTGGAAAAAAGACCAGTTCCCTTTCGAGATCATCGAAAAGTTCAGAAAAATAAATATTGTAGGCGTGCCTTATGAAGGATATGGCTGTCCTAATCTTCCTTATTTAATGGAAGGGATCATCGCCCAGGAACTGGCCAGGGTAGATGTGTCTGTTTCTACTTTTTTTGGTGTTCATAGTGGACTCGCGATGGGCTCCATTTATTTATGCGGCAGTGAAGAGCAGAAACAGGAATGGCTCCCCAAAATGCAGAAGCTTGAAAAAATTGGTGCCTTTGGGCTTACAGAACCGAATGTTGGTTCAGGAGTAGCAGGAGGCCTGGAGACCACCTGCAAATTTGATGGTGAGAACTGGGTTTTGAACGGTCAGAAAAAATGGATAGGAAATGCCACTTTCGCCGATGTGACTATCATCTGGGCAAGGGACCTGGATTCGAACAGGGTGAAAGGTTTTCTTGTTAAGAAGGAAAATCCCGGATTTAAAACCGAAAAGATCAAGGATAAAATGGCCCTGAGAATAGTTCAGAACGCCATTATCACCTTAAAGGATTGCAAGGTTCCGGAGAGTGACCGGCTGCAGAATGCCAATTCTTTCAAAGACACCGCCAATGTACTTCGTATGACAAGAGCTGCGGTGGCCTGGCAGGCTGTGGGATGTTCTCGGGGTGCTTATGAAAGCGCATTGAAATACACCAAAAAAAGGGAACAGTTTGGCCGCCCAATTGCTTCATTTCAATTGATACAGGACCACCTGGTGGAAATGCTTTCGAATTTAACCTCTATGCAAACATTATGTTTCAGACTTTCAGAAATGCAGGATCAGGAGATGCTTACCGATGAGCATGCCAGCCTCGCCAAGGTCTATTGCAGTATGAGGATGAGAGATATCGTTAGCCGGGCAAGAGAAGTTATGGGAGGTAACGGGATATTGCTAGAATATGATGTTGCAAGATTTGTAGCCGATGCAGAGGCTATTTATAGTTATGAAGGAACAAAAGAAATAAATTCACTTATTGTAGGCCGGGCCATAACAGGTTATAGTGCCTTTGTTAGTTAAAATGAAAACGAAAGAAATTTTATGTCAGTATTAATTGTTTGTCCCGGAAAGGATCCGGAGAATTGGGTAAATGAATTGAGGAATCAGCATCCGGGAATGAATATATATGTTTATCCTGAAGATCATGATAATGAGGAAGTGGAATTTGCGCTTGCCTGGAACCATCCGCGCGGATTGTTCAAAAACTATCCGAACCTAAAAGTAATAGCCAGTATGGGTGCAGGTGTTGACCATATTTTGAGTGATACAGGCCTACCCGAAGGCGTTAAGGTAACAAAGGTTATAGATGAAATGCTAACCGAAGACATGAGCGATTTTGTACTTAGCCAGGTAATGAATCATATTCGCGGCTTGCACTATTATACCAAAGCGCAAAAAGAGAAGAAATGGGATCGCTTCCAGTATCAACGTCCTAAAGACACTAAAATAGGTATTATGGGGCTTGGGGTACTTGGAAATGCGGTAGCCAACAAACTTCATAAAAATGGTTTCCGAATCTATGGATGGTCAAGAACAGAAAAAGATTGCGAAAACGTAACCAGTTTCCATGGCAAGGAACAACTTGAAGATTTTCTGCAGAATTCTGAAATCCTGATATGCCTGCTTCCGTTAACCAGGGACACTGAAAATATACTTAATGCAGACCTGTTTGATATGCTTCCCGAAGGAGCTTACGTTATAAACGTGGCGCGAGGACAGCACCTTGTGGAACATGATCTTATGGAAATGATAGATAGCGGACATCTTTCGGGAGCATCTCTGGATGTCTTCAGAGAAGAACCCCTACCCGATGAACACCCTTTTTGGGAACATGAAAAAATAAACATTACGCCTCATATTGCCAGCCTTACCAATCCTAAGTCTGTGGTACCTCAGATCGTTGAGAATTATGAACGAATGAAAGAGGAAGAACCCCTGAAATACAGGGTAGAAATAGATAAAGGTTACTAATAATTAAAACTTTTAAGGATGGATACTTTAAAGAACATCATGGTGGCAGTTGATTTTAATGACAGCATAGGCGAGCTAATGGTCTACGCTGAGGGCCTGGCAGAAAAATTCAATTCCAAGATTTGGGTACTGCATGTGGCAGAACCTGAACCCGATTTTGTTGGTTACGAACCCGGGCCACAATATATCAGGGATATCAAGGCTGAAGAATACAGGGAAGAACATCATAATTTGCAGGAAGTCTGCAAAAATTTCATCAGTGAAGAAATAGAATCTGAAGCTTTACTTATCCAGGGATCCACAGTGGAAACCGTTCTTGATGAGGCCAGAAAACTGAATATAGACCTGTTAATCGTAGGAACCCATAAACACAGTTTCCTTCATAATCTTCTTCAGGAAAATGTATCCATGGAGCTTCTAAAAAAAGCGGAGATCCCCATGCTCACCATTCCAATAGATGAAGATTAAAAAATAATCCCTCAAAATTCAGCGGAATTTTTATCTTCATGCAAAACTTGAAAATTGTGGAGATCAATAAGCTTCAGCTTGAAAAAATTCAGAAAAGGATTCAACCATACATTCATCGTACACCCGTATTGATATCGCGCCTGTTAAATGAAATTACAGGAGCTGAGCTATGGTTCAAGTGTGAGAATTTTCAAAGAATGGGAGCCTTCAAGATGAGAGGCGCTGCCAATGCCATTATAAGCCTGCATGAGGAAAAGATAAAAAAAGGCGTGGTAACCCATTCTTCCGGTAATTTTGCCCAGGCAATTTCACTTGCGGCTAAAAGCCTGGATGTTCCTGCTTATATCGTAATGCCAGAAACCGCTCCTGAAGTAAAGAAAGCCGCGGTAAGAACATATGGGGGAGAGATCACAGAATGTCCATCCACCATAAAAGACAGGGAAGAAACCGCCTCAGGAATTGAACAAAAAACTGGCGCAACTTTTATC
>JAWWBH010000273.1:0-3701 GCA_033721075.1 Christiangramia sp.
AACATGGGCAGTTTATAAAAATCCATCAAAGCCGATTTTCTAAATGCATAAATCCCTATATGCTTATAATAAGTAACCCGGGCTGAAGTATCTCTGGGATAAGGAATAGGAAATCTGGAAAAGTAAAGTGCAAAATCATTATAATCAGTGATCACCTTTACATTGTTCGGATTAGTGATATCTTCACTATCCTTTAAAGGAGTTTTAAGGCTTGCGAGGTCTATTTCCTCTGCCCCATCCTGCTCAAAAACTTCAAGTAATTTAGCAAGACTGTTCTTATCAATAAAAGGTTCATCTCCCTGAACATTCACAACTATATCCACATCCATGTCTTCCACGGCTTCAGCAATACGGTCACTGCCACATTCATGTTCCTTCATGCTTTTTATCACCTGCCCTCCAGCGTTCAAAACCGCATCGAAAATTTTATTGCTATCGGTAACCACATAAACTTCATCAAAAAGTCCGGTATTTATAGCTGCTTCATATGTGCGAAGAATTACTGGTTTCCCATGGAGGTCTTTCATAAGTTTCCCGGGAAACCTCGATGCCTTATAGCGAGCGGGGATCATTGCAATTATTCGGTGGCTGGCTGGAGCTTTCATCAATTTTTCAGTAAAAATAAGAATTAGTTGGTCGCAAAAAAATCATCGCTAAAACCAATTAAGTAAAGTTTATCCTTTGCCCTGGTTACGGCGGTGTATAGCCATCTTAAATATTCCTTTCCCACACCATTTGGCAAATAGGGTTGTTCTATAAAAACGGTGCTCCATTGCCCACCCTGAGATTTATGACAGGTGATTGCGTATGAAAACTTTACCTGAAGAGCATTGAAATAGGGGTTATTCTTGATTTTTAGAAATTGCTTATATTTTGATTTTTCATTTGCATAATCCTTCTTTACCTCTTCATATAACTTATTCGATTCCTCATAGGTAAGGGAAGGCGTATTACTGGTAATTGTATCCAGCATGATCACCGTTTCAAAGGGCCTCATTTTGGGATAATCTACCATTTGAACCTGAACTTCAGCAAAGCGAAAACCATATAATTCCTTAAAGCCAAATATTTCCAGGATCTTAATGATGTCGCCATTGGCTATAAAACCAGCTTCACTGCTTGGTTTTATCCAGAAATAATTATTCTTTACCACCATAAGGTAATCCCCTGCCGAGATCTCTTCTTCCTGAAAAAGGATGCGTGAGCGTATCTGCTGGTTATACATATTTGCTCTTTTATTGGAACGCACGATGATACTGGTGTCCTCATGCCCCAGCGAGGTATAGGAATCCTGGATCGCGTCCATGATCTCGTAGCCATCTACAAGACGAACCACATCTGCATTTTGAGAAAGCTCAAACTGGAAACTTTCATAGAATCCTTCCTGAAGACTCTCCCTTATTAGTGTAGCATTGTGCAGAATATCACTTTCTTCACTTTGCCTAACCACTTCGTCCAGTTCTATAAAAGAAACCTCCTTGTTATAATTAACCCCAAGTTTTTTTTCTTCCAGGGCGGGACTCAGTTCCATCTTTACCGGCGGCAACTGTGCCGTATCGCCAATAAGTATAAGCTGGCAACGATGTCCTGAATAAACGAATTCAATAAGATCATCCAAAAGAGAACCATTCTCAAACAATTTGGAATTCCCGCCATCGTCTGATATCATTGAAGCTTCATCTACAATAAAAATACTGTTCCTATGTTTATTAGGCTGAAGGCTAAACTGTACACCACCTGCTCCGGTTTTCTTCGGAAAATAGATCTTTTTATGAATTGTAAACGCTTCTTTACCAGAGTAATTAGAGATCACTTTAGCTGCCCTGCCAGTTGGTGCCAGTAAAACACCAGATTTTCTTATCTGCCAGAGATTCTTGACGAGTGTGCTAATGATCGTGGTTTTTCCGGTACCGGCAAAGCCTTTTAATAGGAAAAGCCTGTTATCCCCTGCATTCACCACGAATTCAGATAGCATTTGGAGGGCAATATCCTGTTTACTCGTAGGAGGAAAACCTAGGTCCTTTTCAAGTAATTTAAAGAAAGAATCCTGAGTGGGTTTTTCCATAGTGAGTGCATAAAATCTCAAAGATAAGAATGGATTTTTAGGACAGAAACTTTTCCGAATAAAAAAAAGTTGTAGATTTGTCGGGTAACCTATAACCTTCAAATTAAAACATAAACTTAAAAACATGAGATTTGTAATACAGATACTTCTTTGGGCAATAATTATCTTCCTGGCATATCTTACTTTCAATGCGGTTTACGAACCAATCCAATTCAACAAGGTAAAAGAAAAAAGATACGCTAAAGTTATAGAGAACCTTAAGGATATCAGGGCAGCCGAATTAGCTCATAAAGAAGTGATCGGTGAGTTTCAGGGTAACTGGGACAGTCTGGTAAAATTCCTTGATACTGCAGAATTTGCCATCACACAGCGTCGTGATACTACATTTCTTGATGAAGAATATAAAAAGACATATGGTGTAGACCAGTATATAGAAAGCGTTGTGGTTGACACCTTAGGATTTGTTTCTGTTAAAGATTCACTATTCAAAGGGAATGCAGATCGATACAAAAATATGATGAATATTCCTGTAGAAGGTGTGGATGCTCAATTTGATCTTGAAGCCGGAACTATCAGAAAAGGAGAATCTAATATTCCTGTTTTTGAAGCTAAAGTGGCTAAAGCCAAAATTCTTTATGACCAGGACAGAACTCTGGTACTGCAGGAAAATGAGATCCAGTCGGTTGATGATGTAAATGGTAGATATATCAGTGTAGGATCTATGACCGAGGTCAATACCAGCGGTAACTGGCCAAAAGTTTATGGTGACAACGACTAAAGAAAAAAAAATCCATAAAAAACTGTCCATTCAGGTAAGCTTGAATGGACTTTCTTTTTGTATCCTGGATAAAAAGGATAACAGGATTATTTATTTTAAAAAGATTGAGTTTGAAAGGCAACTCGATCCAATTAAGGTTCTTTCCAAAATAGAACTTACTTACGAAAAAGAAAAGGCCCTTAACCAACCGGTAGATGAAGTCTTTCTTCTGTACACCAATTCTCTTTTCAGCCTGGTACCTCAAAAGCTTTTTGATGAGGAGAATGCCTCAAATTATCTGAAGTTCAATACCAAGATTTTAAAGACTGATTTTATTGCTTTTGACAACATTAAGGACACCATTGTTAATGTCTATATACCTTACACCAACATTACCAATTACTTCTTTGACAAATACGGTGAGTTTGAATATCGCCATAGCCTTAGTGTTCTTATAGAAGCCCTGCTGGGCCTGCCAGATAACAATGGAACAAAGGTATATCTTCACACCCATCTGTCCTTTTACGAGCTTGTTATTATAGAAAACGGAAAACTGCTTTTTGCTAACAGTTTTGAATATGAAACAAAGGAAGATTTCCTATATTACCTGTTGTTCACGGCGGAACAATTAAAACAGGATCCCGACAAGTTTGAACTGATATTACTGGGAGATATTAACAGAGATTCTGAAGAATATAAAATGGCCTGGGATTATATCAGGAATATCTCATTTCTTGGCCCTTTTCATTCTTTTAGTTTTGAGGCAGACCACAAACCAGAAGAGGAACTTTCAGAATATCTACTGTTAAAATCTTTATAATGCGTATTATCTCCGGAAAACATAAGGGAAGAAGATTGATCGCCCCTGCGAAATTACCT
>JAWWBH010000274.1:0-3689 GCA_033721075.1 Christiangramia sp.
ATCAGCACAAAGGTATGGAGCCCCAGGTTTGGGATAAGATAAAAAAGAATGTGCTATACCTGCGGGAAAAAGGCTATAGGGTAGATGGTATTGGCTGGCAGGCACATCTAATGATGGGTGCAAAAAGGGAAGATTTTGTAGACAATATCGATCAATCCATGCAAAGGCTTGGGGAACTTATAGATTGGGCGCACGAGAACGACCTGGCTTTCCACGTGACCGAACTGGACTACTTGGTGGAAGATACATCAAACATCGAGGAAGAAAGGGAGATACAAAAAATGGTTTATAAAAGGATAGTAGATGTGTTGCTGGAAAAATCAAAGAATGGCGAGGTTACACTTAATCTCTGGGATGTTGCTACCAGAAATAAAAAAGGGAAAGGTCAATTTCAATCTATCTACGATTCCAAATTTGAACCAACTTCTTCCTATTGTATCATCAAAAAAGCACTCGGCAACGAGTGATCTTATCTCCTGTTGTAAGCCCTACATGCAGCAGGAGTTATTTGATGATTCTTTATAAGACCAGGTAAGAAATTAGTGCCTCATCGATAAAGTTTTCTTTGGTCATCATGACATTTTATAGAATTATGCAACATCTTATAGGTATCATTTTTTTATTAAGCTTTGTTTTAACATGCGGATCATTAAAGAGTTTTGCGCAGGATAATACAGGGAGGAAAAAAGTATTTCTTTTTGCAGGACAGTCCAATATGGAAGGCAGGGCTGATGGGGCTCAACTATCGGAAAAAGATAAACAAAGACTTAATAGAGTTTCAGATAGGATCCATTTTTACTATAACCATCGACCAGTTACCCCGCTTCAATTAACGAATCCTAAAAAATATATCAAAAAGAAGTTTGATTTAAGCGAATGTTTTGGTCCTGAATTGTTTTTCGGAATTGAGTTGGCAGAAAACTACCCTGATGAGGAGTTTATTTTTATTAAAAGATCAAAGGGCGGTACCTCTTTGTACGGTTGCTGGAATCCTGATTGGAGCGGAGAGAAGGCGGCTTTAATGAATGAACTAGAACAGCCTAAATTATATTCAGACTTTGTGAATTATGTAAAAAGTGTTCTGGAAAACTATGATGCGCACAACTATGAGGTCAGTGGGATGTTATGGGTCCAGGGTGAGACCGATAGTGCGATAAAAAAATGGGGAGAAGAACCGGCCAGAACTTATGGAAAGAACCTTCGAAACCTTATTCAAAGAACAAGGTTAGAATTAGATCATCCACAGATGCCTTTTGTAATGTTCCAGGTAGGTGGTGGAGAGGTAGTGAAGGGAATGCGGCAAACTGCCAAAAATGATCGGAATGTTTATTTAATTCCGCAGTCAAAAGACAGGGACTCAGGTGATTTTTATGAAAGAAATCCTCCTCCTATTGGCCACTATACGGCGAGTAGTATGAAAAAAATAGGAGAAGAATTTTATAAAGTTTTCGATACGATTTTAACTGAAGACTGAAATTAAACGAAGTAAAAAAATTGAATTAAGTCAAATTACGATGAAGAAGTTAAGCCTTTTTATACTTTCATTTTTAGCTTTATTAATACTGGGTTGTAAAGCACACAGAGAAAATGGATCAGTTAAAAGAACTTCGGAGCTTCCCAATATTGTCATGATCCATATTGATGATCTGGGCTATCATGATCTTAGCTATACCGGTTCAGAAATATATGAGACTCCTAATATCGATAAGCTGGCTTCGCAATCGGTAGTTTTTGAAAACGCATACGCTAATTTTCCGCGTTGCGTGCCTTCCCGGTATGCTTTGCTTACCGCCACCTGGCCGGTTACCGAGAAGGGTGTTCCCGATGATGGCTTTGCCCTGGGGAATATTCCGGAGAATAGAAATCTTATAAAACAGATAGATGAAGCTGGTTACCACACGGCATTTTTCGGCAAATGGCATTTAGGTTCAGGCAAAAACGGCCCGCAGGCTTTCGGATTTGATTATTCCTTTGCGGCAGGAAAGGCTGGTTCGCCAATCAGCTATTTTTACCCTTTCAATAAGCCTACTAATCCAAATCGAAAAATGAATAAGGACCCGATGCCCGATGTGGATGAGGTTGGTGAAAAGGGAGATTACCTCAATGACCTGCTAACTTCCCAGGTAATAGAACATATTAAGGACAATTCCAGTAAACCTTTCTTTGTGGCACTGAATCATTATGCGGTGCATCAGCCTATAGAGGCAAAAGAAAAAGACGCTGAAAGGAATAAAAAACAAATAGCGGCACACGACTTCGGCGACAGGCCGGAGTATATCGAAGAAGGAACCGGAAGAACCAAAATGAGACAGGATAATGCCGTATATGCCGGGATGGTGGAGAATATGGACGAGAATGTGGGCAGGTTACTCGATTTCTTAAAAGCTTCAGGTTTGGAGGAAAACACGATCATCATATTTTCATCAGATCACGGCGGACTTTCGAACGATGGGTGGAAAGAACGTAACCTGGCCACTTCCAACTATCCCCTGAGGGCCGGAAAAGGTTGGTTATATGAAGGTGGCGTAAGAGTCCCGCTTTTCATTAAATGGGAGTCTGAACTGAAGCCTGAAACCAATTCAGAAGATATAGTAATGCTCATGGATATCCTTCCCACTCTACTGGATATTACAACAGGTAAAACAGTGGAAGATATAAACGGGAAAAGTCTTTTGCCTGTTTTAAAGGGTGATGAGTCCTGGGATGACCGAACTGTTTTCTGGCATTCAGACAAGGCACGCCCAAGAAATACCGGAGAAAGCAATGCTTCAGCCATCCGTTCCGGGAAATGGAAACTTGTAGATTTTTATGAAGACGACCAAACCGAACTATATAATCTCGAGATCGATAAAGAGGAGCAGAACGATTTAAGTGAAGAATTTCCGGAAATTAGAAACAGGCTATATAAAGAATTGAACAAATGGAAATCAGATTTTTCCGGAGACTGAATATGTCCTTCAAAAACCTAAATATGAGATTTATAAAAATTTTCATTTTACTTATTTGTATTCAGGGTATTTCGGCGCAAACCGAAAGACCAAACATTCTTTGGATCACCTGTGAAGACATTAGTCCGGATCTTCCGGTTTATGGTGATAATACTGCAGAAACTCCAAATCTGGATGCCCTTGCTGAGCAAAGCCTGGTTTATGATAATGCCTTTGCCACGGTTGGCGTCTGTGCTCCTAACCGCTCTTCCATTATAACCGCGATGCAGCCAATTAGTATTGGCACTATGCATATGCGAACAGGCAAGGATGTTATTGGTTGGGGTTCCAGGGAGTATGAGAATACAGACAGAGAAGATATAGAGGGAAATCCCATTATTCAATATTCTGCTGTGATCCCCGAAAATGTAAAGTGTTTTACCGAATATCTGAGAGCTGAGGGTTATTACTGTACAAACAATCCCAAGACGGATTATCAGTTCGCGGCACCCATCTCTTCCTGGGATGAAAATGGACGTAAAGCACATTGGAAGGGCAGGGAAGAGGGGCAGCCTTTCTTTTCGGTTTTCAATATTGACGATACCCATGAAAGCAAACTATGGAAATACAGCGATAAGCCGCTAACGGTATCTCCGGATGAAGTGGAAGTGCCTCCATACCTGCCTGATAATGCCGAAACCCGTGAAACCATTGCCCGCCACTACAGTAATATCGAACTAATGGATAAAAAGGTGGGTGAAC
>JAWWBH010000275.1:0-3679 GCA_033721075.1 Christiangramia sp.
GATGCAATTATTTTAAGCTCTCTTGGTCGGGGACGTTTTGGTGGAGGAAGCTCCGGAGGCGGTTTCGGTGGTAGCGGAGGCTTTGGAGGCGGCTTCGGCGGCGGCGGATTTGGTGGCGGAGGTGCCGGTGGTAGCTGGTAGCTTCAGTGTGTAGTTGACAGTTGCAGTGGGCAGTCATGAGTTAGGAGTTAGAAGTAATTAAAAATAAGACCTCTATTTTTGAAGGTAAAGACAAAAAAAGTCCTCAAGAATTTGAGGACTTTTTTATATAGTTTCCGACTGAAAACAGCTTAATACTTTCAGCTTTTTTTAAGACACTGCCTTAAGCTTATTCATTGTGGATTTATTCAGTTTATCTTCAGCATACTCACGTGTGACCGTAAATTCTCCCTCTTCACTTTCTGGCAATTCAAACATCGCATCGGTAAGAATAGCTTCGCAAAGGGAACGTAAACCACGGGCCCCAAGTTTATATTCAACTGCCTTGTCCACGATATAATTGAGAGCCTCCTCGGTGATATCAAATTCGATATCGTCCATCTCAAACAGTTTTTTATACTGTTTAATGATCGCATTTTTAGGCTCAGTAAGGATAGCTCTTAAGGTATCCCTGTCAAGCGGGTTCATGTATGTTAGTGCAGGTAACCTACCAATGATCTCGGGTATCAGACCAAATTCCTTAAGGTCTTTAGGTATGATATATTTAAGCAGATTGGTACGCTCAATTGCATCTTCACCTTTGGATGCGCTGAATCCAACCGCCTGCATATTTAGTCTTTTACTAATTATCCTTTCAATTCCATCAAAAGCACCTCCCGCTATAAACAGGATATTCTCAGTATTCACCTCGATGAACTTCTGATCTGGATGCTTACGGCCTCCCTTAGGTGGCACATTAACAGTGGTTCCCTCAAGAAGTTTCAATAATGCCTGCTGGACACCTTCCCCCGAAACATCACGGGTAATGGATGGATTATCGCTTTTACGGGCGATCTTATCTATCTCATCTATAAAAACGATCCCGCGCTGAGCTTTTTCAGTATTATAATCGGCTGCCTGAAGCAATCTGGTAAGGATACCTTCAACATCCTCTCCCACATAACCTGCTTCTGTAAGCACAGTAGCATCCACGATGGCGAGTGGCACATTCAGCATTTTGGCAATAGTTCTGGCCATAAGGGTTTTACCAGTTCCGGTCTCCCCTACCATCACAATATTACTTTTCTGGATTTCTACATCATCTTCGCTTTCCGGCTGAAGCAGTCTTTTATAATGGTTATATACCGCGACTGACATCACCTTCTTTGTTTCCTCCTGCCCAATGATATATTCATCAAGAAAAGTCTTGATAGATTTGGGCTTACTCAGCATCAAATCTGATGAAAGCTCTTTTGCTTCTCCCTGCCTGGATTCTTCAACCACAATACCATGCGCCTGCTCGATACATCTATCACAGATGTGAGCATCAAGCCCGGCAATAAGGAGGTTAGTCTCAGGCTTCTTTCTTCCACAAAAGGAACATTCTAAATCTTCTTTCGCCATAGTCTGATTTTTCTCTAATTACTCTTAATGTAAAAAAAGTAATTTACAATTTTACCCTTCTCTCTTTAAAACTTCGTCGATCATACCATACTCCTTTGCTTTTTCAGCCTTCATCCAGTAATCACGATCGCTGTCTTCATGCACCTTTTCATAGGATTGTCCCGTATGTTTTGCAATGATCTTATACAGCTCTTCTTTTAATGTTAAAATTTCTCTGGCTGTGATTTCTATATCACTAGCCTGTCCCTGGGCTCCTCCCATAGGCTGATGTATCATCACCCTGCAGTGAGGCAATCCGCTTCTTTTACCTTTTTCCCCTGCACAAAGCAGAACAGCTCCCATAGAAGCAGCCATACCTGTACAGATGGTAGCAACGTCGGGTTTTATGAACTGCATGGTATCGTAAATCCCAAGACCCGCATAAACACTACCTCCCGGTGAATTTATGTAGATCTGTATATCTTTGGAAGAATCTGTACTCTCCAAAAATAATAACTGTGCCTGAACTATATTGGCCACCTGTTCGTTGATCCCTGTTCCCAGGAATATGATCCTGTCCATCATCAGCCTGGAAAAAACATCCATCGCCACCGCATTCATCTGGCGTTCTTCAATGATATTCGGGGTCATACCCACCGGCACCATGCTACTTATAATCTTATCGTAATAATTGCTGTTTATGTTATGATCTGAGACAGCATACTTTCGAAATTCCTTTCCGTAGTCCATCAATTTTTTAATGTTTTTTTTCTTAATTATAATACGGGATAAGCCAAAAAAAGGCGTTACCCCGATTGAGTTAACGCCTTAAAGATAGGTAATATATCGTAAAAAGGCTTACTTATAAATAGCTTTCACAAATTCTTCGTAAGTAACTTCTTTTTCGTCGAACTTCATGTTCTCCTTATAGAAGTTCAGAAGTTTTTCATTCATCAACTGCTCAGAAAGTCTTTTCACCTCGTCCTGATTTGAAAGTATTCTCGCAGCGATGTCGTCAAGCTCCTTTTGAGAAGGATCCATCTGGCCAAACTGAGCCATTTGCTGTTTTATCTTATCTGTGGTAAAAGCTTTAAGGTCTTCAAAATCCACATTAAGATTATTATCGTTCACGATCTTTCCTTCGATCAACTGGTAACGAAGTCCTTTCTCGCTTTTTTCGTACTCCTCCTTCGCTTCTTCTTCGGTAAGTGGTTTTTCGCCAACCGTCTGGATCCATTTCTGAAGGAACTCCTTTGGCAATTCAAAATCTGTAGCTTCGATCAAGGCTTCGGTAACGTCATTCATCAACTGCTGATCGCTTTGCTGCTGAAATTGTTTAGCGGCATCTTCCTTGATTTTCTCCTTCAGTTCGGTCACCGATTTTACTTTATCCTTACCAAATAGCTTATCAAATAATTCCTGATCAAGATCGGCAAGCTCTCTTTCGTTGATCTCTGAGATAGTGAAATCAACTTCAATATCAAGATCATGTGCCTTATCGTGATCTATTTTAAGATGGTCGATCAAAGCATGATCATCCTCAAAAAGATTTTTGGTCTTTAATGTAATGGTATCTCCAGGCTTGGCTCCCACAAATTTGTTCAGGTTCCGCTTTCCCTTAAGATTTTCAAGCTCGATGGTTGACTCATTCTCGATACCTTCTTCTTCATTTTTAAAAGTTCCGGTAACAGAATCACCTTCCTCTGCAACATCCTTACTCTTCAGTTTTCCGTATTGCTTCTGAATATTCTCGATCTGGTCGTTCACCATCTTCTCATCAGCCACGATGTTGTATTTGGTTACAGGCTTAACAAGATCAAGGTTCACTTCAAAATCTGGAGCGAGTCCTAATTCAAATTCAAAAGTGTAATTATCGTTATCCCAGTCAAAATTCTCCTGTTCCTTTGGAATAGGATTACCAAGAACATCCAGCTTTTCTTCGGTTAGATACTTATTAAGGCTATCCTGAAGCAATTTATTCACCTCGTCCACCAACACGGCCTTCCCGTATTGTTTCTTAACCATTCCCATAGGTACATGGCCTTTTCTGAAACCGGGAATATTGGCATTCTTACGGTAATCTTTTAAAATCTTATCTACTTTACCGGCATAATCTTCTTTCGCGATATCAACTTTCACTACCGCATTTAGTTCATCA
>JAWWBH010000276.1:0-3617 GCA_033721075.1 Christiangramia sp.
CCCTGATCGTCATAATAAAGATCTTCATCCACGTAGCCAGCCTCGGCCATTAAATGCCTGATACTCATGAAACCGCGGCGATGGATCTCAGACTTCATTCCGTCCACACGTCTCTGGCAGTGCGGGGTAAGTCTTATCCCTTCGGCGAGCCATTCGTAAGGTTCTTCTACCTTCCAAATGAAGGCTTTAGTATGCTTGTTTACTGTTATTGTTTTGTAAAGAGGCATAAATTTTATAAGAGTTTCCGTATTTTTGCAGCGATTAAACGCTAATATTCAAATATAATAATATGTCGACTAAAACAGTGCCTTATACCAAGTATAAAGTAAAAGATATTTCCCTGGCTGAATGGGGACGAAGAGAGATAGAACTCGCAGAAGCCGAAATGCCGGGACTTATGGCACTCCGTGAAGAATACGGAAAGCAAAAACCTCTGAAAGGAGCCAGAATTGCCGGATGTTTACATATGACCATTCAAACAGCAGTTCTTATTGAAACCCTGGTAGAGCTTGGCGCTGAAGTTACCTGGAGTTCATGTAATATCTTTTCTACCCAGGATCATGCCGCTGCCGCTATTGCCGCTGCAGGCATCTCTGTTTATGCCTGGAAGGGAATGACAGAAGAAGAATTCAACTGGTGTATAGAGCAAACACTTTTCTTCGGGGAAGAGCGTAAGCCCCTGAATATGATCCTGGACGATGGTGGAGATCTTACTAATATGGTGCTGGATGAATATCCTGAACTCGGAAAGGACATCAAAGGACTTTCAGAAGAGACTACCACAGGAGTTCACAGACTTTATGAGCGCATGAAAAAAGGAACGCTACCTATGCCAGCGATCAACGTGAACGACTCAGTTACCAAGTCTAAATTTGACAATAAATATGGATGCCGCGAAAGCTCGGTTGATGCAATTCGCCGTGCTACAGATGTAATGATAGCCGGTAAGCGTGTAGTGGTTTGTGGTTATGGAGATGTTGGTAAAGGAACTGCTGCTTCCTTCAGAGGCGCAGGTGCTATTGTTACTGTTACCGAGATCGATCCTATTTGTGCGCTTCAGGCCGCAATGGACGGTTATGAGGTGAAGCAACTGGAAAGCGTGCTTCCAAAAGCAGATATCGTAATTACCGCGACAGGGAATAAGGATATCGTTACGGGTAAGCATTTTGAAGCGATGAAAGATAAGACCATCGTGTGTAATATAGGCCATTTTGATAATGAGATAGATGTTGCATGGCTGAAGCAAAACCATGGTAATACCAAAGTGGAGATCAAGCCACAGGTAGACAAGTATACCCTAGATGGAAAAGATATCATCCTGCTCGCTGAAGGTAGACTTGTAAATCTTGGATGTGCAACCGGTCACCCAAGTTTTGTGATGAGTAACTCATTCACTAACCAGACGCTTGCACAAATGGAACTCTGGAATAATACCGATAAGTACGAGAATAAGGTTTATATGCTCCCTAAACATCTTGATGAAAAAGTTGCGAAACTACATCTTGAAAGAATTGGCGTGGAACTTACCGAACTTAAACAGGACCAGGCAGATTATATAGGCGTGGAAGTAAAAGGACCATTTAAGCCAGAATATTACCGATACTAAAAATAGCGGATCTTAGATCCGGCAATTTAAACCTTAAAGCTCTCCCGCTTGTCGCGGGAGAGCTTTTTTTATTCTGAATAAAAGAACAGAAGTTCAATCTTTTCTATACCAGGAAGGATTTTTCAAGCCTACAACTTCCGGCTTATTATTCAGGCCCTGTTTTCTGTTTAAATTATTAACAGATTCTCAACATATAATTTAAAATCATCATAATTTTTCACTCATTTAACTATTTATCAGTAATTTAGAGTGAAATATAAAATAATCAACCTATGAAATTTTTAAAGTTAATCCCCTTATTCGCGCTTCTATGCTTTATAGGATGTGATGATTCTAAAAGAGAAGCAGACGATATGGAAGAAATGGAGGTTCGTGATCCTTCTGAAACTAACAAGGAATGGATGGACGCATGGAACGCCAATGATCCTGATAAACTCCTGAGCCTTACCGCCGATAACGCAGTTCTTTATATGGACGGAGAGGCATTCGAGTCAGATAGTATAAGTGCATGGTATAAGAACAATGCTCCTATGATGAAAGACCTGAACACATCTCCTGAGCTAAAATACTCAAGTGACAGTATTGCCTATGAAGTTGGTACCTACCGTCATATGGTGAAGGAAGACAGCCTTAATACCCCTCATGAAGGTACCTATACGGTGATCTGGGAACGTGCCGATGATGACTGGAAAGTAAGGTTCATGAACATTACAGAAAAGCATACCGATACGACTTCCACTGAAAATGAATAAGTAACACAGAATATGTTCAAATAAAAACCCTTTCTGAGATCAGAAAGGGTTTTTTAATGAATCGTTTTTCAGAATCAACTTAATTAAGTGAGAGCTGGAAGTTTCTCATCATCTTGTAGATACACTTGAAAACGAATTTCCTTTTTGGTTTAAAGGACTTTTTCTCAAAGCGGAATTTGATGAATTTACTTCCCGGTTGATCGCTGGAAAGATTGTAATTGGTCCCATCCAGAACAAAACCTGTTCGTTCAGAAAAGATGAAATCAGACACATACTTCTTTACCAGTCTGCGTTTTCCCGATGAGCCTTTCATATCCTTTTGGTTTTAGTTAGTGATATAAAAGATACGAAAAATTTAGTTGTTTTAATTTCATATTTAATCCTCAAAAATTCATTAAAGCAAAAAAACTTCTTAGTTGTGCCAGGACAATGCCTTGCTTTAGAGTTTTACAAAAATCAAGGATTCTATTCCATCAGCTGTAAAACTCATTAAGGATTTCACTAAAAACCAGTCCATTAAATAAAACTACCCAGCCATATTGTAAATACTTACCAGTGAAATGGTATCAACAAGACCATGTACAAGAATTAATGGCCAGATACGATGCCCGTTAACAATGTATGCTATGCCAAATATTATCCCGATAATGGTGGTGGTAATTATTCCGCTTATGCCCTGGTAGGCATGAATTCCCCCAAAGATTAAAGCACTTATTGCTACTGCAGCATACACAGATATTTTTCCAGGCCCAAAAAGAATTTCCAGAGAATTTATAAAGTAGGCCCTGAATACAAGTTCTTCCAGGAATGCAGCACTGATCCAGACCGCTATGAGAGCTGAAATTAATTCAGGAAGATTCTGTTTTAGTATGTATAAATGAGAAATATCTATTTGGCCCCAGGTTTCTTTTATCCAAGAGCCTATAAAAGCTGAATACAGAAGAATCGATATGAAACATCCCAGCCCAACCAGAACCGGCTGCCACCAGTTAGCAGGTTTTGCCAGTCCCAGGTCGCTCCATGACCATTCAAATATCTTCTTATTGAAATATACTACTGCACCCATAAGAATGGCATTAAGCCAGTACAACCAATTACCTGGACTGCTTCTGTCTAATAATTCTCCACTGTAAAAAGTATGGGAAATATAATTCAGGGTAAAATATCCAGCAAGGAGAAACATCACACACAGGCCTATAAAATTCTTTTGGTCTGCTGAATACCTTCGTAACCGGGCCGGAAGTTTCGCCTCCATTATC
>JAWWBH010000277.1:0-3613 GCA_033721075.1 Christiangramia sp.
TATCACTCTTCGAATCTCATGATACTTTTCGGGCTGATACTGTTGCCACGCTCTTTGTTTAGAACTGGCTACCTGCTGAACCCCCGACCATAGACTTTTACTTATCCCAAGTATCACCGGAACAAAACATACACGTGCAAAAAGATCAAAAGGATAACTGCCAAGGGGATAATGAGAAGCTGCCGGCGGCTGTGAAAGATCAAAGAAATGATCTTCAGGAATCAGAACATTGTTAGCAATGATCCTATGGCTGCAGGTTAATCCCAGTCCAATAGCATTCCAGTTCCTTTCAATTTTCACCTGATCTTTGGGTAAAACAATGGCTGTAACCTTTCCCTCCTTCATGGTAACAGCGGTAAAAAGCGAAGCCTGTTCACTACCACTGCAATAATCCCAGCTTCCGGTCACCGCCCAAAAATCTTTTTCTTTTTGAGCCTCGCCTACAGGTTTTCCGCTACCCGCGACCAATGCACTTTCAGGTTTAAAAAAGGATTCTCTCACATCTTCATCAAGATAGTGGGTGAAATATCCACCCCCTACTCCTATTGCCAGCAACCAGCCCCAGTTGCCATCCAGACTGGAGGCATTCTCAATCCAATTTGCACCAGTTTTAAGATCTAGTTCAAGACCATTCAGGGAAGTTTCAATGAACATCTTGAAAAGCCTTTCGCTGTAATGCTTATCCAGGGCATTCTTCCCCAGTTTTCCTTTTTCGAGCGTGTTTTCTTCCCTGAAAAAACTTCGGAAAGTAAGATGGTTTTTATTTATCCAGTCTTTATCGTTATTCTGTATAGCTTCAATTGCAGCTTTCCACATAGATCAAAATTGAAGTCGCAAATTTGGTGAAAAAACCCATCAATTATAAAACCTGTAGCTTAATTCCACCATTAATAACAAATCCGTCAACCGGAGCGTATATATCCTTAAACTGTGGGTTGGAAATCGAACCAGTATAGATAGAGTCAAACCTGGTTTGGCGTGTATCAGTAAAATTCTCAAAATTGAGGAACAAAGAGAATTTTTCCCACTTCATTTCGGTCATTAAACCAAAGATCCAGTAATTCTCTCCCCTGCTGCCATCTCCTAGCTTTTGTGGATCAAAATAATATCCCTCAAGGCCTAACACGAGTTTATCCTCTATCTCATAGACAAGAACATTGTTTAGCCGATTCTGAGCCACAAGTGGCATTTCTGAAGATTCACCATCATAATGTGTGTTCACATCAGCCAGGGTGTGGCCTACAAAGAGTTTAAAATTGTTGTAGGATAATCTCAGGTTTGTTTCTATTCCCCTGGTATCAAGAAACCCGTTTGGCTGTAAATATTCAAAATTTTCATCTGCATTTTGGGTAAGAACAAGAGGATCATCTACACGTGTATAAAAGAAAAGTGTATTCAGGCTAAAGTCAATGGTTTCGAACAGTTCGGTGCGATAATTCATATCAAAATTGGTCCCGTATGACCTTTCAGCTTCCGTTTTATTAACATCAATAGGCAGTACATTTTGGAACTGTATTCTTTCAGCATCCTCTGTAAAGACAGAAGGTGTCTTATAACCAAGCCCACCACCCAGCCTGGCAGTCAGATTATCTGACAAATTGAACATTGCAGATAATCTTGGTAGTAAGAAAGTACCATATTCATTCTGATAATCAAGCCTTAAGCCCGATTCCAGGCTTAAAAATTTTGTTGCCTGCCAGTTGTTCTGTAAAAATACTCCATAAGTAAGATGATTATAATCCACTCCCTGAGAATCAGGGTTCTGATCTTCCTTAAAACTATCTACCCATAAATTTGCACCGGCTATCCATTCAGAATCCCTGTCGCCAAAACCATAGGTTATTTCATTATAGGAGGCGAACTGGTCTCCGGAAAATTGAAAGTCGGGAATACGAATTTTCCGTTCAAAGAAGCTTAAACTGTTCTTTATATTCAGGCTTGAACCATTCTCAAATTTTTGATCATAACCAGCCCTGGTTGTAATTCGCCGGGTATTGTTTTGCTCAAAATAAGGGTCCTCTACTCCCCCGTTATTTTCAATAAATTCAATATTCCCACCTGTACGTTCTTCAATAACGGCATTGACGCCAAGATCCAGGGTGGCATTTTCGCCCGGGTAATAGAAAAGGCGGGGATTTAAGGTATACCTGTCGAATTCAGGAATGGCAGTGAGGCCAATATCCGCGGGATCGTAGGGGCTTCCTAAATTATAGGAAGCGAAAATGGTAGTCCCGAGTTTATCAGATCTATTCGAATAAAAGGCGCTTGCGTCAAGACCCAGGGCCGAAGTTCCGTTTAGCAGTAAATTTAGTTCCTCTTCTTCTGTAGGGGTCTTGGAAACAAGATTTACCAGTCCGGCTATCGCACCTCCTCCATATAAGGTGGAAGAAGCTCCCTTTATCACTTCAACCTGTTTTAGGTCCAAAGGCACTATCTGCAGGAGACTTAAACCTCCTGAAAACCCGGAATAAAGTGGGTATCCATCTTTCAATAACTGGGTATACTTCCCGTCAAGTCCCTGTATTCTAATGCTGGAATTATAGGATGTCGCTGAAGTTTGCTGCGTCTGGATCCCTGTGGTCTCATTCAGGAGCATCCTGATATCACCAGGCTTCATATTTCCCTTTTCCCCGAGTTCTTCCCCGGAAATCACTTCCACTCTTGTGGGAAGATCGGCAATGGTACGTCGTGACCTTGTAGACGATATGAAGACCGCCTCCATTTGTTCACCTGCCGGGTATAAATAGATGGTTTTTATATTTTGATCTGAAAGCGGGAAATTATAACTGGTTTCAAGAGTTTCAAAGCCTATATAACTAAAAACGATGGTCTTTTCTCCATCCGGGATACCATTTATTTCAATCAGACCTTCCTCATTGGCAGTATCGCCAAGATTGCTGCCTTTAACCACAGCATTAGCCCCCTGGAGTGGAGTATTGGTTTCTCCATCTATAATACGTGCATTAAAATTATTTTGTGAAAAGCAGTGGCCGGAAATAAAAATTATTAAAAGCCAGAAAATCCTAAGGTTCATAAATTGATATTATAAAGAAAAAAGTGTTGTTCTTTTAATTATTAACTGGCAAATTTACGGAAGTAGAGTTAAATAAGACGCTTAAACCGAACTAATATGGGAATGTAAATCCAATAGGTAAACAACTCCATTTTTTAAAATATGTGCTTCCATTAATTCAAAAAACAGGATCACCTGTTCAAATAAAATAATGACTGATGTAACAAGTGCACCTCCCGTAAAAAAAATTAATCATCAGGCCTTAGCTTTCAGAATTAAAATTCATGGCTAAATTAAAATTGTAACAAGCAGGGCAGTTTTTAAGCCCGGAATTAATCCTTTAAACAAAAGATATTTCAATTCCATTAGCAGCAAATTCAGTTCCACCGGGTGTTGTTAGAAAGGAAGCACGATACATTCCCATGCAAGGAGACTCCTTTTACCCAGGGTCCTGACTTTTTCTCTTTCGCCGCATGTATACAGTATCCGCAGCTCTTATACCTGGATGCTATGTAACTTTTCTTATCTCCTTTGCAATTTTAAAAAGTACCAAAAAAAGAAGAGAGATACCCTAATTAATTGATTTACAATATTTAAAAA
>JAWWBH010000278.1:0-3595 GCA_033721075.1 Christiangramia sp.
CATTATACGGCCAAAGATGATTCCATATCAGAAATTATTGAAGCCAGTGATCATGCGGTCGCTTTAAAAGCGATTACCGAACATTTGATGGATCCTGAAAACGGCGTCATAAAGAATACAGCTGAGATCGCTGCTGTAGGCCATCGCGTAGTGCATGGAGGAGATGCCTTCACCGAAACTATTGCGATAAATGATAAAATAAAGGAAAAAATAAAAGAATTTTTCTCACTGGCACCCTTGCATAATCCGCCTAATTTGAAGGGAATTGAAGTTGCCGAGAAGCTTTTCCCCAATTCTAAACAGGTTGCTGTATTTGATACTGCTTTTCACAGGACCATTCCCAGAAAAGCTGCGCAATATGCGATCCCTAATGACTTTTATGAAAAAAATCATATTCAACTTTATGGTTTTCACGGGACCAGTCATAAATATGTTTCCAATAAAGCGATAGAGAAACTTCAGATTGAAAATTCAAAAATTATAAGCGTTCATTTAGGGAATGGCTGTAGCATTACGGCTGTTAAAGATGGAAAGAGCCTGGATCATTCCCTGGGATTTGCACCTGTGAATGGTCTTATTATGGGAACCAGAAGTGGTGATATAGACCAGTCGGTTATTTTCTACCTTATCGATGAACTGGGATATACCCCACAGGAAGTAAGTGATCTTTTACATAAGAATAGTGGTATGTTTGGCCTGACCGGTTATAGCGATCTCAGGGAAATTGAAAGTGAGGCCGCTGGTGGAAATAAGCGATGTCAACTGGCTTTGGATATGAATGCCTATCGCATTAAGAAATATATCGGCGCCTATGCCGCGGTAATGAATGGGTTGGATGCATTGGTGTTCACTGCAGGTATTGGCGAAAATAGCGATGTTATTCGAAATCTTGTTTGTAAGGATATGGATTATTTCGGAATTAAACTGGATGAAGAAAAGAACAAAATTCGGAATAAAAAATTAAGATCTATAGAAGCCGAAGGCTCCAAAGTTAAGATTCTTGTGATCCCTACTAATGAAGAACTGGAGATCGCACAGCAAACCTTTGAGTTGATCTCCTAAGCAAGAGGCACCGTTAGGGTGCCTTTTTTGTTTACTTCAATGTTCTTTCAGGCTGACCATAAAGCCTTATTTCAGGCTCCATTCATCTAATTCACCAGTAAAATAGCCAGTTTTAGCATTTTTTTAAGGAATACTGGCAGGACTCTTGCGTTTATATTAATTCCAAATCAAAATCTAGATCTATTCGATACTAACCAAAATCGGATCAATGAATTTTAACCAAAACGTCTTAAAAAATATGAGGCGTACTAAAATTGTTATTTATGCTATTTAAAAACTTAAGTAGATTAGGATTATTATTAGGATTAATTTTGTTTGTTTCCTGTTCTGAGGATGATTCCATGGAGGAGCCGGGAACAGGAGAAGAAGGTAATGCCACTGCAGTTTATATTACAGACTCTCCAATAGATGAAGCAAATGTGGAGGCTGTATTTATTACCGTTTCTGAAGTAAAGGTAAATGGTAAGGCTGTGGAAGGATTCAACACTACTACTATTGAAGTTAGCAGTCTTACAAAAGGTAATACTCAACTTTTAGGTGAGCTGAACCTTGATGCAGGAACAACTTCTGATATTACATTGATGCTTGCCGATACCGATGCTTCTGGAAATGCGCCTGGTAACTATGTGGTTCTTAGCGGTGGTGCAAAAGAAGAGCTTTCAGGTGCTTTAGAGCTTAATATCAGCGATCAGGCTGAAATTGTTCAGGATGCGCAAAATGAACTCGTACTGGACTTTGACCTGCGTAAGAGTTTGAAGCATGAAGGCGACGATTATTCTTTCGTGTCTGAATCACAACTTGAAAGCAATATAAGAGCCGTGAACAGCATGAAAACTGGAATTGTTACCGGAAGTGTGGATAATACAAGTGAGGCTGAAGGCGACGTTGTAGTGGCCTATGCATATAAGAAAGGTGCCTATAGCGAATCTGAAAGCAATGCGAATGGAGAAGGAGTAACTTTTTCAAATGCCGTGAGTAGTTCTGCTGTATCTCAGTCTAATGGAGAGTTTGAGATCCATTTCCTTGAAGAAGGTGATTATGAATTACACTTTGCTTCCTATTCAGATGAAGATAACGACGGAAAACTTGAGTTTTCAAGTATGGTTGAAGCCAGTACTGCTAGCAGTATAGATCTAAGTGGATTTACCGTAGAAGCTAATTCTGAAGTAAATCTTAATATCTCTTTCACTGGCCTTCTAGGATTGTAAAAGGGTGCAGAGAATATATTTAAAAAAGCCCCGCGCTACTGCGCGGGGCTTTTTTTATGTTTTATGGTGTAGGAAGATCACCATTTCCTTTTATGGGTAATTTTGATTTACCCATGAGGAATTTATCTACATGATGTGCGGCCTCCCTGCCTTCCGAAATAGCCCAGACAATTAACGACTGACCACGTCTCATGTCTCCGGCAACGAAAACATTCCTCACATTGGTCTGATAATTAGTTCCGCCTTTGATATTGGTTCTGGCATCGGTTTCAACACCCAGTTTTTCACTTAAGGTCTTTTCAGGTCCTGTGAATCCTAGTGACAACAAAGCAATATCGCATGGCCACTCTTTTTCGGTGTTTGGGATCTCTTTTAATTCAGGTCTCTGGCCGGGTTTTCTTACCCATTCTACTTCTACTGTCTTCAAGCCTTTTAGATTTCCTTCTGCATCCTTTATAAATTCTTTGGTTTGAATGCTCCAGTTCCTTTTTACTCCTTCTTCATGTGAAGAACTTGTTTTTAAGGTAAAAGGCCAGTAAGGCCAGGGGTTTTCCTGGGTTCTGTGTTCAGGTGGCATAGGTAATATCTCAAAATTGGTGACAGATTTGGCTCCATGCCTGTTAGAAGTCCCAACACAGTCAGATCCTGTATCTCCACCACCTATAACTATTACGTCTTTTCCTTTGGCATTAAGTTCTTCTTTCATCTCCTTTAGCCCGTCTACAACTTCATTGTTGTTTTTCAGGAAATCCATCGCCTGCATCACTCCTTTAGCATCAGCACCAGGGATTGGAAGTCCGCGCCTGGCAGTTGCGCCTCCACAAAGGACTACAGCATCAAACTCATCCAGTTTTTCAATGTCATAGTTCTTACCTACTTCAACATTTGTTTTGAATTCAATTCCTTCTGCCTTCATTATATCTAAACGACGGTCTATGACTTTCTTTTCCATTTTGAAATCTGGAATACCGTAACGTAGAAGTCCGCCAATCTTAGCATCTCTTTCAAAAACAGTAACATTGTGACCGGCTCGGTTCAACTGTTGAGCTGCTGCCAGCCCTGCTGGTCCCGATCCTATCACGGCTACTTTTTTGTTCGTACGATGAGCAGGAGGTTCAGGTTCTATCCAACCTTCCTTAAAGCCTCTTTCTACGATATATTTTTCTATCATTTCAATTGCCACTGGCGGCTCAATGATTCCAAGCACACATGCAGATTCACATGGTGCAGGACAAAGCCTTCCGGTGAATTCAGGAAAGTTATTCGTAGCATGAAGAATCCTTAAAGCTTTTTGCCAGTCATTTCTGTATACGGCATGATTGAAA